>CAZUAX010000178.1:0-9036 GCA_964618435.1 uncultured Solibacteraceae bacterium
TCCTGCCCCACTTCGCCAAGGGACCGCTGGTGATTCTCGGGCAAGTTTCGTCCTGAGCCGCGTTTTACGCAACTGCTAACCTGAAGGAAGGCCTGTTTGCCGTATGCGTTTTCCCGGTTCCTATTTCCTTCAGAACCTCGTGGAACGGCGTGACCTGTTGTATCAACTGGTCCGCCGAGACTTTGAACGGAGGTTCGTGGGCTCCTTTGGGGGCTGGATGTGGGGAATTGTGCATCCACTGGTACTGCTGGTGAGTTGGGTGTTTGTGTTTCAGCTATGTTTTCGAGTGCAACCCACCAGCCCGCTGGCGCAGAACTATCCGCTCTACCTATTCAGTGCCCAATTACCGTGGATGCTGTTTTCGGATTCCGTAATTCGGTCAGCGTCCTCGTTCGTCGACAATCGGAATTTCATCACGAAGACAGTGTTTCCGGTAGAGTCGATTCCCATTTCGATCTTCCTGTCGTCTGCCATTCAGCACGGAATGGGCATGGTAGTTCTGTTGCTTGCGGCAATATTCTGGGAGGGGCATATAAGTGTCTGGTTGCCGTTAGTGCTGCCTGCTTTTGTGCTTTTAGCACTTTTCTCTGTTGGGCTTGGGTGGATTGTTGCCAGCTTGCACGTGTTTCTGCGCGATACCGCGCAGCTGGTGACCGTGGCAATGACGTTCTGGTTCTGGTTTACCCCAATCTTTATTGAAGAGAATATGGTACCCGAGAGCTTGCGCTTTCTGCTGCAGATCAATCCGATGGCGCATTTCGTGGGTATTTATCGCCAATGCGTGCTGGGCTCCGAGGCACCGTCGCTTAGCCAGTACGGGCTGGCTGCTGTGAGTGCGGTAGTGGTGTTTGTGGTGGGCGGGATGGTGTTCCGCAGGCTGCGTCCCGGATTTGCGGACGTGCTGTAATGGAATCGGCCGGGCATCCGTCACAAGAGAACGGACAATGCCTCAGTGAACAGAAAATGTTTGAATTGAGAGGGAAATCACGTACTTGGCGATGGTCGCGCAGGCAATTGCTTGCGGCTTGCGGTGTGGGGTTGGCCGCGTGTTCGAGGAGTCCTCAGCCGATCATCTACGTGAACTCCTACCACAAGGGTTATGGATCAAGCGATGCCGTGGAGGCGGGAATCCGCGAGACGCTAACCGAGGCGCCGGTGACCCTCGAGACGATCTATCTAGACGGGAAGCGGCGGCCCGATAGGCTTCCGGAGTCAGCACTGCACGCATTGACGAGGATTCGAGAGGTGAATCCGGCGGTGCTGCTGGTTTCCGACGACGACGCGATGATTCACCTTGTGGCACCGCATCTGCGCAACGGGCCAACTCCGGTGTTGTTCTGCGGAGTCAACTGGACGGCCAGCCCTTACGAAGTGCCGAATCGTTATGTAACCGGGATGATTGAAGTGCTTCCCGTAGAGGAAACCGTGCGCATGGTGCTGCAGGCGAAGCCGGGATGTAAGGAATTGTTTATCCTGAGCGAGGATTCCTCCTCCGAGAGGAAGAGTAGAGCATTCCTGGATCCGATTTACTGGCGGAACGGACTTTCCACTACCTATGGGCTGGTGCCGGATTTCGACCACTGGAAGAAGGCCTTCCGTTGGGCGAATGACCATGCCGACCTGATTTTTTTCATCACGAATGGCGCCATTCGCGGATGGGACCACGAGACGGCCCTGAAGCACTTTCGGGAGTGGGTGCGCATTCCCGTATTCACTTGTGATGAGCACATGATAAGGTACGCGATGGTGGGCCGGGTGAAGGTAGCCAGGGAACAAGGCGAGTGGGT
Organism: uncultured Solibacteraceae bacterium; assembly: GCA_964618435.1. Taxonomy (GTDB): domain Bacteria; phylum Acidobacteriota; class Terriglobia; order Bryobacterales; family Bryobacteraceae; genus JACTMJ01. Next base: position 1,788 of record CAZUAX010000178.1, read on the forward strand.
AGCGGCACAGGCCCTGAAAGTTCTGGACGGAGTGACCCCCGCGGAGATTCCGCTGGCCAGGAACCAACAATCCCGGCTGCTGACGAACCCGGAACTAGCAGCGCTGATCGAATACCCGCTACCCCCAGCCGGGTAGGCCACACGGCAAGGCGATGCCTTTGCGTTAGGATCATCTTACCTAAGAGCGCAGAAAAGCTTTGATCCGCATTTGGGCTTTTACCAGCAGACAGCACCTATTCCTTGAGTGCGGAAATCGCAATCTGCGATAGTGCCTTTTCCTCATAACGTTGGCTGTTGGCCACGCCTGTAAGGAAAATGCCAACTAGCTGGTGCTCCGGGTCGATCCAATAGTCCGTGCCAAAAGCGCCACCGTGACCGAAGGTGCCGACAGGACGATGAATGATGGAGAATCGCGCATCTTTGGCCACGGTCCAGGTGAGCCCATAGCCCTGGCCGGCGTTGTGGCCTGAGGGTTCCATGTGGCCGTTCTGGAGTGTTGTCATGAGCTTCACTGTATCTGCAGAGAGATAGCGCCTGCCATTCAGCGTGCCGCCATTCAGCATCATCTGAGAGAAGAGCGCAAGATCTTCGGCGGTGGAAAAGAGGCCGAAGGATGGGCCGGGATACCGTGCGCCCTCGCGATACTTTGCCGGGTCACCACCCAGGATCTCGGAACCGCTGCGCACAAGGCCGTCCTCGGTGCGCCGGTAGACCATGGCAATGCGTTCGCGCTTCTGGGTGGACTCCTTCATGGGATAGAAGAAACTGTCCTTCATACCCAGGGGTTGGAAAAGGCGCTCGGCGAGGAAATCTTCGTAGCTCTTGCCGGAGCAGATCTCAATAATGCGGCCAAGGGTGTCGATACCCATATTGCTATACATCCACCGGGTGCCGGGCTCAAATTGCAGGGGGACCTGTGCGTAGGCGGCAACAGCTTCGGAAAGGGGGCGATCCATCGTGCGCATGAAGTCCGTGATGCCCTCCGGCATGAATCCCGCCATTCCCGAGGTGTGGGTCATCAGATCGAGAATCGTGATCTTCCGAGCCGGGCGTTTCAGAGTCATGCGTGTGTCGCTGTCGCGGGATTCAACCATCCATTGGTTGCGAAACTCAGGAAGATGCCGCTCCACCGGATCGGTGAGACTGAGTTTTCCTTCCTCCATCAACATCGCGATGCCAACGCCAGTGAATGGCTTGGTCATGGACATGATCTGGAAAATGGTGTCGGTGCGCATCGGCGTCCTGGATTCGAGGTTGGCCATGCCCACTGCTTCCAGATGCGCTACGTTACCGCGATGCACAATCATGGTGACCGCACCCGGCAGTTGTCGCGTGTCCACAAACTGCTGCATGCGGGGCTTGATGGAGGCCAGCTTTTCCGAATGGAAGGCTTCCGCCCCCCGCGGCATCGGCTGGGACGCCGCCAAGGTGACGAATGCGAGTAAGGTGATAAGGGCGTGCATGCAGCGCATGGCTACCTCCAGGGAAGATTACAATCCAACCCGGCATTGTACCCCGGCGCGCGTCATGATCGAATGCGTAGTGCAGGTTGCCTGTTATTTGGCATCCGACGGTATGCAGATAGGAACACCTTTCCGGGGTCTGTAACCTTTGGCCATGGTATGCTCGCCTACACAAGCCTGAGGGAGGGCTCGGTAGGCTATGGAACGCAAGAAGGCATCCGATTTTCCGCAAGAGCTGCTTGACCTGTTTGACCTTTATGTCCATGGAGACATTGACCGTCGTGGGTTTCTGGAAAAGGCAAAGCGGTTCGCCACCGGAGGCGTGACGGCAGCGATGCTGCTGGAAAGCCTGAACCCTAAGTTTGCGGAAGCGCAACAGATTCGCCCGGACGACCCTCGGATTACAACGGCATGGGTGACAGTACCATCACCAAATGGGTTGGGCCAAATACGGGGCTATCTGGTGAAGCCTGCGAATGCCACTGGGAAGCTGCCGGGTGTAGTGGTGGTTCACGAGAATCGGGGACTGAATCCACATACGGAGGACGTTGCGCGCCGGATGGTCCTTGAGAATTTTTTGGCGTTTGCGCCAGACGGGCTGACGACACTGGGCGGGTATCCAGGCGATGAGGATAGCGCCCGGGCGATGTTTGCCAAACTTGACCGTGGCAAGTTGATGGAGGACTTCATTGCCTCCGCGCGCTGGCTGAAGAGCAATCCTGCCTGCACCGGCAAGATTGGCGTGGTAGGCTTTTGCTTTGGAGGCGGAGTGGCCAATGCCCTGGCTGTAAACCTGGGTGCGGAACTCTCGGCGGCGGTACCCTTCTATGGAGGGCAGGCTCCCGCGGAGGAAGTGCCGAAGATTCAGGCTCCCATTCAATTGCACTATGCCAGCCTGGATACGCGTGTGAACGCTGGCTGGCCCGCGTATGAAGCGGCATTAAAAGCCCACAACAAGCGCTACACCATGCACATGTACGAGGGAGGCAATCACGGATTCCTGAACGACACCACGCCGCGTTACGACGAGGGGATGGCCAAGCTGGCGTGGAGCAGAACGGTGGAGTTCTTCAACAAGGAACTGCGCTAGCCCGTTCCGGCAACTGCGATCCGGCGGCTGGCCCAATGGAAGCGGGCAAGTGTGCCAGCGAGGATGAGTACGCCCCCAAGGATGGATAATGGTGCGGCGCGCTCGCCCAGCACCAGCCAAGTCCAGATGGGGTTGAGTACGGGCTCCAGGAGCAGGATCATGGATGCCTCCAGAGCCGGAACCTGCCGGATGCCGCGCGTCATGGCAAAGTAGGCAAGACCAATTTGGAACACTCCCAGATAGGCAAGGAGTGTCCAATCCACCCAACTTGCCATGGGAAGCGGCCATGCGAGGGGAGCGCACAGAAGCGCGACCAGGATATTCCCCGCCACCACCACCTGCATGCCCTGGTTGCCCGTGGGATCGCGACGTCCCAGCCAGCGGAGGCTCACCAGAACCAGGGCCCAGGTAAATCCACTGCCCGCAGCGAGAATATTCCCCAACACCGGTTGCGGTGCCGTACTTTGCGCGGCGGGCTCTCCCAGGAAAAAAAGGGACATTCCCGCCCCAAGGATAAACAGCGTAAGCCAATCCTCGCGGCGTGTGGGCTCCTTCAACAAGAGCGGCCCTAAAAACACAAGGTAAAGCGGTGCCGTGGCTTGCAGGAAGATGGCGTTGGCGGCAGTGGTTAGCTTGGTGGAAGAAACAAAGAGGATGAGCATTGCCGCGTAGGCAAACGCGGGGCCAAACAGGGAAGGGCGCCACCGAGGGCGAGCTTCGGGCAGCAACAGGGCTACGATGGCCGCGGCAAAGGCGGAGCGCACGCCTGCAACTTGCCAGTTGTTGAGGGCGATGGCCTTAATTGCCAGACCACCAGTGGAAAACAGAGCCGCGGCTAGGATCAACTGTATCCGCCCGGACGGCGCTGCAATGCTTGCAATCATATTCCCTGACAGGATAGCGCTCCCGGCTGCACGCAGTGTTCGGGCGGATGCGCGTTGGAGCCCTTTGCCTTCTGAAATTGCGACGTGAGAGATGGGATGCTGGAAAGGTGGTGGAGTATTTCCTACGTCGAATGCTTTGGATTGCCTTGCTTCTGAGCATGACTATTGTGTTGTGCAATTGCGCACTATCCCCGGGCCGAACGCTGGCCGGGGAAGACGCACCGCAGCAGGCACAGTCTGCTGCGCCTGCCTCGCCAGAAAGCCTGAGTGGCAGGGTGCTGGTGGTGTATCACGCGGACATACCAGATTCGCGTGAGGTAGCCGAATACTATGCGCGGCAGCGCGGTATTCCGAAGGACCACCTTTGCAGTGTTTCCTTTCCTGCAGAGGATGTAATTCAGGGCAAACACTACCTGGAGCGAGTGAAGCCGGGTGTGCGCCAATGCCTGGAGCGCGAGGGTGCGGAGCGAATTCTTTACGTTGTACTGAGTTACCGAACACCCTTCAAAGTGATGATTCCCGGGCAGCGCTTCGATGCGTCAATGGACTCCCTGATCGCTGATATCTGGGACCAGGCAAACGCAGATCCTTTACCGCAACAAGTGGCTGCGCCCCACCCCTATTACGTTGCGCATGACTCTGCAGGCAACCGGTATGCGCCGTTTCAGCCTTTTCACGTGTATAGGGAGCAGAATGGAAGGCCGCGGATTTATTCTGTATGGCGATTGGATGGGCCTACCGCGGCAATTGCCAAGGCTCTGGTGGATAAGGCAGTTGCGACAGAAGCCAAGGGAGGGCCGCAGGGAATCGGTTGCTTCGATCGAAATACGAATGATGTTCAGTACAAGGCCGATAGCTCCTATGCGAGCGGGGAGTGGGATATTCATCGTGCGTCAGAACTTGCGAAACTGGCTGGTTTTGAAGTGGTGCTTGATACACACCCGCAGGAGTTTGGAGAGGAACCAGCGCCGCTGAGATGCGAGCCTGCAGCACTGTATGCGGGCTGGTACCAATTGAACCATTACAACGATGCGTTTACGTGGAGCGATGGCGCGATTGGCTTGCACATTGACAGCATGTCGGCATGGCATCCGCGAGAGGGTCCAAACTGGGTTCACAATGCGTTGCGGTTGGGCATCACCATCACTGCGGGTGCGGTGAGCGAGCCATACGTGACGCACTATCCCAAGGTGGATGGAATTTTTCATGATCTGTTCCAGGGTGCAAACGTTGGCGATGCTTTCCTGCGAAATACACGGCTGCTGAAGTTCCGCATCATGAATGTGGGAGATCCGCTCTATCGCCCGTTTCCCAGTGGCCGGGGGCCGCTAGCTCTCGGAATGGAGCCGTCGCCGAGCGTCCGCGTGCGGAGTCCCCGGACTTTGGGTGGCGTACAAGGCGTCGCCGTGGTGCGCGCTGCGGGAGACCCTTCTACGGAACGAAGAATGCGGTTGAGTGTGCACCCGAGTGAGCTGGGCCAGGTGGAGCCGGAACTTGTCTTCCCTCCGGGTACGCTGGAGACAGAAGCGGTGGTGATGACGGCCGGTGTAGAGGAAGTCAAAACATTGCGGGTGCTGGCGGACGGCCCTGGCGGCTTCGCGAGCGGTGCAATTCAGCTGATGCCGGCACTTGCGCGCTTGGAACCATCCACTCAGCAGATGCCAGGGGGGAGCCCCGTTGACTTACGTCTGCAGGTGGGCGCAACGGTGTATGGTACTCCTGCCCCTGTGGAGCTAAGCACGAATTGTGCAAGGTTTATGGACGCGCCAAGCCGTGTGATGGTGCCCACGGGGCAAGATTGGGTACAGTTCTCAATTGACACAAAGCCTGTGAGCAAAGAGACCGTATGCGAAGTAACGCTATCGAAGTTCGGGGCCTCGATTCGCGCGACCGTGGTGCTAACCCCGTCCGGCGTGCAGTGAGGCACAAGCCCGCAATGCGCAGCCATCAACCGAACGCCCCGCGCTTAGTCATTCACTGGTTCAGTATCGGCTGACTGGTGCTCCGCCCCGCCTGGCAGATCCGCCTCGGTAGCTGTTGGTGGAGACTCGATGAAGAGTGCGCGCGGGGTAGGAACCGGCTGCAGCATGTTTGCGGTTAGGCCGGGAATCCAGACGCGAAATTCCCCACCGCGCAGCGGCATAACTCCGCCACAAGGTTCCGGCCTCCACGGGACGGTAGGCCCCATGAACGCATAGGCTGACTCGATCAGCCGAACCATTGCGAAAATGCTGCCCGTTTCCATGCAGGAAAGCTTAACGTCTTGCCCTTCCTGCATCATGCCTCGCTGGTTAATTCGACATCCGCTCTGCAAGAGGAACTGCCCGATACCAGGAACAATGGTTCCGTTTTCCAGGCGAAACGGGTTGAACATGATCCACCATGCAGAGACGGCCGGCGATGCCGTGCGGGGGACGAAGCGGCAGAGCAAAGCGCCCGTGTGCAGAACCTCGTGTGCCAGGGGCCTTCCGCCAAGGAAGAGTGCGCGCGACTCCTCTGTGCTTACATCGTCGTAGGTGGAATGCTGATTCAGTAGCGGCATGAGGTAATTTGCAATCTCGTCTTCAGCTTAGGTAATCACGGGCCGCACATAAGGCAGAGCCGAGATCTGGCGTACGTGCTGGATTGTCAATCCTGGCAGCCAGACCTGGTAATCACCACCAATGAAGAAAACCTTGTCGTCGTCCGCATCGCGTCGCTGGTGAGCAGTGACGCCTACGAACGCATAGACGTCCTGGGTAAGTTCCACCACCAGGGGCTTGGTTAGCTGGTTCCACTGGAGCGTGACGGCGTTGCGGGCGCGGGCGTAGTCACGGGCGTTCTGAAATCCGCCGCCAATGCGCTTCTGGATCGTGTCGAAGCCCGGAACCATCATGCCGTTCTGCAGAGTGGTGTCGTTTAGCAAACTCCACCAGGGGGTGATGCCTTTGGGCCCAACCAGTTGATATTGAGTCCATTTGAAAAGCTTGGTGCCGGCACGCAAGCGCTCCTTGAAGACCGGAGAGCCAGCCTTAAAAGCTGACTTCACGCTATTGCTGGCGATGGTTGCGAAGAGGGATCCTTCGTTCAAAGCAGGCACGGGTATAGTCCTCACTTAGTAATCGAATTGAAGAACCCGAAGGGATCAGGGGAACGGCAGGCAGTCCAACATTCTTAGCAGATCCGTGGCAGTTGCTCGCCCAGGGGCAGGGGCAGGATTCGGGTGGCACCCAATCCAGTGCGGATGGTTACCATCCCCTGAGGGGCAGCCTGCACGGTGCCAATGCGACGGGCGTCGAGGCCAAGAGGGTGAGCACGCATTGCGGAGAGGATTGCGCCTTCCGCGCACGGATCGACGATGGCAAGCAGTTTGCCTTCATTGGCTACGTGGAGCGGATCGAGGCCCAGCATTTCACAGGCGGCACGGACGCTGGGCCGCACGGGGATGGCGTCGTCATCGAGGCAAATGCAAAGGCTGGCGCGCGTGGCGATTTCATTGAGGCTTGCCGCTGCGCCGCCGCGAGTGGGATCGCGCAGGACGCGCACTGCTCCTGGCTCTGTCGCGAGCATGGCTGCTACCAGCGTATGGAGTGAGGCGCAGTCGCTCAGCAGGGGATTACTTCCGGTAGCCGATTCAAAGGCCAGCCCTTCGCGTACGCTCATGATTGCCATTCCGTGGTCGCCGAGATAGCCGCTAACCAGCACCACATCTCCGGGCCGGGCAAGACTAGGGGCAAGTTCAATTCCGTTTGGGATTACGCCAATCCCTGCTGTGTTGATGTAGCATCCATCCCCGTGCCCACGCTCCACTACTTTGGTGTCACCCGTGACGA
>CAZUAX010000179.1:0-3469 GCA_964618435.1 uncultured Solibacteraceae bacterium
AAACAACAAAGGGCGTTCGGCAATGCGCTGAACGCAGACATCCAGAGGGGTCGCGGGGTCAAACACGCAGGGCAGATCCCCACCCAGTCCACTGGTGTGGCTAAGCAACTGCCGGAGGGTGATTCCCGCCTTGCCATCGCGAAACTCCGGTAAATACAGGCTGATGGGATCGTCGAGTGCCAGCAGTCCATCGTCCACCAGCGCGAGGATGGTGGCTGCCGTAAGCCACTTGCTGGCAGAGGCAATCGGCAAATGGGATTCGGATCCAAATGCTTGGGTTCGTCTTCGATACACCTCCTGGCCATGGTGCAGAACAATCAGTTCCACGTCCGCCTGCACCGCCACGGAAGCCTGGAAAAGAATGTCGTCGAGGGTAGACCAGGATACAGGTTGTTGTGCCGGGAGCAGCGGGCAAAGCAGGACAGCAATCAGTAGCAGGCGGAGAAACATACAGCAGAAACGCGCCCAACGGCCAGCAGCGTGGCTTATCGCTAGGATAGCAGGGGGTTCATCAGCAACGCCGCGTTCCAACTCCGCCCAAAAGGCTTGGCCCCCAGGCACCGTTTCGGCACTTGGGGGCCAGCGATCAGGCACCCTTGCGCGTGAGCGGACGGGCTTTTTTGCCTACGCTGAATGTGGCTTCCGCGAAGGCGCCCTCAATGATCTCGCTCTGCTCCTGCAGGTGGCGCTTGTATGAGCCGGTCGCCGGGCTGGCGCTTGGCTTGCGGCCCACATAATGGACCTGTCGTCCGCTTTCGGCAAGCATCGGGTCAAGCCGTTCCTGCACGAAACGCCACGCGCCCATGTTGCGCGGCTCCTCCTGCACCCACGCTACTTCCGCATTCAACGGGTAGCGATGGATGATGTCCCGCAACTGCGCTTCCGGATACGGGTGGATCTGCTCCAGGCGCACGATTACCACGCTGTCCAGTTCCAGATCCTTACGCCGAGCCAGAAGCTCATAGTAGATTTTTCCACTGCAGATGAGGATCCGGCGGACCTTGTCAGCGGGGATCGGCTCCACCTCTCCGATGGTCTCGCGGAAGGAGCCACCTGTGAATTCCTCAATGCCGGAAACCGCCTGCGGATGGCGCAGCAGACTCTTCGGAGTGAAGATCACCAGCGGACGGTTCATGCTGCCGCCCTGCCGTCCGCCATACATCTGGCGGCGCAGCACGTGGAAATACTGGGCAGGCGTGGAGCAGTTCACCACCTGCATGTTGTCCTCTGCGCACAGGATGAGGAACCGTTCAATGCGCGCGCTGGAGTGCTCAGGTCCCTGGCCCTCATATCCATGCGGAAGCAGCATCACCAACCCGCTAGGCTGGCCCCACTTCTGCATGGAGCAGCTGATGAACTGGTCAATCATGATCTGCGCGCCGTTGAAGAAGTCGCCGAATTGCGCTTCCCAAAGCGTCAGGGTAAGTGGATCGCCAATGGAGTAGCCGAACTCGAAACCGAGCACCGCGTACTCGCTGAGCGAGCTGTCAAAGACGTGGAAGGGTGCCTGGTCCGCGGCCAGGTGCTGCATCGGAATGTACTCGTGGTTTGTTTCAGCATCCACCAGAATCAAGTGGCGCTGGCTGAAGGTGCCACGTCCGCTGTCCTGCCCGCTCAGGCGCACAGGCGTGCCTTCCACCACAAGCGAGCCAAAGGCCAGTGCCTCCGCGGTCGCCCAGTCCGCGGCAAAGCCGGGCTGGAAGATCTCCTCGCGACGGAACACAAACTTCCGCAGCTTAGGATGCAGGTTGAAGTCCGATGGCAGCCGCGTGAGGCCCTGCACCACGGTTTCAATGGTGTCGCGGTCAATCGCCGTGCGCGGCGCATCGTGGGGTGCTTCCTCCACCGCGGCCAGGCTGTCGGCCGAAAGCGGAGTCACCGGTTTCTGCTGCGCATTCAGGAAGGCTTCCTCCAGCCGCTGGATCAGCCGTTTGCGGGTTTGGTCTACTTGCTCCTTGGTGAGAAGCCCATCTCTCACCAGTTGCCCGCCATAGAGTTCGGCCACGCCAGGGTGTGCCTTGATCTTCCGATACAGGCTCGGCTGCGTGTAGCTGGGGTCGTCGCTTTCATTGTGCCCATGGCGGCGGAAGCAGAACATGTCGATCACGACATCCTTCTTGAACTGCTGCCGGTAGGCGAAGGCGATGTTGAGCGTGCGGATGGCTGAATCCGGGTCGTCGCCGTTCACGTGGAAGATGGGCGCCTGCACCATGCGCGCGACGTCCGTGCAATAGGGCGTGGAACGCGATTCGTAAGGGTTGGTGGTGAAGCCAATCTGGTTATTGATGATCAGATGCACAGTGCCACCGGTGGTGTAGCCCGGCAACTGCGAGAGGTTCAGCGTTTCGGCCACCACTCCCTGGCCCGCGAAGGCGGCATCGCCGTGGATCAGAACCGGAATCACGCGGGCGCGCTCTTCGTCGCCCAGACGGTCCTGCTTGGGGCGAACGATGCCCTCCACCACGGGGTCCACTGCTTCCAGATGGCTGGGATTCGGAGCAACCGACACCACAATATCGCGGCCCGAAGCGGTGCGACGAACACCCGAGGAACCCAGGTGATACTTCACATCCCCGGAGCCCTGCATACTCTCCGGGTCCGGGTCGCCTTCAAACGCGCTGAAGATCTTCTCCAGCGGCTTCCCCACGATATTCGCGAGGGTGTTCAGGCGGCCGCGGTGGGCCATGCCGATCACCACTTCGTGAACGCCCGTGCCGGCGGCAACATCCAGCAGGTGAGCAAGAATCGCAATCGCGGTCTCAGCGCCTTCCAGCGAAAAGCGCTTCTGGCCCACAAAGCGGTTATGCAGGAAATGCTCGAACTCCTCCGCTTGAGTTAGGCGCTCCAGTGTGCGCATACGGACGTCGTTCGGCAGCGCCGCATGGGCGGCATCCGGTTCAATGTGCTGTTGGATCCAGGCCTTCTGTTCCGGATGCTGGATGTTCATGTATTCGCATCCAATGCGCCCGCAGTAGGCACGGTTGAGCATGCCCAGAATCTCGCGCAGCGTACGAAAGGTGGGCTGATTTTCCCCTTCCCTCTGCCCCAGCGTGCCCGTCAGGAACTGCCGGTCAAGATCCCAGATGGTAAGGCCGTAGGTGGCCGGATCCAGTTCCGGATGCGACGCGGGTGCATCGTTGAGCGGGTCAAGATCCGCAATCAGATGGCCCCGCACGCGAAAGGCGTTAATCAACTGAAGGACGGCAGCCTGCTTGACGATATCGCTTTCCCGGCTCACCCCTCCGGAAGTGGTAGGTGCGGCCTGCCGGTCTCGCGCCCAGCGCACTGGCCGCGTGGGCACATTTAGATCCGTAAAGATCTGGTCGTAGAACCCGTGCTCGCCCTGCAGGAACTCATGCACTGAGCCCAGGAACATTCCGCTTTCGGCGCCTTGGATGATGCGATGGTCGTAGGTACACGTCATCGTCATCACCTTGCTCAGGCCAAGCTGCGCAATCACCTCAGCCGA
>CAZUAX010000179.1:3569-7379 GCA_964618435.1 uncultured Solibacteraceae bacterium
TTTTTCAGGTTCGGCACCAGCAGCGAACGCTTCCCGTCTTTGCCTTCCACATCCACGGCGATGCCCAAGTTAATCTGCGGCCGCACCACCCGATGGGGAGTTCCATCCACAACCGCGTAAGCGTGGTTGAGTGAAGGTGTTTTCTTCAGCGCCTGCACAATGGCCCAGCCAATCAGGTGGGTGTACGACACCTTTGCCCGCCCGTGCAAGGTCTGATGCTGGTTGATGAAGTACCGGTTTTCGTCAATCACCTTCACCGGCACGCTGCGCTGCGAAGTTGCGGTGGGGATGGACAGGCTGAGGTCCATGTTGGCAGCGATCTTGCCCGCTACCCCCACAATGGCCTGTAACTCTTCACTGGCCAAAGGCTTATAGGAAGGCATGGCCGTTGCAGCCGGTGCCGCGGGTGCTGCCTTGCTGGCAGCAGCGGCGGGTTCCGTCTTGGCAGCAGCGGCATGGGTGGAACCGCCGTTGGCGTGTCCGCCATTGCCACTGGTTCGGGCCGCGGCGGACTCCGCAAAATCGGAACTCCGAAAAACCTCGCGCCAGGCGTCGTCGATATTTGTCTGGCCATGCTGGTATTGGCTAAACATTTCTTCAGCCAGCCAGCTATTGATGCTGAGGGGCGCTTCAGGCTCTTTTGGCATTGAGGGGGTTACCGTCCAGAAAAGTGCGTTATCGTCCAGTAAAAGGCAATTCTCTTCATGATAGCGTTTCCGGGCATCTCTCTTGGAGGTTGCGCGACAAGCTTGTGCAACAGCCTTGCGCAAGCCAATCCCGGCGGCAGTTCCCCATCACCAATGGTCCGGAACCGCTTTGTTTACGCTAGGAAGACAAGAACCACACAACCTTTTGGATGGAGGCTCTGCCGCTGAAGATGCGCATATTGCTCTTTTCTGATATCCACAACGACACCGTTGCGCTGCGACGCCTGGTGGAAACGGAAGCCGACCTGTATGTTTGCGCCGGTGATCTTGTGAGTTGGGCGCGGGGTCTCGATGCTTGCGGGGAAATCCTGCACCCGCTCGGCGACCGTTTGCTGATTCTTCCCGGCAATCATGAGGACGCCGCTACCATTGCCGCCTTTGCCGTGCGCCATGGCTTCCAGTCTGTACACGGCGAAGGCCGGGAAATTGGCGGGCTGCGCTTTGCCTTCCTGGGGTACTCAAACCCCACCCCCTTCGACACGCCCGGCGAGTACAGCGAGCGGGAACTGGAGCAGCACCTTAACTCGCTACGCCTTCCCAAACCGGATGTGCTCGTCTGCCATTGCCCGCCCCATGGCACGGCGCTCGACCGGATGCGCAACGGGCAGCATGCGGGCAGCACCGCCATCCGCAAGTTTGTGGACGACCTACAACCGCGTTGGTTTTTCAGCGGGCATATCCACGAAACCGAAGGGCTAACCACGGAGATTGGCGTGACCACCGCACACAATCCCGGGAAGCGCGGCTACCTCTTGCAGTTGGGGTAATTCCGGCGCCTCTTGCCAGGGCCGGATGTCCGATTCGGCTGCAAGGCGTGCCATACTGCGAATACCGGATCGTTTGTTCAGGATGCGGCAAGGATCGAGGGAGAAACAACACGAGATGAGAACTGATTGGGTGGCGAAACGCGAAGGCGATGCCGTACGGACACAGTTGTTCTATGCGCGAAAAGGTCTGATTACCGAGGAAATGCAGTATGTTGCGAATCGCGAAGGGCTGGAGCCCGAGCTGGTTCGTAGTGAAGTGGCGCGCGGCCGGATGATTATCCCCGCCAACATTCGTCACACCAACCTCGAACCCATGTGTATCGGCGTGGCCTCACGCTGCAAAATTAACGCCAACATCGGCAACTCCGCCACCACCTCAAATATCGACGAGGAATTGGAAAAGCTGCGCTATTCGGTGAAGTATTACGCCGACACCGTGATGGACCTTTCCACCGGCGGCGACATCCCGCTCATCCGCAGGGCGATCATTGAAAACTCGCCCGTCCCCATCGGCACCGTTCCCATCTACGAGGGACTCTCACGCGTGCGCCGCATTGAGGACCTCACCGCCGAAATCATGCTGGAAGTGATCGAAGAGCAGGCCCAGCAGGGCGTGGACTACATGACCATCCACGCCGGCGTGCTGATCCAGCACATTCCCATGGCGGCTAAGCGCGTCACGGGCATTGTCAGCCGCGGCGGCAGCATTCTTGCCGAGTGGATGGTGAAGAACCACAGGCAGAACTTCCTGTACGAACGCTTCGAAGACATCTGCAAGATTCTTCGCAAGTACGACGTGAGCTTCTCGCTGGGCGATGGCCTGCGCCCCGGCAGCCTCGCCGACGCCTCTGACGAAGCCCAGTTCGCGGAACTGAAAACGCTGGGCGAACTCACCAAGGTGGCCTGGGACTACGACGTCCAGGTAATGATCGAGGGCCCCGGTCACGTGCCGATGGACCAGATCAAGCTGCAAGTGGATAAAGAAAACGAACTCTGTCACGAAGCGCCCTTCTATACCCTGGGGCCGCTGGTGACAGACATTGCTCCGGGCTACGACCACATCACGTCGGCCATCGGCGCAGCCATGATCGGCTGGTATGGCGCATCCATGCTCTGCTATGTGACGCCCAAGGAACACCTCGGACTTCCGAACAAGGAAGACGTGAAGGCGGGCCTGATTGCCTACAAGATTGCAGCCCATGCAGCCGACGTCGCTCGCAAGCGTCCCGGTGCCCGCGACCGTGACGATGCCCTCAGCCGGGCTCGTTTCAACTTCGACTGGAAGCAGCAGTTTGCCCTGTCCATTGACCCGGAAACCGCCGAGGCCATGCACGATGAAACGCTGCCCGACGAAGCCTACAAGGACGCCCGCTTCTGCAGCATGTGTGGACCGAAGTTCTGCTCAATGAACATCAGCGAGAAGGCCACCATCATCGACGAGGAAACCGCCGCAAGGGTGGCGGAAAGCTCTGTAAAGCCCGGCGAGTCGCTGGTGCAGATCGGGTAGGCACCCCGGGCAGCGCAATCCGCGCATGCCACAGCGGAACCCACAATGGCATGCACCGTGGAAGCCGTTGGCCAGTTCCCGGTTACCTGTTGCGGCCAGCCCCTTGGCTGGCCGCTTCCGCTTCCCGGGCGGCCTTCATGTATTCCTTCACATAGTTCTGCAGACGCAAGGGCACTTCGTCGCGGCTCATCTCGCCGCCGGTGTCTCGATGGGTGGCCCGCACGTTCCTTAGCGCCGTGGTGAGTGACTGCTCCTTTTGCGCCTCCACTTCCACCTTCATCTCACCCTTCACCTGTTCAGTGCGCTGTCCCAGAATCTCAGCAATCTGCCCCATCGCTTCCAGTTGGCGAGCCGCGGCCAGATCCTTTGCTCCATCTTCAGCGCCCACGCTGGCCGGAGAATCGGACGCGCTTTCCTGCGACCCGGCATTTTGCTTGCCCATATCCTGGGCCTGCTGCCCGCCCAGACCTTCCTGCGCGTTTTCGCTGGCTTGCGGGTTCTCTGACTTCTGGTTCCCTTCGCGATTACTGGAATCGTCGGAGCCATCGCCCTTCTGCTCACCGGAGTTCTGCGCCTGCTCCTGATTGCCCTTCTCGCCTCGCTGCTCCATCGCGTCGTTCTTCCGGTTGGCGAACTTGTCCATCATGTTGTTCATGGCCTGCTGGAACTTGTCGAACAATCCCTCATTGTTCTTGGCCTGCTTGTTGTCGCCCTCGCGCCGTTCCCCGTCTTTCCCGCCGCTCTGCTGGCGGCGCGGATCCGAGGCCATCTCATTCCGCATGTCCATGGTGGAATCCGTGGGCAGGTTGTCGGATTCAGCGCCCTCTGC
>CAZUAX010000179.1:7479-9034 GCA_964618435.1 uncultured Solibacteraceae bacterium
CCGCCCCATCCGCATCGGGAATGCTTCCTCCACGCGATGCGTTCGCAGCGCCTCGGATGCGTCGTGATGTTGCCGCTCAATCAGCGGCAGCAGATGGGCCAGACGTTTGTCACTCATCAACTGCCCCTGCTCGTAGTGGCAAGCGGTAGAAAGAGTGTCGGGCAGACCCCAATTCCGGTCCAGCTCCTGCGCAGTGCGGTAGGGGTCCAGCCATTCTGATCGCAATCGCCAGCCCAGATACAGCAGTCCGCAAGCGGCCAGCAGAGCCACCGCCACAGCGGAAAGCACTTGGGCTCCTACAAGCAGCAAAATGCACAGCAACGCCGCGACAACCGCCAGCGCCGCGCCCATTTCCGCCACAAACAGGCCAAGGAATCGCCGGCGGCGTGCTTTCAGAAGGGTCTCGTGAAGAAGGGTTGAAGTCTGCAATCTGTTAACCGTCCAAATGCGGGGCTGTGCCTTCATTGTAGCGCCTGCGCGGAGCTCGCTGAGCCGCCCCGCCCATGCCCGGCACCATCCGGGAAGCGATATAGTGGAAGCGCCATTTCAGTATTTCCGACAAGGATCTCCTTATCATGCGCAAGCTCTCCTCCGCTTTCCTTTTCCTTCTGGCAATCTCGCTCATCCTCAACACAGGCTGCTCCAGCGAACCCGGTGAATGGATGCCCCTTTTCGACGGCACTACGCTTCAGGGCTGGCGCGCCAATGAGAGCCCCGAAACTTTCCGCGTGGAAGATGGCGCCATCGTCGCCAGCGGCCCCCGCTCCCACCTCTTCTACGAAGGCGCGGTCCATGGCGCGGATTTCAAGAACTTTGAGTTTGAGGCGGAGGTAATGTCCATGCCCGGCGCGAATTCCGGCATCTTCTTCCATACCGCGTTCCAGGACCAGGGCTGGCCCGCCCAGGGCTTTGAGGTGCAGGTGAACAACTCGCACGTCGGTGAGGGGAACTATCGCGAACGCAAGATGACCGGTTCCCTGTATGGCGTGCGCAACCAGTACAAGTCCATCGCAAGGGACAACGAGTGGTTCACGCTCAACATCCGCGTGGAGGATCGCCGCGTGCAGATTCGTGTGAACGGAACGCTCACTGTCGATTACATTGAGCCCGTGCCGCCGGTGGACCAACCAGGCGATGCCGCGGGGCGCAAGCTCGGCCACGGCACTTTCGCACTGCAAGGGCACGACCCGGGCTCCACTGCCCGCTTCCGCAACCTGCGAGTGCGCACCCTTCCCGCCACCCTGAATACGCCTGAGGATCTGCTGCCCAAGGTGGACGACACCTACCGCAAGATCCTGGAACTTAGCCGCGCCAACGTGCCGGTAGTGGATTTCCATACCCACCTCAAAGGCACCCTCACACTGGAGCAGGCCCTCGCTAAATCGCGGGCCGACGGCATCTATCTAGGCCTGGCCGTGAATGGAGGAAAGGGCTTCCCCATTGAAACCGATGAGGGTGTGGAAGCTTTCCGCAAGAGTATGGAGGGCCAGCCTGTGTTCATCGCCATGCAGGCGGAGGGCCGGGAGTGGTTGCAGTTGTTCAGTCCCCAGGCGGC
>CAZUAX010000180.1:0-1991 GCA_964618435.1 uncultured Solibacteraceae bacterium
CAGAAACAGGAACACCACATTGGCTGCCCCGGTGATGGCTCGGGCCGTGGTGCGGTTGTCGCCAGAGACTGCCAGCCAGCGATGCCACTCACGTGTCCCGGACATGAAGGCGCGCATCTTCTTGCCCCCCTCGCCCAGTACTTTTCCTGAGTAGGGGTCCACATACACCATTGGATTGCGCCCGAACTGCAACGCAACCGGCATCAGCGGGTCGCTTTCCACCACGATGCCGGTTGGAGCCATCTGGCGGATTTCGGCTGCGCCCGCCACCAGACTGCTCAGCGGCAGGCGTTGGGCGGCGTCCGGGACGGAATCCAGACGTAAGTCCCTGTCGGCCCAGGCGATCATCTGCTTCTCGTAAGTGAGCATCACTCCCGTCACGCTCATCAGCAGGATGAGCAGGGCAGCGATGAGTCCGCCAGCCAAATGGCTCCAGAACAGAATACGACGAAATAGTTTCACGCCTCACCCGCCCAGTTCATTTTTTCCAAGTCGGCCATAATGCAACTTGTTCTCATCACTAGATTCCAAGTTCTTTCCCCGGCCGACCTTGGCTACGCTGATGCAGTCAAGCGTGCTGCAAAATCGAGGCAAGCGGAGTTTTCGTAACGTGCGGAACTATAAAGGACGATTTTAGTCCACAATGCAAATGGGTGTCAAAAGAAAAGGATTCGTTTACTCATTCGGCTACGGCTAGAGAGTTATTTGTGGTTCTGGTAACCCGATCCAGGGTTCGCGGCGTATGTTACTCTAAATGTGAAAGATATGGGTTTGGACCCGTCTCTTTTTGATAGTTCCTTCCCAATCAGAGCCCCACTGATGCAACTCTTCGAGTGCGGGAAAGTTTCCATTGCCGCCAGTTGGCGGAGGCGAAACGGAGATGGGACTTGTCTGGCTGATGGGCCTGATTCGCGCGCTGACTGGTGCGCAGTAGCCCAATAGCCGATGGAATACCGATGGAGTAGGGTTGCCGTCAGTTAGCGACTGCGGGAATGAGAAGTATTCATGTGGACACGGCGACAATGGTGCAGCAAGCTGATGGCAGCCCTTGGCATATGGACACTGCCTCCGCTTGAGTTGTCAGCCAATGCCGACCGGCCGCTGTTTGTTGAGAGTGTCTTGGCTCGCTTTCCCGCCCCGGAGAGTAATCGCGAACTCTGCTACCGCGCCGATGCCACCATTCAGATTTTGAAAGTTCCTCTGTTTCGCCGCAGAGGCGTAGGTGGTGCCGTAGCCAACGTAAGGGAGTACCGCAAGGACGCTGAGCACGCTCTGGGAATATCCTTCCTGGCAGGCTCCAACCCTAGTGAAGCCGGGGGGGTGAATCGCTTTGGATACATCGAGGAAGTGGTGGTGGAGCGGCATTCTGTTCCGCTGGAGGCTGCCTATTTCGGAGTAATGACGTCTTCCCCAGAGGACAATTTCGATAGCGCGCGAAGTGCATTGGGCGAAGCGGGCAAAAGCGAGGCCTTTTATGCCGGTATCGATGGATACCTGAAGGCATCCAAAAGCATTAGCACCGAGGCCGCTTTTCGCTCGTCCGGCTCCTACACCTGGGGTTCGCATCCTCCCCTAAATGAATTGATGAAGCGCGCTCTGCGTGACCAGGGTAGCCGCGTGAAGGAGAAGGCGGAGGCCGACGCTCGATGGGAAATCCCGGTCACCTTCCTCTATGCGGTGGCGCGCAGTCTTCGCCAGCCTGGCGGACGGAGCACCCTCAGGTACATTTATCACGGGCAAGCATTTGAGTTGGAGACCTGGGAGCAGCCAGACCCCTCTGCGGGCAAGGACTTTGTGCAGCGTAACCTGGTGCGGCGTGCTGAAGATGTGGTGCGCCTCGAAGGCCGCTCAAAGCAAATGAATGCCAACAAGAAAGCGGCATTCACCCTGTGGAAGGACCAGCAGGATAGCTCGGGTTTGCCATTACGGTTTGAGTTTCGGCCCAAAAGCTTCCTGAAACTCTCATTTGAGGCAGATCCCGCAGTGAAGCC
>CAZUAX010000180.1:2091-3307 GCA_964618435.1 uncultured Solibacteraceae bacterium
CGTAGGACGGCCCGGTCTTATCGTCCCAGAGCAGCATTTCTGCAAGCAGGATGGCTCCACCTTCGGGAAGCGCGGCGTGCATTTTGCGCAGCAGGACTCGGATTTTCTCCTCTCCCCAGTCGTGAAAGATGCGCCCCAGACAGTAGAGATCCGCGGGCGGGAGCGGGTCCCGAAAGAAGTCACCGCCCATGGTGAGGACGCGGTCGCAAGCAGGTGAGCGGCGCAGATAGTCCGCCATTACGGGAACCACGGTAGGCAGGTCAAACACAATGCCCCGCATGTGGGGATAGCGCTCACAGATTGCCGCGGCGAGGTGCCCGGTGCCCCCTCCAAGGTCCGCAACCACCTGATGAGCGCTGAGGTCGAATGCTGTCGCCACCGCCGGACTGCTAAGCATTCCCATTCCATGCATTCCCGCCAGGAACGTACGTTTGGAGTTTTCTGTGCGGAAGAAATGCTCAAAAAGGTCGATGTTCTCTCCGAAGGTCTGTGTCCAGCGTGGGCTGCCCTCCGTAATCGCTTCTTCCAGGTGGCCCCACAGTTTCCAGGTCACCCTGTTGGAATACATCATGTAGCCGGAGAGCGTGTGGGGGGAATCGCGGAGCACGTAGGTGCTGGCTAAGGGAGTGTTCCGATAGATGTCCTCCTGCTTTGATAGCAGTCCCGTGGAAACGCAGGTATCCAGAAGGCGCTCTGCGCCGTCGGGATGGATCTGCAGCCGGGCAGCGCAATCCACAGCGGATAGCGATTCCGCTTCCAACAGATCGAAGACCCCAATCTCCAGCGCAGCGAAAATGGCCTTCGACAGGCGCAGGCCGTCAATGATCTGCAACAGAGGCGTGGGATCCGGAAGGATTGAATACGGAGAATCGGACATTGTTATAGGTTAGCTGATTCGAAGGGCCAGCATTCCCTGCGTCAGTAGTCTTCCGTCATCGGTTCCCGACGGCGTTGTACATTGGGAGCCGTGATTACCGTATACGCCATCCACACGACCTTTGCGCTCGTGGAACCCTTGAAGCCGCTGTATGCAGAGTTGCTTCCCGAAGTACGAGTCGTCAATCTGGTGGACGACGGCCTGCTGGCTGATGTGCGCGCCGCGGGTGGCTTAACCTCCTCCGTTACACGGCGCATCATGGGCTATGGGATGATCGCGGCAGCCTCGGGAGCGGATGCCGTCCTGAATTGCTGCTCGTCAGTGGGCGAGGCCGCGGAC
>CAZUAX010000180.1:3407-7379 GCA_964618435.1 uncultured Solibacteraceae bacterium
GCTCTCCGCCTTGCCCTCGGGTTGTGAGTGGCCGCAGCCCTTAGCCAATCACCTGCGAAATCACCTTACCCCCAAAATCAGTAAGCTTCTCATGCCGTCCATTGTGCAGGTACCACAATTTATGTTGGTCAAGCCCCAATAGACGCAGGATGGTGGCGTGGAAGTCGCGCATTGTGTAGCCTTCGCCCACCGTGTAGAGGCCGAAATCATCAGTCTGCCCGATGGCCTGGCCGCCCTTCACTCCACCGCCAGCGAACCACATCGTGAAGCCATGCCGGTTATGGTCGCGGCCGTTGCCGGCTTGAGATGTGGGCAGACGCCCGAATTCGCTTCCCCAGATCACGAGTGTGGAATCGAGCAGGCCACGAGACTTAAGGTCCTTTAGCAGCGCGGCGATGGGTTGGTCCGTCATCCCGGCCATCTTCTCGTGATTCTGTTTCAGGTCCTTGTGCGCGTCCCACTGCACAGACACCGGTCCGCCGCCGGAGTATACCTGGATGAAGCGGACACCGCGCTCAGCCAGACGACGTGCCAGCAGCAGGCGGGTGCCGAACTCGCGGGTGCGCTCCTGGTGAAGCCCGTAGAGCTTGCGCGTTGCCTCACTCTCACTGGAAATGTCCACCGCCTCGGGTGCCGTACTCTGCATCTTGAAGGCCAGTTCATAGGCTGAGATGCGCGCCGCCATTTCCGTATCCAGATGGTGGGTATCGAGCTCATTCATTTTCTGCAGCAAGCCAAGCGTTCTCTTCTGCTGCTCGGGAGTAACGCCCGGCGGAGGCTTGAGGTGCATGATGGGGTTTGGCCCGGATCGGAATACCGTGCCCTGATGCACGGCGGGCAGGAATCCCGCGCCCCAGCACGGTGTACCGCCCTCGGGTGTCCCTTCTGGTTGTGGCATCACCACGTACGCGGGAAGATTGTCTGACTCGCTGCCGAGCCCGTAGGTCACCCACGCGCCCATGCTGGGGTAGCCCATCAGGATGCGTCCGGAATGCACCTGATACATGGCCGGTGCGTGCACCACTGAATCTGTGGTGAAGGAGCGCACGAAGCAGATGTCGTCCACGCATTCGGCCAGGTGCGGCATGAGCTCCGATACCCACATCCCGCTTTGTCCGTGCTGTTTGAACTTCCAGGGCGAGGGAAGGATGGGTTCATCGCCTTTGGTGAACTGCGAGGGTGCGCTCTGGATGCCGTCAGGAAGTTGCTGGCCTGCGTATTTCTCCAGGGCGGGTTTCGGGTCAAACGTGTCCATCTGGCCGGGGCCGCCCACCATGAACAGGAAGATTACGGACTTCACCTGGGAGGGGAAGTGCGGAGCTCGAGGGGCAAGGGGGTTTCCGCGTGCCGGGGCAGCCACGCCATCCCGCGCAAGCAGCCCTTGCAGTGCGAGCGCACCAAAGCCATGGGCAGTGGCACGCAGGATGTCGCGCCGCGAGCGGACTGCCGGAATGTGAGGTTCAGGGGAGGTAAAGGAATTCATTGCGATTCATCAGGGCCAACAGATAGTCGCTCCAGGATCCTCCGTCATCGAGGAAGTCCTTAGCCAGTTTCAGTTCGACGGGCCGCGCAGGCCGGCCAAGCGTGAGTTCATGAGCAGCATGCACGCGGGCTTCCGCAGGCATGCCATCCAGGCGCTGCGCGAAGGCCCTCGATTGTTCCTGCATGAATTCGCTATTCATCATGGATAGCGACTGCAGTGCATGGGTGGAGGCGGCGCGCACGGGGCATGAGGTCATGGTGTCGGGTTGGTCGAAGTTCGCCATCATCGGCAAACGGACAGTGCGTTTGTTTAGCAGGTAGATGCTTCGCCTGTACATTTCACTGCGGTCCTTGGGAAGAGGCCACAGGTTATCCGCCTCATACTCGGTGAAGATGAGGTCGTAAACTTCCGGTTCGATGGGTGTCTTGATGGGCGGGCCTCCTCGCTTGAGGTTCAGCATGCCGCTCACCGCCAGGACATTGTCGCGAAGGGCCTCTCCTTCCAGCCGACGGCGGAAAGCGCGTGCGTACAGCTTATTTTCGGGGTCGTCTTTCAATTTTGATTCTTCGAGATCCGCCGATTGCCGGTACGCATCCGACATCACAATCAGCTTGTCCAGTGCCTTGATTGACCACCCTTGCGAAACGAACTCCGCAGCTAGCCAGTTCAGGAGTTCGGGATGGGTGGGGCGTTCGCCCAGCGTTCCAAAGTCGTTGGGCGTGCGCACAATGCCGGCGCCCATGCGCAATTGCCAGATGCGGTTCACCATCACCCTGGCGGTGAGCGGGTGTTCGGGAGATGCCAGCCAATCAGCTAGTGCCGCACGGCGCCCGCGGCCAGCGTCGGGAATCTGGAAGCCATTCGCCAGCACCAGCGGCACCCCAGGCCCCACAGGGCTCAACTTGTGCTGGTGGTCGCCCACCTTCAGGATGTAGGTGGTCTCCGGTTGCTCCATGGGAGCCACCGCGTAGGCCTTGGGGGCTGGCTCCGGTTCGTCCAGGTTAATCGCATGCATCTGCTGACGAAGCGCGGTGCGGCGCGCGCGCTCTTCCTGGTTCAACTGCGCCAGAACTTCATCCCATGCGGGGCTGCTCTGTGCCTCAGCGTTCTTGGCGAGGATGATTTCTTCCGGGCTACGTTCTTCCTTGGGCTTGTTGAGCGCGGCTACCAGATGAGGTTCCAGCAGTTTGCGCTTCTCCGCCCGCAAGCGTTCACGGTGGGGCTTCTCGATTTCGGCAATGGCTTTCTTGATGGGTTCCAGCTTTGCCGCATGCGCCAGACTCGCCTGTTCGTAGCGCTGCATTTCCTCCGGCGAGGCGATGGAGATTTCGTCGCCTTTGGTGGCGCCGAAGACGGCCTGCAGGCGGTAGTAGTCCGCTTGCAGGATGGGGTCGAACTTGTGGTTGTGGCAGCGCGCGCAGTTTGTGGTTAGCCCCAGGAAGGCGCCACCCACGGCGGCAGTCATCTCCACCAGGAATTCCTGGCGATTCAATTCGAGATCCTGGTTGCCACCCACCACGTGCTCGGGCCCAGCGCGAAGGAAGCCTGTGGCGATGAGCGCTTCCGTGTTGCCTGGGAAAAGCTCGTCGCCAGCCAACTGCTCCCGCAAGAACTGATGGTAGGGTTTGTCGCGATTGAAGGAATCAATCACATAGTCGCGATAGCGCCAGGCCTGAGTGCGCTCCGCGTCCAGCTCAAAGCCATTGGTATCGGCATAGCGGACGACGTCCAGCCATCTCTGTGCCCAGCGCTCGCCATAGGCAGGGGAAGCCATCAGGCGATCCACCGCCTTTTCGTAAGCATCTGGAGATGGGTCAGCAAGGAACGCTTGCGTTTCCTCAGGTGTGGGAGGCAAGCCCGTGAGGTCCAGGGTCAGGCGGCGCAGCAGGGCCTGTTTGGGGAGAGGTTTGGAGAATGACCAGCCTTTCTCCCGGAGTTTCTGCAGTAAAAAAGCATCCACGGGGTGGGAGGCGAGAGGAGGTGTTTCGGGGCGAACCACGGGCTGGAACGACCACCACTTCTTCCGCGCAAGCACGCGCTGTTCCTCTTTGGTGAATGTCGTGGTGGACTCCGCCCCAACCAGCGACAGGCAAACCAAAAGCAAGACACACGAACGCGCCCAGCGACCCAGATTCATTCTAAATGTGTACCACGTTATGCATGTTGACTACGAAGACGGAACGCAGTCAGGACCCGGCCAGAGGTCTGCGCGTGCGCCATCGCAGCCATACCGTGCGCACCAGAACTGCCGCTCCCAGCCCCACCACCACGCCGGCGAGCGCGTCGATGGCGTAGTGATAGCGGCAGTAGATTGTTGCGATGGCCACCAGTGCCGCATAGATGGAAACGGCCCACCGCAGGAAGGGAGCCTTTGGAAAGATCCACCAAATTGCCAAGGCTGCCGCAACAGAGCCCGAAACATGCGCGCTGGGGAAGACGCTGGTGTGGATGCCTGCCCCCGCCAGCAGCCAGCCATTGAAAGCGCGGAA
>CAZUAX010000180.1:7479-9013 GCA_964618435.1 uncultured Solibacteraceae bacterium
GTCTCCCAACGGCGAACGGGCATGCCGGGCGCAAACCAATCCATTGCCCGGTACGAATACAGCGCCCAGGCAAGTGTGAGCCAATCACGGACGTAGTCCCAAGCCTCGGACGGCCTCACTTGATTGAGCACCCGCAAAGCTGCGGCGATGGCTATCACGGCAAGGATGCTGATCGCCGCCCGTCCCCGGGCGTGAGCGAACTCTGGAAATGCGATTGCGTAGAGCAGCAGAATGCCAAAAAACGCAGTGACCAGCCCCTCTGATACACGCAGTTCCAACTGCGCCGTCCAAGAGAGGGCGAGCGGCGTGGATGATCCTGGAACCGGATGCCAGCGCATTGCGGGTCTAGCCTCCAGGGCAAGTGCAAGGGCTCGTCGCCGTGGCGAAGCCTTGGTGCCAACTCTACCTACACAGCAGGGGCCTGCCTCTACAGTAAGGTGGTTATCACCGAAAGGGAAACGAAAATCACTCCGTGCAGGGCCTATCTGGAGTTCCTCGGGCGTCGAACACAGAGCCTAACGCCGTGCCTTATGCTGTAGCAAAGGGGATTCACGGATGCGCTGCCACTCGAGGGTACTGCAGAGCAGACGCGACTTGCTACGGCTTGCCGCACTTGGTGTCGCCGCGTCCGGTTCGGGAGAAGGCAGCACGCAAGCCCAGGTGGCTCCTCTAGGGAACGCAAGTCTTGAGAGGGCCGTGGTTACGGCTCTGCGTCAAACGCTCGGGAAACGACGCGGGGGCATGGCTCTGGTGCACACCGGCACTGCGTCTGCCGTGTTTAGCCCACGTCCCTCGGATCCTCGCGATAGGCTGCTCGACGCGGGACACACACTATGGCGGCCGGGTTCCACGGTGAAGCCCTTCCTTCTGGAACTGCTAACCACAAAGAAAGTGCTTGGGCCTACCAGCGAGCATCGCTGCAGCGGAAGTCTGCGTTTAGGCGACCACATTCTCGATTGCAGCCACGCCACCATGCCGGGTGCAATGGTTGCGTCTGAGGCACTGGCGCTTTCCTGTAATGGATTCTTCGCTCACTTTGCAGCCCGGCTTCCCGGTGGAGCCTTTGCCGCGGCGATGCGCGAGGCTGGCTTCGCGAACAGGCAACCTTTTGGCATCTCCTGCGCCCCCGCGATGGTGGATACGGATCTTCGCCCGGAAGCTCACCTCCTGCAGTGCCTGGGACAGGGCGGAGTGCTAACCACGCCGTTAGCATTGCTCTTTGCCTTTCAGCAATTGCTTGCGCGAATGCAGGCGAGTCCCAGGTCAGTGGTGACAGGAATGCTGCGCGATGGCATGCACGGCTGCGTGGACTTCGGCTCAGGATCGTCGGCGAAGGTGCAGGGCCTTGCCGTGGCAGGCAAGACCGGTACAGGGAGCGCTCGCGGGCGCACGCACCTGAATGGATGGTTTCTCAGTTACGCCCCCGCGGATGCCCCCCGCTTTGCAATGGTGACCTTCGTGGAGCATGGCAGTGGGGGCGGAGATGCCGCGCCAGTGGCGTCTGCCCTTTGGCGTACCTTGGGAGAGCATCGTG
>CAZUAX010000181.1:0-8991 GCA_964618435.1 uncultured Solibacteraceae bacterium
GGGAATGTGGTGGCGAAGGGACCCCGGGCTTACGCCACGGGGCTATCCGGGGGAGGCGCCCTCACGCAGGTTCGGGCTTGCGGACGGCATCAGGGCGCGGGGGGACCCCGGGCTTACGCCACGGGGCTATTTGGGGGAGCCGCCCTCACACAGGTTCGGGCTCGCGGACGGCATCGGGGGGCGGGAGTGGCACCGCTGGACGCGGTGCGGGCTGTTGCGGTACAGGATCCCAGGCGTGTGAAACGCCTGGCGATTCACTGGCTGTCGCTGACGCGACGCGGGGATGAGAGTGGGGGGCGGAGTTGTCAGTTGACAGTTTTCAGCGACCGAACCCGCGAACGCGGCGAGAGATGGGGCGCTGGGGCGGGGCGCCCCAGCGGATGTGGTGATGGTGGCGAGGGGTCGAGCGTCAGAGCTTCTCGATGGTCCAATCGCTGGCGGCGGAAAGACCTCCGGTCATCTGGGTGATGGCTGCCCAAAGGGTGACGAAATGGCAGGGACGGAATTTCGATCCGGAAGACATGATGCTGATGGTGTGCTGGCCAAAATGCGGCGGCGCGACGCCGGCGGCATGGCAATAGTCAATGAATTCCTTCTGTCCCGCTTCGACTTTAGCGGAAACGGCGCCTGTTGTGGAGGGATGGAAATTTTCCCACTTGTCCTGCTCGGTGGCTTCGATGAAGTGGAAATGCGCCATGCGGTTGGCGGCCTGCTTGCTGAGGCAGGCGTATTCATCCTGCAATCCCAGCATGTGGCCAAACTCATGCACCGCGGCGGCCGGATAGGAGAAGAAGGGTTTGGAGGCAAGGTTAAAGGCCTGGTCGTCAATGTCATCGACGCTCAGCTTGACGTAGGTTGTGGAGTTTGAGGATTTGCTGCGGCTGGTGGTCCAGACGGCTTTCTTCGAAATGCGCGCTGTGACGTTGGTGAGTCCGCAATTGCGCAGGACGCCAATCACGTTGTTGCGCATCTGGCTCTTGTTGTTCCCGTAGGCGGTGACCTTGACGTGGGTGGTGGGGGCGATGCCGGCCAACTGCTTGGCGAGAAACTTCAGCTCTTTGAGGCCGTGCGGCGAGGGGTTGGTGCCGAACATGTCGACGTAATGCGGAAACGAATTCTTCACATCCCGCAGGATATCCCCGCTGGAGTTGGTGGGCTGTACGGAGCCAGTGAAGAGGTTGACGCTGGTGGGCGCGAAGCCGGTATGGGTTTTCGGCACCTTCCAAAAGGTGTCGCGCGAGACGAGCTCCGTGCCGCCCGCGCCGTCCAGCAGATTCAGCACGAAGTGCGCGTCCATCATGTCGTTGACGTATTTGATCTTGAAGATGGGCTTCACCAGGTTCGGAAATGCGGGTTTGCTGCAACGAAACCCGTATTGGTCTTCCCAATGCTGCTTGATGATTGGCTCGAAGAGGTTGGTGAAGTCCTGCTGGTCGGTTGAGGTGAGACTGGTGACGATGTGCAGTTTGACGGTAACCTTCAGCACGGCCCCGTCCAGTTTCGCGTTGAAGCGCCCGACACCGGTGTTCGGACAGAAATTCTTGACTTCGTATGCCATTTGCCCCTCTAGGATTGGAATTGTGAGCGGTAGTTCAATCAGGTTAACAAATCAGACAAGGCTGGCATGGCAAGGGACAGCAAGGGACAGCAAGGCTGGCGGGGATGAAGGCAACGTGAAAAGTTCGCAGGGATGGTGGATGCTGGAAGGGTGGACGCGGCCCGGCGCTGGGATTTGCCGGGAGCCGCCGAGGGGCAGGGAGGGGAAGTGACGGGGATGCCGGTTTTGTATTGGGTACGGAGCCTGATGATGGTGGGGCTTGCGCTGTTGGGGAGCGTGGCGCCCGGATGGACACAAGCGGCGTTTGAAGAGCGCCCCGACTGGAAGGCGGTATTTGAGAAACATGGAGCGGTGGGGACGCTGGTGGTGGCCGATGAGCGGGACAAGACGCCGAAGCTGTGGGTGTACCAGAAGGAGCGGGCGGCGCAACGATGGCTTCCCGCATCCACCTACAAGATTGCGCACGCCCTGTTTGCGCTGGATGCGGGGGTGGTGCGGGATGAGTTCCAGGTGTTTCCGTGGGACGGGGTGAAGCGAACGTTTCCCGGCCATAATCAGGACCAGGACCTGCGGTCGTCGATGCGGGTATCGGCGGTGTGGGTGTATGAACAGTTTTCCCGGGCGATTGGCAGGGAACGGGCACGGAGCTACCTGCAGCGGGCGGGCTATGGCAACGCCGACCCTGGTGGTGAAAGCGACGTGTACTGGCTGGAGGGGAACCTGCGGATTTCCGCATTTGAGCAGATTGACTTCCTGCGCAAGCTCTACCGGAACACCCTTCCGTTTCCGGTGGCGCACCAACGCCTGGTGAAGGACGTGATGGTGAACGAGGCGCAGCGGGAATGGATTCTGCGAGCCAAGACTGGCTGGACGGGCCAGCAGGGCTGGTGGGTGGGCTGGGTGGAGTGGCCGCGCGGCCCGGTGTTCTTCGCACTCCATATCGATACGCCGGGGCGGGAGGAAGACCTGCCAAAGCGGGAGGCGATCACGCGGGAGGTGCTGCGGCAAATGGATGCGCTGCCTTAGGACGGGGCAACGCGGAGCCAGGTAGCGTCCCGAAGCCACGGCCAGGGCAATCCAACCAATCGCCCGCTCCAAGAGGAAGCACGCAGCCAGCAGGCTGACGCACCCGGGCACGGTTTCCCTGGGGCTGGCCGCACTGATGCACCCTGCTGTACGCCGCGGCAGAACGGGGCACCGCCCTGGATGGCGTCGCCCTTACTCGTTCAGCGGTAGCGGGAGGAAGTCCTGGTCAAGGATCATTTTCTCCTGCAGGGCTACGGTGAGCATGCGCTGCACCTCACGGAGTTCGGGCTTACCGGCGAGGTTTTCGAACTCCTCGGGGTCGGCTTCCAGGTCGTAAAGCTCCAGCACGCGGCGTTTGGCGTAGTAGGCTTGGTCGAACTTGGGGTGGAGCCGTCCCCAGAGGTGTTCGTCGGTCATCTCCAGCCAACTGCGTTCCGTATAGCTGTCTACCGGAGCATAGGGCACGTGCGGGGTGCAGTTGTAGATGAGCTTGTAGCGCTGGTTACGGACGCAGCGGGAAAAGTCAAAGGTGTGCGTGGTGGTGGCTTCCTGCATGGGGCGGTTGCCGTGGGTGAGCCGCTGCGCGAACACCAGATCGCGGTGAAGCGGGGTGCGTCCGGTAAGCAGGGGCAGGAAGCTCTTGCCCGATATCTCCGGCGGAGGCGCCACGCCGGCGGCCTCAAGGAAAGTGGGCATCACATCCTCGCCCGAGACCAGGGCGCGGGAAGTGGAGCCTGGCTGGATGCGGCCCTTCCATCGCGCCAGGGCGGGCACGTGCAGACCGGGGTCGTAGAGGGAACCCTTGCCATGCGGCAGCGGCACTCCATTATCGCCAAGGAACACGATGAGGGTGTTGTCGTCGTCGGCGCGGCGGGCGATGAGGTCGAGCACTTTCTGGAAGTCCTGGTCGCAGCGGCCCACTTCGTCGTAGTAGCGGCGGAGGTCTTCGCGCACCCCTGGGAGGTCTGGCAGGTAGCGGGGGATGGGAAGCTGGGAGGCGTCGTGCCCGGGCGTAAGCGCCCCGTCGTCCCACACGTGGTGAGGGTCACGGAAATTCACCCAGAGGAAGTAGGGCGCGTTGGCGGGCTTTTTGTCGAAGAACTCGCCAATCTTGCCCAAGGTGCGGGGGATGTCCTCGGTGACATCCACAAAGTCCAGGCGCTTCCCGAAATTGCTGAGCTGCTGCCGTTGGTAGATGGGTCCGCTGACGGGTCCGTTGGGGGAGCCATCGAGATGATGGTTGCGGCCGACGACGCCGGTGAAATAGCCGGCGGGTTTCAGAAGATCGGGGATGGTGCGGATGCGCGCCGGCAGGGGGGCAGAGAATCGTCCCATGTTGGCGGCGACGGGCGACAGCCCACTCAGGAAAGAGGCGCGGGAGGGCACGCACTGCGGGGCGGCGCAGAAAAACCGGTCGAGCCGCATGCCCTCGGCCGCAAAGCGATCGAGATTGGGAGTGCGGATGACCGGATTGCCGTAGCAGCCGGTGAACTCGGCGGTATGGTCGTCGGAAAGGATAAGGACGAGATTGGGCCTCTGGCCCGCGGTTGCCTGCGAGGCGGATGCGCTGGAGACGAGCCCCGGTAGCGCGGCTCCGGTGAGCGCGCTAAGCCCTAGCTGGCGGCGGGTGAATGGCGTGGACATCGTGTTGCGGGCTCCTTACTGTGGACTCTTGCAGTGGACTCGCAGCCATTGTATCCCCGTTGCCATCGCAGCGCTGATGAGAAGGGCGGCAGCGATGGCCTTTGCCGCGGTAGGAGTGCGATGAGCCCTTTGGGCGTTGGATGGTTGCCACCGGCGGGCGTACCGGGCCGAGGGTGTTAAGGCTTCCGCGGATATCGAACTTCGTTTCGCATTCCGGGCTACAATCAGGAAGCGTTCATCCTGGAGTGTCGTCGCCACGTCTGCTGGCCAGGTTCCCTCTGCTGGTTGCAGGGGCTTTTTTTGCCAACAAGACACGTCCCATTTGCCGCACGAACAGAATACTCGAAGCCATGGAGAAAGCTGACCTCACTGTTCTTCTTGCATCGTGGTCCGAGGGGGACCCTTCCGCCCTGGAGCGGTTGACGTCCCTTGTCTATCCGGATCTGCGAAGGATTGCCGCTGCCTGCCTTCGCCAGTACGCCCAGAGCAACACCTTTCAACCCACCTCGCTGGTAAGTGAGCTGTTCCTGAAGCTGCTGCGCGACCCTCCCGGGCAATTCGAAAACCGCCGCCGCTTCTATGCCCTTGCCGCGCGGATGATGCGGCATGCGCTGGTAGACCACTATCGTGAGACTGCCGCCCAGAAGCGGGCGACTTCGCAGGCGCGTGTGCCGTTTCACGAGGAAATCTCCTGGATTGACGCTACGGGTCCGGAACTGCTGGATTTTGACCGCGCCCTGGATGAACTCGCGGAGTTCGATCCATCGCTGGCGGAACTGGTGCAGCTCCGGTTTGTGCTGGGCTGCACCGCGGAGGAAGCGGCTACGCTAACGGGAGTCTCCAAGGCGACGGTGGATCGAAAAGTGCGGCTGGGACGCGCATGGATCTTTCGGCGTCTGGGCTTTCCGGGTGATTCAGTTCCCGGGTCGGAAACGTTCTAGTAGTTATGAAGTTCTCAACGGGACAGTGGCAAAGAATCCAGGAGCTGTACGAAGCAACGGAAGGCTTGCCCGTAGACGAAGCGACAGCCTATCTGAACCGCCTGGAACCCGACGCTGCGATTCGCCTCGAGGTGCTTTCCCTGCTGCGTGCTGCCTGCGAAGAGCAGCGCTTCCGGATCTCGCTTAGCCACACGACGGCATTACCTCCCATTCCTGAGTCCATTGGCCCTTACCGGGTTGTGGGTGTGATCGGCAGCGGCGGCTTCGGCAATGTCTACCGGGGCATCAGCACCGCGGGCGGAGTGGAGCGGCCCATTGCCATCAAGCTGCTGAGGGAGGCATTCCACGACCAGGAAAGCTTATTGCGCTTTGACCGGGAGCGCCAATTGCTGGGCACCCTGGATGACCCCCGCATTGCCCACCTGTTGGACGCCGGAACCAGCAAGGAAGGCGTCCCTTTCCTCACCATGGAGTATGTGGAAGGGCGTCACCTGCAAGAGTATTGCGACCAGGAAAAACTCACCGTAGCAGACCGTGTCCGCTTGATTGCAGAGGTGGCGGATGCGGTGCAGCATGCCCACCGTCGGCTGGTGGTACATCTTGACCTCAAGCCATCGAACATCCTCATCACCTCCGATGGCAAGGTGAAGATTGTTGATTTCGGAACCGCCAAGATTCTGGCATCCACGGCCGACGCTACGGCTACCCTGCAGATCACTCCCGCTTACGCCTGTCCTGAACGGCTGCGTGGTGACCCGGTCTCCATCGCTTGCGACATCTACAGCCTGGGTCTGGTGCTGTACGAGCTTGCCTCGGGCACGTGGCCCTTCGATAGCCGGGATTCCCTGCTGGGGATTGCGGAGCGGGCATCCGGCACCACGGTGCCGCGCCTGCTTACCGCAAGGGTAAGCGAAGAGGCTGCGGCTCAACGCAATCTCTCCGCCCCCCGCCTTCGCGCTGTGCTGCGCGGAGATCTGGAAGCCATCTGCGCAAAGGCACTTGCCTACCGGCCCGAGGATCGTTACGCCAGCATGGAAGCGTTTCACGCGGACCTGCTGCGTTTCCTGGAGGGGCGGCCTGTGCAAGCGCGTGCGCAAACAGTGCTCTACCGGCTCTCGAAGTATGCAGCCCGCCACAAACGTTCCGTCGCCCTGGCGGTAGTCGCGGTGATGGGGCTGGGTTTCGCTGCTGCCTATGCCTGGCAGCAACAGCAGGAACGGCTGGAAGCAGGACGACAGGCCGAGACCATGGCGTCGCTGCTGAGTTGGGCTATTTCCAGTTCCAACTCGCTGTATGGAGGGCGCTCCGGCATGACTGTCTCGGAACTGGTGGAGCGCGCCAGCGCCCGGCTGGACGAAACCCCGGATGTTCCTGATGCCGTGCGTGTGCGCCTACAGGTGGCGTTTTCCGGCTACCTCAGCCAGGAGGGGAAAGGGCCGCAGGCAGAGCGAATCGCCGAGAGCGCATCCCGTTCCGCCGCCAGAGCCGGGGATGCGAATTCCATCATGGGAGCCAGTCTGCAGCAGGCGATGCTGGCTAGTGGCCGCGGCGACTGTAAACGCGCCGTGGAAGAACTGCACCGTGCGGATGTCGCCTATGCGCAAGCCAGCACTGCGCTTCCTCCGCTCAGCCGCGCGGCGTACCTGCTGGTGCGATCGGAAGCCAAGACCTATTGCGAAAACGATCCACAGGGTTCCAGAACGCTGATGGCCGCCCTGCCTTCGGTGCTGGCGGAGATCCCGAATGATGACCTCACACTCGGCATGCCCCCGCGCATCTTCAAGGCCATTGTGGCCAACCATCAGGCGCAGGACCTTCGCCTGCAGCAGCGTTTCGATGAGGCCGAGGCCCTGGTTGCCCAGGCGCTTGTGGACGCCGCCCTGGAAAAGGAGGCCGCCAACGCCCGCGTTGCGCTGCTGCGCACCCTCGCCGCCGTCCGGCTCGACCGCAATGGGCCCGGCGATGTCCGCTTGGCCGCGCAAGCCATTGAAGACGCCATCGCCATTGCCCCCGGCTCCACCAGCTTCTATGAATTGTTGCGTTTGAAGACCATGCTGGCCGCCATGCTGGCCCGTGCGGGTGAGCGCAGCCGAGGCGCCTCCGTGGCGCGGGAAGCGCTGGCCGAGGCCTACAGCCGGGAAGCGGAACTTGCCGGCCAGGCGTGGATGATTTACGTCAATGCGGCCTACGCCCTAGGAGTTTGGGCGGCCGACTGTAACGAGGTCGGCCGCATTTTGTCACGAGCGAGTTCGGGCATCCGCGGCGAAATGTCTCCCACCTGGCGATGGCAGGCACTGGCCGCCGAAGGGGCCTGCCTGGTGCAAGCCGGACGCCAGGTTGAGGGAGAGGCGCGCTTGCAGGAAGCCATTGAGATAGGAGCCTTACGTCCCGGCACTCCCGTGCGTCAGCAACTGGAAACGCTACGCCGCCGCTGACACCAAATCAGCACTGCCGCCGCTGGCAGCAGCAGTGCCCAAGTCTCAGGCTCAGGTACACCTGCCAGGTCTTGTGCCAGAGTCCCCGGAAGTGCTCCCGATGCGGAGTACAGCGTGATGCCAGGGTCAGCGAAGAGTTCCACGCCTACCGTGTTGACGAAGTCGTTGTCCCAGGTGCTCAGCGTCACGGAGCTTCCCAATTGTTGCGAACCTAGCAGAAGGTGGATTTCAAAAGCGTTGCCCAACAGCCCAAACGGCACGCTGATGGGCACCAGGTGGTGACCATCGCCGAACCAACCGGTCACTGTGTAGTTGTAGCCCGAAAGATTAGGAGTCTGGCTTGCCTGATCACCAAAGGCGTAGGCGGCGCCCCAGATCCGATATGCGGGATCGTAGAAGTTCCTCAGACCATCAGTTGCTGCCTGTAGGTGTCCAGGCGCATAGAAGCCAATCAGCAGAAAGTTGGCGTTGTTCTGGTAATCAGAGGATACGGTTGTCCCGTGGATGCTTAGCCCCACTCCCAGGTTGCTTCCTCCCAGTGATCCGGTGGCGGTAATGGTATCCAGCAGGTAGCCGGCAGCCGCCGCATTTACGTTGCCGTAGGTAATGCCCACAGCACCCGTGCTTCGCATCTTTAGTTCCCCCGCTGCCAGGTTCGACGAACCGGAGAGGGTCATGCCGTCCCGCGAGAGGCTTGCCGCAGCGAAACTTCCTCCCGGGTTATAGTCCACATCAAAGTAGAACTGGTTGTCCGTTGCGCTCACCAATGAACCGGAGGCGCCCGCGAGATGTGTGATGGGCGCAGCGATTACGGGCAGATTCCCCAGCAAGAGGGCAGCCACCCAGACGGCTGCCAGGTTTCTAAGCATCACTGATCGCTTCATACAAGTCCTTTCCGTGCGGCCCAACTACGGACTCCTCCCGAAACTGCATGCATGGGGGTGGGTCTGTGGTGCATCCCGCGTGGCCCCGCTGCCCATGTCCTGCAATCCCCGGAAGCCGTCCGTCCGCCGGACGCGTTTTCCTTGCCCGAGATCTTGGCTGCGGGCTCACTGGGGCAATCGGAAACGCTCGTCAGAACGCCTCACATTTGAAGGGAAGAATTGCCCAAGCCAGTTCCAGTACCTATGGCAAAGGGGAACACTCGGATTGGCAGGCGCACTCGCTGGGCCGGCGTGTTGAAGCAAGGGAGCGATGAAGGGAAGTTTACCGGATGGCCTGAAGGTCGACAAGGCCGCTGGGCGTACCTTCGAGGCGAACAGCAATGACTTTGGTCTGATCAGAATCAAGCAGGGAATCCGCCTGGGGCCATTCCCAGTCAGGCGGGGCGGCAGATGGAAAGAGATCCAAGGATCTCTTTCGCCGGAACTGGGAGAATCCTCGGTGA
>CAZUAX010000182.1:0-8900 GCA_964618435.1 uncultured Solibacteraceae bacterium
GCCGTGGAGCATCGGCAGGCAGCAAGTGCCGTTCCATGCGACTTTCCGTGTGAAACCCCAGCCGTTCGTAGACGGGCTGCCCCAGGTGAGAGGCATCCAGCTTGATCCAGGACGTATTCCTGCCGCGAAGCCATTGGATGGCATGGCGGGTGAGGGTGGTGGCATAGCCCCGACCACGGGCTTCCGGGTGAGTAAGCACCATTGCCACCCAGCCCAGATCCTCACCATACGGAAATGCCATTGCGGTGCTCACCAAGCCCCCGTCCACCCAAAGCCCAAAACAGCTTTCGGGAGCAAAGGACAGCATCCGCTCCAGGTCCGCGGCGGTTTGGTTCCAGCCTGCAAAACCCGCCAGCTCAAGTAGTGTAGGGATGTGGTCTGTGCCCAGTAAATTCAGGGAAACAGGCTCAGCCATCACTACTCCTGGCTGACAGCCGAAAGCGTAACTGCTTCCTGGTTGCCGGGTAGTGCGCGTACGCGAAGGCGGCGAAAGTAGATCTCACTGCCGTGATCCTGCAAGGTAAGATGGCCACGACCGTTGAGCCCAAATCCAGCCCAGTTAGCGAATTTGCTTTTCGCTACCAGTTGCCGGAAGTCGGGTGCCTGCCGGTTGAACTCCAGCAGCTTTTCTCCGTTCAGCCAATGCTCCACGGTGTGGCCACGCACAACAATGCGGGACTCATTAAACGCTCCATCCGGCCGGAGAATGCCACCCCTTGGGGGCAGCATGTCGTAAAGTGCGCCGGTACTGTGCAAGGGTTTACGGCGTGGTTGGGTAGGGTCTTCCTCTACCTGAATCTGGTATTCAAACGAAACGGGATTGGCATTCGGCGCCAGGTATTCATCGACAAGGTATTTCACGCCGCTGTTGACGCCTGGCCCGGCCTTCCACTCAAAGACAAACTCAACGTTGCCGAAAAGCTCCTGAGTCATCAGGTCGCCGCCGATCTTCCGATCCCCGCCGCGGGCATAGAGATGGAGGCAATGATCTTCGATGGTCCAGCGGTCGGCTACCACGCCAGCCTTGCGAAAACTACGCCACCCGTTGAGGGTCTGCCCATCGAACAGGAGCCGCCATCCCTCCGCTACTTCGGCGGGAGTGAGGACGTTAGGGTTTGGGGTAGACGCGCCTGGCTGCGCGGACCCGGGTAAAACGAGCATGGCAGTCGCCAGCAGAGGAAACAGAAAGTGGACCACGCGCATAAACAATTGCCCCTAAGGAAAATCCGTAACATCCGTGACGGATTGGTAGAGCATCCGCGTTCCGAATGTGACTAGCATACTGGAATCCATCCAGCATACCGGAATTTCTTTATCATAGCGGGCAGAACTGCCTTGCGTGAGGGCCTCCGCTGGCTTACCGCCGGGGTGAAGCGAGCGGCTAGTTGTACTTGCGCTTGTCTCGCTTCCGGCGCAATTCGGTGGGGTCAATCTCAGGTAGTTCCTCATCGAAGCTCATTGGGCGAACCTCCGATTTGGATTCGCCACGAGACTCGCCTCGGAAACCCACTTCTTCGTCGCGGCTGATGCGGCGCAATGCGTAAAGGCCTTCCAGGATAAACTCCCCTGCCGAAGCGCGCAGGGCATCGGGTTCATTGGCTCCCAGGCCGAGATGCTTCACCTTCTCCAGTAACCCTTCCACCTGCTGCAACTGGCCCAGGAGGGCTGCGGAATCCATGGTTTCTTCCAGCTTTACGTTGCCGCCTCGATCGAACCATTTGACGCAAGGGCCGAGATTAGCCTGTTCCATGTAGGACTTAAACACCCGTCCGATGGCATTGCGAATGATCTCCCGGGCCACGGCATCGCCACCCTTGAGTTCGCCCTCATATTCCAGCTCAATCTTGCCAGTGATGGCGGGAAGAGCGGCATAGACGTCGCTCACTCTGGGAACCACCGTAGCCTCTTCATTCAACAAAGCGCGGCGCTCGGCATTGGAGATCACGTTCTCCAGAGTGGTAATAGCCATGCGCTGACTTACGCCCGACCGCTTGTCCACCCTGCGGTCTTCGCGTGCCGCAAAGGCAATCTGCTCCACCACCTGCGCCATGAAAGGAGGCAGGTGAACGCTTCCGGCGTCGTCGCGTTTGCTCCAGGCTTCCTGCATCGTGATGGCGACGCCGTGTTCCACGGTAAGCGGATAGTGGGTGCGGATCTCGCTACCGATACGGTCCTTGAGTGGGGTGATGATTTTGCCGCGAGCGGTGTAATCTTCCGGGTTGGCGGTAAAGACCAGCAGTACATCCAAGGGCAGGCGAACCGGGTATCCCTTTATCTGGACATCGCCCTCTTGCATGATGTTGAACA
This sequence comes from uncultured Solibacteraceae bacterium, assembly GCA_964618435.1. GTDB lineage: Bacteria > Acidobacteriota > Terriglobia > Bryobacterales > Bryobacteraceae > JACTMJ01. The sequence continues at coordinate 2,308 of CAZUAX010000182.1, forward strand.
GACTGACCTGAATCCGGCCAGCGAGATCAGGCAGCTCATTGATAGCGAAAATCGAGCGATTCGCGCGTGGAAGCAGCCCGTAATGCACGGTGAGCTCATCGGCGAGGTTGATGCCCTGCCGGGCCGCCTTGATGGGGTCAATATCACCGATCATGTCCGCGATGGTCACGTCCGGAGTGGCCAACTTCTCAACATATCGTTGCTCCGGCGTAAGCCAGGCGATGGGCGTTTCCTCGCCGTGGTCTTCAATTAAATTCTTGGCGTAGCGGCTTACCGGTGCATACGGATTATCACGGACCTCACTGCCCGCCACATAGGGGATGGCAGGGTCAAGCAAAGTGGTGAGCATGCGGATGAGTTTGGTTTTTGCCTGGCCGCGGAGCCCCAGCAGGATGAAGTTGTGTCGCGAAAGCACTGCATTCACGATTTGCGGAATGACCGTATCTTCGTAGCCATGAACACCAGGAAAGAGGGTTTCCCCACTGCGCAGGCGAGCGATGAGGTTCGTTCGAAGTTCGTCCTTTACGCTGCGGGTTGCCAGCCGGGCCTCGCTGAAGCGGTCATCCCGGCGCAGAGCGCCCAAAGTATGCGGCAGATCCCAGGTATTCATCATTCGTCCCCCTCACGGCGGCGAAACGCCAGGCCGTTGTTATTAGTACGGATGATCACAGAGTGCGTTGCGGGTCAGCAAATTCTGTATTCTCGCGCCGTGGGGCATTTGCAGAACGGACCCCGCTGGCACGGAATGCTACCATGGCAGAAACTTCGCGAGGGAATTCTGCCGTGCCCGATTTTGAACGTCTCTGGCCGCGTCTGCAGCAGTTGGGGCTAAATGCTTACGAAGCGCGTACTTATGTGGTCCTGCTAGGCCATCCTCGCTTCAAGGCGATGGAAGCCGCAGCCCGGGCAAATGTGCCCCGGCAAAAGATCTACGAAGTGCTGGACAGCCTTTACGAGAAGGGCTTTGCCGAGGTGCTGCAGGAGAAAACAAAGTCGTTTTCCGCAGTGGAGCCCGGCATCGCCATTCCGGCCTATCTTGCCCGCAAGCAGCGGGAACTGAGTGAGCAGATCCATGAGCAGCAACGGCAGGCGTCACAGGTGGTGCGTTCGCTTGAAACCCTCTGCGCCTCGGGAATTGCCGAACGAGCCAACCTGGACTATTTGCGCATCATCAACGAAGCTTCGCAGACCGCGAGCCATTTTCGGGAGATGCTGGAATCCGCCCGCGAGGAATACCTGGAATTTGCCCGCCCGCCTTACGCCGTGGACCCACTCGACGAGATGCTGGTGCGGCAGGCTTGTGGGCGAGGGGTCCACATCCGCCTGTTAATGGAACCACAGCATCCGCACGTGGAGCACGATCGCGACCAGGAGGCCCATCACCGTGCGCGGCTTCTGGAGTACCAGAACGCGGGTGTTGAGATTCGGGAAGCGCCTGAGTTGCCCATGAAACTGGCACTGTTTGATGGCAAGCAGGGGATTCTTGCCCTACTCGATCCACTTTCCACGCGGCAATCCTGGACGGCCATCCGTTTCGATCACGCAGGGTTTGCTGCGGCGATGCGCGAGCTGTTCGAACTGCGATGGATGGCCGCCGGCGAGCGCAACATCCTTGGAGCAAAGGACGGCAAGGCGTCCACTGGCAAAAGCGCGAAGTCGGCTGGCCAGAAAACTACCCGCCCAGCGAGCGCCGGTAGTAATGGATGAGGTCAACGCCGGTGGGCACGCGATCGAGTTGCCGGAACATCACCAGCACCTGTCCCCGATGCAGCGTGCCGTGGTTCACCATGTGCATCAGTGCCTGCCAGAGCGGCTGCTCAAACGCTTCGCCTCGTGTGTTGCGGTAGGTTAACGGGGCCAGCAATGCCTGCTCGTCGCAGGACTCCACAAAGGCCAGTAGCTCGTCCAGGACGGCCAGCCAGCGTGTACGCAAGTCGTACAGGTTCGAGCCAGGGTCAAATGTGGAAAGCGCGCCTACCTGCTTTTGCTGGAAACGGCTCCACCATACACTGTCAGCCTGGAACTGATGCACCAGCGTGATCCAGATGGTGGGATACGCAGTGTGCATGTCGGCATGCAGTTCGTCGTAGCTGAGCGCCGAGCAGGCATCAAGTGTGGTGGCCGTGGCCCAGCGCGCATAGCGCACATAGTCCAACAGAATTTCATTACCGAGAGCCATGCTTATCAGGCTGCCATTAGCTGGCGGGTAAATTCAAGGTTACGGCGCATGTCCGCGGCAATGTCGCCGCTGGGCGAGGGCAGTTCGAGGTTGATAAAGCCCTGATAGCCTATCTCATGTAATGCAGCGGCAGACTCCGCGAGTGGCACCGTGCCCGCTCCCAAATATCCACGCTCCTTGAAGTGCACCTGGCCGATGCGCTGCGTTCCCAGCCAGCGAATTTCCTTGGGGACGTCAAAGCCGTTGTAGTGGGAATTGGCGACGTCGTAGTAGACCTTCAGGTAATCTGAGCCAACCCGGTCCATGATGAACGCGTTATCTTCGGCGGAGATGGTATTCTCCAATGCCAGAACCACGCGAGAACGTTCTGCCTCCCCAACTACTTCCTTGAGCATGTCCGCCACCTTGGCCATTTCCTCACGATTGGTGAGGGCGCCCTTGCCAAAGTACGGAAGCAACACGAGTGGCGCACCCATGGCACGGGTAATGCGAATCGCATCGGAGGTGAATTTCAGGCCCAGAGGATCCAGCTTCATGTAATGCACATGCAGCACGTCCAGACAGGTGCTGGTGAGCGTGAGCTTGTGCTCGCGGGCTTCAGTGATGTACCGAGACTGCATCACTGCTGAGTCCATGGGCAGTTTCCCGTCGCTCACAGCGCGGCCCAGGCTTACCTCAAGGCCTTCAAAACCAATACCGGCGGCTAGGGGGATGGCGCTGATGTCTGCTGCCTTTTTCAGGTTCCAGTCGCACACGCCTACCTTCACCGAAGCGCGGGCGTGCAGCAGGGCAGGGAAGGCAAACGTGGCAGCAAACAGGCTACGGCGAGTAAGCATCAGGACCTCCTGGAAGTAACGGGGTTGCCCGCTATTGTATGCACAGTTTCCGGCGGGGCCAAGCCTCCAGCGGGGAATGTCCACTAGGACTCGCCCGCAGGCGGCATGGGTTCCGGAACACGTCCGGCGAAAGCAGGCCATTCGCTGCTGGCAAAACACTCGCCAACGCGTAGCACCCGGCACGGCGTATCCGCGTCGGTACAGGCGGCCTCAAACACGTGGGGGTCCTCGGTATTGAAGGTGAACATGTGGTAGTGGTGCGGAATCACCACCTTCGCCCCGATTTCTTTAGCCAGCCATGCCGCTTCCGTGGCATTCAGGTTACCGGCGACCCGCCGTTCCGGCTTATATCCGTTGATTGGCAGCATGGCGACATCAATGTTGAAGGGCCGCAATAGGTCCACCATGCCGTCGTAAAGCCTGGTGTCGCCGCTGTGATAGACACACCAGTCACCGAAACGCACCACAAAGCCCAGGAACCGGCAGCGGTCCTCCTCATCACGCTCCACAGTATCGTGAGCGGCTGGAACCGCATGAATCTCAAAGGGACTAATTTGAATGCGGTCACCATCATTTAGGCCCACAGCAAAACTGGAGCTGCAACTCAAGCGCTCCGCTGCGAACAAGCGGTTGGCTTCCGGCAGCACAAAGTGGGTGAGGTCCTTTGCGGTAAGAATGGGGAGCAGGGTTTCGCGGTCAAGATGATCGGTGTGATTGTGGCTTGAGGTTACGATCTCCACAAAGCCCATAGCGGCCGGATCGATTGCCCGCTCGCTCATGCGGACGTGGGGTTTGTCGGTGCCCGCATACTTTTCGCTTAGCGAGTCGGAGAGGTAAGGGTCAAACAAGATATGCGTCTGGCGGTGCTGCAGCAGGAACCCGCTTTGCCCCAGCCACCAGATGCGAAAGTGGCCGTCATATCGGTTGCGCGCAAAGATATCGGCCAGCAGAGCTTCGTCCTTTTGGGCAGCTGGAATCAGTATTTCGCTCATGCCAGGCCAAGCTCCTTGCGGACGATACGTACCCCTTCCACCATGTGCTGCAACTTGGGCTTCGCCGCCCAACGCGCGGTCTGGCTAAGGCCACAATCCGGCGCGAAGGACAATCGCTCCGGCGGCGCAAGCGCCACGCAGCGCCGGACGCGCGCCGCCACGTCCTGGGGCGTTTCCACGTAGTAGCTCTTCACATCAATCACGCCCACACTCACGTCGCGAACCTGTGCGATTTCCTTAATGATCTCCAGCTCAGCAAACTCGCGGCTGGCCATCTCCAGGTGCAGTTCGTCCACGGTGAAATCAAGAAACGCGGGAAACATCGGGGCATACTGCCGAGGACCCACCGCTCGCGCCTTGTAGTTGCCGAAGCACAAGTGGGTGGACAAGCGGCACTTGCCTGCTGCCGGTGCGGCTGTGCGATTGAAGATGTCCACGAAACGGCGCGTGTCCTCGCGGTGCGCGTAGCAACTCATGGATGGCTCATCGATGGTGATCTCCTGGCATCCCGCCTGCACAAGGGCAGCGATCTCCGCGGAAACCAAGGGCAGCAATGCCTCGGTAATCGCCCAGCGGTCAGGGTATGCGGTGTTCGGAAGCAGCCGTCCGCTCAAGGTATACGGCCCTGGGATGCTGGCTTTCAGCACGGGTCCGGCAGGCGCAAGACGGCACAGGCGGTGATACTCTTCCAACACACCTAGCCCGCGCGACGCGGCCAGCGTACCGATGATGGCGTGTTTCCCGCGCTGGTCGTGGGCTGGCGGGCCAAAGCGTCTGGGAGAAGCGGGCTCCATGGCAAGCCCTTCGATGAAGCCATAAAAGGACAGGTTGAAGTCCAGCCGGGACTGTTCGCCGTCGGTGATCACGTCGAGCCCGGCGCGCACCTGATCCTGGATGGCAATCATGGTGGCGTCGTCCTGCAGTTCCGCGTAGTCGGCGCTGCCAAACTGTTCAAGGTTCTGGCTGGCAAACTCTACCCATCCCGGGAACGGATAACTGCCAATCACGGTGGTCCGCAGTGGTATCGGCTGCATTCCTTCTGGTCCTCCGAAAGAAATTACAAGCGTATCAGTAACCGCAGTTTGCAGGCGTAAAATCCGCTAAGCGCGGGATACAAGGGCGCTTAGTTGCCTATATGCCGGAGGGGTAGAAATTTCCTTCACACATGTACCTGTTAAGCCACTGAATATTCACAGGTGTGCTCTATCAAAAGCCGTTAGGCACGCTGCATGCTGGGTGCGGACACACCGCATCGGGCAAACGGCGTGGGAGCCGCATCTCCCCGCCGCCCAGCGAAGCGGTGGTTCGAGATTTACATGTGGAGGCAACCCTTGCGATTCATCACTCACCTGATGCGTATCGGCATTCTCAGCCTATGTACTCTGCCCCTGATGGCTTCCATCATCCCCGGCGGCAACACCATCATTACTCTCACCGAAGACTTCGCCAGCTTGGGCATTTTTGTGACACCCATCGGCAGCGCCAGCCTTTCCGGTTCCACGCTAAGTTTCCCCATCACTGGCGGCATGATTGACGAAACTACGCTCGTTGGCGTTTACGAGCATGAAGGAAGTGGCGCCAAACTCTCTGATGGATTCAACCACCTGCAATTCCTGAACCTAGTAGTGAACACCATTACGGGACGGGTGTATGCGGCAGTTCAAGTGAACGGCGTAAGCGAGGGGGCACCCTCCGTATTCGTGATTGGGGATGACCGATCCCTCACCCTTTCCGTTCCGCTTGCCGCGCTTGCTGCCGCCGCCTTTGGCCTACAGAGCAGTGCGCTGAACGGGACGGTGGCGGGCACCGCCATCATTGATGCCGGACCTCAGGCAGATAGCTCTGTGCCCGAGCCGTCGACGGTGCTGATGTTTGGCGCGGGCACGTTGATGCTTTGGGTGGGGCGGCGACGCCTGGCGCAACCACAGTCCTGATTCGCTAGCAATCTGCTTGCCGGGTGGGGACAGAAGGTGATCAGCCGCTTACGCTCCACCCGGCGTCCAACCCCACCACTTCGCCTGTCATCATGCGCGCTGCATCACTGAGAAGAAATATCGCGGTTCGGGCCACATCAGTGGCCTCCAGCATGTCTTCCGCCAGGGGTTGCTTGTGGCGCATGAAGTCCAGAATCGCCGGGTTGCTTTGGGCGCGCAGGCTCATGGGGGTGCGCACCAACCCGGGTGCGATGGCATTCACCCGAATCTTGTGCGGAGCATAATAGCTGGCCATTGCCTTGGTAAGCCCCACCACTCCGCCCTTAGCCGCGGCGTAGGCATGGGTGGCGAAAAAGTCGCGCTGCGGAGAGTAAGCGGTGACCGTGGCCATGTGCAGGATGGCGCCACGCATTCCGTCGTTCGCAGGTTCCTGCTCCAACATCTGCCTGAGCGTGGCACGGCTCAACAGAAACAGGGTACGCAGATTCCCGCGGACCGTCATGTCGAAGCCTTCTTCAGAGCATTCATGAACGGGACCATCGCCGAAGCGGCGGCCGCTGATGCCGGCGACGTTGAATAGCATGTCGATGCGTCCGAAGGCATCGCGACAAAGCGCCGCTGCGCGGTCTGCTGTGCTGGCTTCGCCCAAGTC
>CAZUAX010000183.1:0-2045 GCA_964618435.1 uncultured Solibacteraceae bacterium
CGAAATAGGTACTTGCCCTTGTTGATGGGAACCGCCTGGAATACATAGTCGCCGGTCTCGCTGTCGATACGGGAAAACGTGAATTGGTAGTTGCGGCGGTGGACGCCGGTAGCCCGCCGCGCTTCTGCTCCGGCGTGGTGGCACTCCGTTTCCAGTAGTCGCAAGATCACCCGCTTGTGAATGGCGCCTGAACCTTCCCGGCTCAGCACCTGGAAGCGCTTCTCGCCTGGGGGCTGGTAAGTAAGTTCCACAACGGCAGAGGCTTTCTTGCTCAGGAAAGAACTGCCCGCGGTATAGACACGCTCACTGCGATAGGCGGGCATCCGCTGCTCGCGCATTTCGTTGGCTTGCTCCATACAAGCGAGTACCTCATCTGGCGACTGGGGCAGCACCGGTGCTCCCGCGGCGGTGACCGCCAGGGCCAGTGCAATCACAAGCAGCGCCAGAAACACCGTATAGCCGGCCTCCGGCAAAGGCTGAATACGCTTCCACACCAGCGCGCCCAATGCACCGAAAACCCCATACCGATCCGCGGCAGTGCGATAGGAATCGCCCTCACTGGTGTGTGCCTGCCACCACAGCAAGCCCATATCCTTGAAGTTCCTCGGCTCCATGCCCTTCTGCGGCACGTAGTAGCAGGAATAAGTGCATCCGCTGCACTGCTTGCGCGGCTGCAGGTTCAGCGTGCGGAGCTTCTCCCGAAAGTCCGGGTCCAGGATGTTGATTGGCGTGGGCGATGGCAAGTCCTGGCAGAACCAGAAGTCGCCATTCGGCTTAATGTCGAAGAACATCTGTCCAGCCCTGCAATTCCAATCGAAGTTGCCTTGCTGCATTACGGTGTCGCGGAACTGTTGCTCCACGCCCTGCCGGTAGAACTCTGCTGACAACAGCGTGGGGCCTTGGGCGGTCCGCAAATAGTCAGGGGCAACGGCAGCAACATCGCCACTGCGCAGAGCGCCGTCCCCGGCCATCACGGGGTTCAGCCACACGCGGGCACGCGGATACTCCCGTCCACAGTAGGCCACGATTTCCTGTGCGTCTTCCTGGTTGGCTTCCGTGATGGTGACGTTGATGGTGAGTTGTTTGCCTTCGGGGAGGTGGTCATTCAGATAGCGCAAGGTTTCCAGAATGGGCGGCCCCACGTGGCTGAAAGGAAGGTCGTTGCCACGGATGCCATCCAGGGAAATGCCAATCTCATTGATGCGGCTTTCCAACAGCCTTTGATAGCGGCAGCGGGGCATGGTGCCGTTTGAGGTGAGCTTGGTGTAGATGCCGCGTTCGGCTGCATGGTTAATGATTTCCGCGAAGTCCGGACGGATCAAGGGTTCGCCCCCGCCGGAAATGCTGATTACCGCTACCCCGAGTTCGTCCAGACGGTCCACTACCTGGAAGAAGCCTTCGGTGTCCAGTTCCCGAAAGCGTGTCTCGGTAATGTGGCAGAAACTGCAGCGCAAATTGCAACGATGGGTTAGCGCCAGATGCGCGAAGTAAGGACGATTCGGTAGCACCACGTTTCGAAGCGTTCGTGCGAGAAATTTGCCGGTCATGTAGCCTTGGCCTCCGCCCGCAAGAATGCAGACGGAAAGCCAAAAGCCAGCAAGACAACAACGAAGCCATAAGCTATTTATTTACAATTTTTTACAAGATAATCCGCAAGTCCTACATCAAGCCATGCAGCGTTCGAAGCGCCGAACTTCGCCTCGCTGCTGGGGAAATTCCCGGCGGCACTGGCTGCGCAGTCTACGGACGGGCTAAGTGGCTGGATGGAGCCCCGGGTTGCCTCGCTACCATCGGAGGGCCCTCCCGGTAGGGTTGCTTGCGATAACGGGCCGCTTCGTCGCGGTCTGAGGCGCGCTCCGCTTGGTTTGCTACCGCGGTGTAGTGCGCCAGCGCCTCTTCGCGACGATCCAGCAGGTCAAGGACCTTGGCCAATTCCAGGCGCGCGCGCATGCGTTCCACGGAGGAACCGGGCGCGGTGATGGCTTCCGCCAAGACATCCCTTGCAGCCGACAACCGGCCAGCCAAATGCTGAGCTACGCCAATCC
>CAZUAX010000183.1:2145-4090 GCA_964618435.1 uncultured Solibacteraceae bacterium
TCATAGGCAGAGAAGAGGCTGTTGCGGGAAACCCGCTCCAGGGTTTCCAGACCGCGCGTACGACTTCCTCGGATGTTTAGCAAGTAGCCGCAGAGCTTGTGGAACCAACCCACGCTGCCAGCCACATAATCGTAAACCCCGGTTGCCAGCTCAGCATCCGCAAAGTTTGGATATGCGGAGGCCACTTCCCGATGGGCCTTTCGCGCTGCATCGCCGGCGCGAAAGGCAGACCACCAGCCCCCGCGGAATGTCGCGTGATAGGTGGCTTTCGCACGGTGGGCCATGCCCAGCAGGAACCTTGCCCTGGCGTTGCGCGGCGATCGCTCCAACTGCTCTAGCGCTTTTCGGATTGCACGATCACTCGTGGCGTGAAAATCGGCTTCGGCGGCGGGGTCCGGCTCAATGCGATGCTTGCTGTCTAGGCGTTCCACAAAGAAGTCTTCAGCAGCGAAGCGTGCAAGTTCCAGCGCGCCGGTACGGGTCATCTCCCGCTGCCAGAGATTGCGGGCGCGAAGGACATCCGGCAAGGGATCGTTGGGATTTGCGATAGCTTCCCGATCTGAAATCGCAAAGGCCGCATCGTAATCCAGCCGGTAGATGGCTTCGGTAGCCTCCACCAGCACAGTAACGTCGCGCTCGGTGAGAGGACCCGCTGCCTGTCCGCATAGACGAGCCCCCATCCCAAGCACCATTAGCATCAGGACGAAGTAGCACATGGTTCCGTCTCCATCGCAGCTACCGGGAGTCGCACCCGGAACTGGCTCCCGCGACCGTCGGCCACCGGACTTGTAAGCTCCACGCTGCCACCGATCTCGTTTAGGTTTTTGCGCACGGTAGCCAGCCCAAGACCGGATCCTCTCTCGCGCGTACTAAAAAAGGGTTCAAAGATCCTCTCGCGTGATTCCGGCGGCACGCCGGGACCGGTATCGGTGACGTCGATCTCACACTCATCCGTGCCCACCCGCGTGGCCACCACCTCCACGGCCATCCCCGGTGAGGAGAACTCAATCGCATTCAGCAAGAGGTTAATCACCACTTCGCGCAGCAGTTCGCCAGGCGCCTTGCACTGGCGCAACCGCTCATCAAGATAGGCGCGCACCTCAATGCCTCGAGGAGCATGCTCGCGCTGCATCGCGGAACTGATTACATCCAGCACCTCATAAACCGGAACCGGCTGGGAGTTCCGTGCGGACGCGGGTCGCGCGTAGGCCAGGAGTTGCTGCACATTATTGGCAAGCCGCGCGGTTTCGGAGGCAATGTATTCCACGTCGCGGGCGTGCTCGTCCATCACTCCCGGATCCTCACTCATGATCTGGGCGATGGCGTGGATGGAACTTAGCGGATTCTTCACCTCGTGGGCAACACTAGCAGCGAGTTGGCCTAGCCCGGCGAGGTGTTCCCGGCGAACCAGCGCCCGCTCCAGCCCCAGTTTCTCCTCCACCAGCGCGCAAACGGAAATCGATTGCGCCAGTTCCTGCGCGAGAGTAGGAAGTACGGGACGAAGATCATCAAGCGAAATGCGGCGCCCCGCTTCCACCATCAGCAAACCCAGCAAATTTTCGTTCATCCAAAGAGGCAAAGCGCAGGAGAAACCGTACGTGCGCAGACCTCGCCAATTGCGCGACGTGACAATCTCCAGCCTCTGCTCGCGCGCAATCGTCGCAATGGACCGGGGATCCAGTGTGGGCACTTCGGCTGTGGTGGGGAATGCGGATTGCAGCTTGCGTGGCGATTCCAAGGTAAGCACGCAGCGGCGGAAATCAAGTTGCGACGAGAGGTTCGCGCACAAATAATCGCAGCGCGGCTGAAGTTCCAGAACCCGCTCGGCTCCTGCCAGCACATGACGGATGCTGCGCATGCATTTCTCCGTGCGGCTGGTGAGCAAGCGCGCCATGGCGGCATAAAGCGGCAGCCAGATTAAGCCCGCGGCGCACAGCATCACAAA
>CAZUAX010000183.1:4190-8803 GCA_964618435.1 uncultured Solibacteraceae bacterium
GAGAACTCCTCCATCTCCACTGAGGCGGCGATGAACATGCCAAACACGGGAAGAGTCCACGCCCAGTGGAAGCCCGCCCAACGCACTACAGTAAGTACGGCAAACGAGAGAGCCAAACCCAGGAATGCGGCAGGCAGCCACTGATCCAGTTGAGATGCTGGGGCAAGGGATGCATTGGCGCTGGCAAACACGCTTGCAGCGCGGAGCAGAAACCACAGGCACAGGCTGGCCATCGCGCATGCGGCGGAAAGGTCGCCGGGTTGACGTGGCTGTTTGCGGCCAAACAGGATAGCCAGAAACAGGGCCAGAGCGCCGCCTGGCAGCAACATCGCCAGCGCGAGCAACGAATACTGCAAATTGAGGCCAGACAGGTCATCCATCGCTGATCAGGTCTCCCGCCGGCTCCCCAGCAGCCAAAAGCCATTTGGCTAGCAAAAACAGCAGTCCATCTGCCCAACCCAAGCCTCTCTGCGCGCAGGATACCACCAGATTCAGGCGAATACCACGAGAATCGAAACCATCGAATTCAGAGCAACGATTCCGGGAATTTGGCAGTAGACTGAGGGTGCATGGAAGCGACTCTTAGCCCTTTGCTGGTGGTGGACGACGAAGAGGCCGCACGGTATGCGGCGCGCCGCATTTTCGAGGCCGAGTACTGCGTGCTGGAGGCCGGATCTGCCGAGGAAGCGAGACCTCTCATTGCCAAGGAGCGTCCGCCGGTGGTGCTGCTGGATTTCAACCTGCCCGGCGAGGACGGCCTTAGTCTGCTTCGCGAACTGAACGGGCAACCGAACCCGCCGGCGGTGATTCTGATCACGGCCTATGGGTCAGAACGGGTGGCCGTGCAGGCGCTGAAGGGCGGAGCGTATGACTATCTGGCGAAGCCCTACGACATCCAGGAATTGCGCGCCGTGGTGGGGCGTGCGATGGAACGCCAGGACCTTCGCCGGGAGGTGGAAGACCTGCGGCACGCACTTGCCGCCGAAGGACAATTCGGCCCGATGGTGGGCGATTCGCCGGTGATGCGCGAAGTGTTTCGGATGGCGGCGCAGGTGGCTCCCACAGGGCTACCCGTCCTGCTGTTGGGAGAGAGCGGAACCGGCAAGGATCTGCTGGCGCGGGCCATTCATGAGAAGAGCTTGCGTGCGCGCGCTCGCTACGTGGCTCTGAATTGCTCCGCCCTACCGGAAAGCCTGGTGGAGAGTGAGCTCTTCGGATATCAAAAAGGAGCCTTCACCGGAGCGGTGCAATCTTCGGGCGGACGTTTTGAGGCGGCCCACCGGGGCACCATTTTCCTGGATGAAATCGCTGACCTCGCTATCACCATGCAGCCAAAGCTGCTGAGGGTAGCGGAGTCGGGCACCTTTGAACGGCTGGGATCCAGCACCACCACTCAGGTGGACGTCCGTGTACTGAGCGCCACGAACGCGGATCTGCCGGATCGGGTGCGGCAGGGAACCTTCCGTGAGGACCTCTACTATCGCCTGGCGGGCGCCACACTGCGCATTCCGCCACTGCGGGAGCGGGGCGACGATGTGCTGCTGCTATCGGAACACTTCTGGCAGGCGCTGCGGCGCAAGTACCCTGACCAACCCCGCTCGCTGAGCACGGACGCACGTTTGCGGCTGCGCGCGTACCACTGGCCCGGGAATGTGCGCCAGTTGCGAAACTTCCTGGAGAAGCTATTCGTGCTGGCACGCGGCGAAGCGGTAGACGCCGACGATGTGGAACTGACGCTGCGCAGTGAGGCAGCCACCGCGACCCTGGACCCCTCTGCCGCGGAAGCTGTGCCCGCCCAGCCAGACGATTACCGCGAGGCACGCCGCCAGTTCGAGATTGCTTTTTTCCGGCGCCAACTGCAGCAGCATAACGGAAACATCACGCACACGGCCAAGGCGGTAGGGCTGGAGCGGCAAACCCTCCAGGACAAGCTAAAGACGCTGGGTATTCAGGCGCGGGAGGAGTAGCACAGCCAGCCTTGCGCCCGCCGTTCTGCCAGCATCGGCTGTCGCCTGCAATTACGACAGAGCACTGGGGCTTGTGGCGCGCAACAAAGGGCCTGTTACAGCGTGTTCATCCCACAGGCAAAGAGCATCTGGCCTCATGGTAGCGTGAAAGCTTAAACCCTACTGGAGTCCTTCGCATGACCGTGAATCGCCGTTCGTTCCTTAGCCTTGCTGGTGGCCTGACGGGCCTGGCCGCAGTGCGCGAGACCCCGCTGATTGCAGCGCCGTCGTCGCAGGACCGCTTCCGCTTCGTAGTCATCGCGGACTCCCACATCATCGACGACTTCTACAACCGGCAGGAAAGCAACCCTCTGGATACGATGACGGTGAAGCAGACGCGCGAGAGCCTCATCCGCACCCGGACGATGATCCATGCGCTGAACCCCCAGCCGGACATGGTGTTCCTGGCGGGCGATTTCGTCCACGACTTCCCTTCCCCGGACTACGACTTCTACTTCAAGAATGTCACCCGGCTTGACCACGCCAAGCGCATCACCGATGGCTTCCGCATGAAGGTGTACGCGGGCTTTGGCAACCACGACTACTGGGTGCCTCAGCACGACCGTGACTTTGCCCACCGCCTCTACGCGCAGAAATTCGGGCTTAAGCCCTATTACGCGGTTGACCACAAGGGATGCCGCTTCCTAATGCTCAATAACTTTCTGGGCGAGACTTGGAACGCGGCCAACAAGGACGTTTTCAAGAAAGGCGTGGGGAGCCTCGGCGAAACGCAGTTGCAGTGGCTTGAAGCGCAACTCGCTGCCCGCAAACAAACCTTCGTGTTTGTTCACTTCCCCGTTTCTACCATCCTCCCCACCGAATACAAGGACTTCGGTCTGCATCCATTGCTGAAGAAATACGCCGACAGCATCCATTTCGTCACCGCCGGACACTGGCATCGCTGGCACGACTTCAAGACAGAGTTTGGCCCGCAGCACTATGTGATGGGCGCCACCCGCTACGATGCGGATTCCTACATGGTGGTGGATGTAGACACCAAGGCCGCCAGCTACGCTATCCGCAATATGCATTGCTTCCAGTGGGGTACGCGGGCCACCGATAGCTATGTGGAAACTGCGGGATAGACGGGCGTGGAGACCGGTGCGCCTGGGTTAGCCTCAACCTTCAGCGCTCTTGCTGCACTTGTCTCTGGCCGGACCGCCCCGGGCGTGGGATTCTTTTGGCGTTGATGCATTGCTCAGCCGTTCGGGAAGAGTTCCACCCATGCGTAGCGAGCAAGGAGTGCCCCCACAAAAAGGCCCCGGCGATTTCCGGAAGATTCCAGTTTGATATGCTGTCCAGGATATAAGGCCACAGGGAGTATCTTTCCATGACTTCAGGGACAACAAGGCGTGTTTTTTTGGGTGCGGCTACCGCGGCTTCGGCCATGCGCGTGTTGGGCGCCAATGACCGTGTGAGCGTCGCCATTGTGGGCGTAGGCGGACGGGGTTCAGGGCACCTGCGCACCTATGCGCGCTTACCAGAGGCGCGGGTAGCAGGCATTTGCGACGTCAACCAGGCCGCTCGGGAACGGGCGCAAACCGCGCTGCAGCGCAGCAACAGCGAGAAGGCCAAGGAATTTTCCGACATGCGCGAAGCCTTCGCCGATGCCAGCATCGACGCCGTTTCCATCGCCACGCCCAACCACTGGCATGCACTCTCCGCCATTTGGGCAATGAAGGCCGGCAAAGACGTTTACTGCGAGAAACCGGCATCTCACAACATCTATGAGGGTCTGGAGATGATGAAGGTGGCTCGCGACAGCAAGCGCATGCTACAGATTGGCAGCCAGCATCGCAGCACCCCATTCAAGATGCGGGCATTGGAGGCACTGCAGGGCGGTTTGATCGGCAAGATCTATATGACCAAGTCCAACTGCTTCAAGCGGCGCGCTTCCATTGGGAAAAAGCCCGATACGCCCGTACCTCCAGGTGTCGATTGGGATATGTTTTGTGGCCCAGCGCCACTGCGGCCGTTCAATGAACTTCGCTTCCGTTACAACTGGCACTGGTTCTGGGATACAGGCAACGGCGACCTGGGCAACCAGGGAGTCCACGAGGTTGGAATTGCGCGATGGGGACTGGGCGACCCTGCATGGCCGCTGAGCGTGAGCGCCCAGGGCGGCAAGTTTGCTTACGACGACGACCAGGAAACCCCCAACACCCTTCTTGCCACGTTTGATTTCGGAGGGCGCCAACTGGTGGCAGAGGTGCGCGGCTTGCTAACCGGCGCTGAAGGCTTCCCGGTGCAGCGGCGTGGTGGCGCACCTGCCGCAGGCGCGGTGGCTCCTTCGGGTGCCAACGCCCCAGCCAGCAAGATCACCAGCAGCGGATTGCAGGTGAACGTGATGGTAGGCAACCTGTTCTACGGCACGGAAGGTTGGGCAGCCATGGACAACGATGGCTTCCTGGCGTTTAAGGGCGAGAGCAACGAATTAGTGATGGAAGAGCGCGCGGAACGGGGTCCCGGCGGAGACACCACCGGGTTGCACATGCAGAACTTCCTTGCCGCGGTGAAGTCGCGCAAGCACGAGAGTCTCACCGACGAGATCTCCATCGCGCACCTCAGCGCCGGGCTCTGCCACTTGGCAAACATCAGCTACCGCAC
>CAZUAX010000184.1:0-1002 GCA_964618435.1 uncultured Solibacteraceae bacterium
ACGTCGCTGGCAAACAGCTTCACTGAGCAACACATCCTGGCAATCACGCAGGCGATTTGTCACTATCGCACGCTGAAGGGCATAGATGGTCCACTATTCCTTGGCGCAGACACCCACGCGCTTTCGGCCCCGGCGCTTCGTACGGCCATGGAAGTGCTCGCAGCCAATGGAGTAGAGGCACGAGTTTCAGAGGGAACTCCCTACACCCCCACGCCTGCCATATCCCACGCCATCCTTGCCCACAATCGTGATCGCAGAACCGGTCTCGCGGATGGAATTGTCATCACGCCATCGCACAACCCTCCCCAGGACGGTGGCTTCAAATACAATCCACCCGATGGCGGACCAGCCCAGAGTGGCGCAACCAGTGCCATCGAAAAGGAAGCCAACGAGCTGCTTGCAACCGGCCTTACGGGTGTAAAGCGAATGTCCTACGAAGGCGCGCTGCGGGCGCCAACCACCAGGACCCACGACTATGTGAAGGCGTATGTGGACGATCTAGTGAACGTCCTGGATTTTGACGGGATACGCAATGCCGGGTTGAAGCTGGGCGTAGATCCGTTGGGTGGCGCTGGTGTGCATTACTGGGGCCGCATTGCAGAGCAGTACCGTCTCAACCTCACCGTTGTGAATGAACTTGCGGATGCCACCTTTCGCTTCATGACTGTGGACTGGGATGGCAAGATCCGCATGGATCCATCCTCGGCCTATGCCATGCAGGGTTTGATTGCGCTGCGCGATCGTTTTGACGTCGCCTTTGCCTGCGACCCGGATCACGACCGCCACGGCATTGTGACCCGTTCCGCCGGGTTGCTGCCTCCCAACCACTACCTCTCCGTGTGCGTGGACTACCTCTTCCGCAATCGCGAGCAGTGGTCCGTGGCTACCGCAGTGGGCAAGACCCTCGTAAGTAGTAGCATGATCGACCGCGTGACGGGCGCGCGCGGGCCGGCGGTTGTTTTGGTTAGCGGTGGCGTGAAGTAATTTGTTGTTGGTGTTGTG
>CAZUAX010000184.1:1012-8617 GCA_964618435.1 uncultured Solibacteraceae bacterium
CCCGTCGGCTTCAAGTACTTCGTGGATGGTCTGGTCCGCGGCGAACTGGGCTTCGTCGGAGAGGAGAGCGCGGGAGCATCGTTCCTGCGCAAGGATGGCAGCGTCTGGACTACCGATAAAGACGGCATCATTCTGGCGCTGCTTGCAGCCGAGATTACCGCGCGAACAGGCAAGGATCCCGCGCAGCAATATGAGTTGCTGGTCGCCCAGTTCGGCGAACCGGCATACCAGCGCATGGACGCGCCTGCCAGCGCCGCTCAAAAGAAGGCGCTGGCCAACCTGAAGCCGGAGCAAGTGCAGAGCACCACGCTCGCCGGGGAGACGATCACCGCGAAACTTACCAACGCGCCTGGAGACGGCAATGCGATTGGCGGGCTGAAGGTATGTACAGAGAACGGATGGTTCGCGGCGCGCCCATCAGGAACCGAGGAGATCTACAAAATCTACGCGGAGAGCTTTCGTGGTGAGGATCACCTGAAAGTGATCCAGCAGGAAGCCCAGCAGATTGTCAGCGCCGCGCTCGCAGGCAGCGGAGCGTAGCTGCACCCCTATTTTCGCCGTATACGCAGAATGCGGATGGGAGGAGTAAGGCTCTGGTTTCCCGCAGCTACTCCGGAGCCTCCGGGTGTTGGCCCGGATGGTGATTCGTGAATGCGGCGCACGATGTCCATTCCTTCGGTCACCTTGCCGAAGGCCGCAAAGCCCTGCAGGTCAGGGTTGCGATTTCCGCCAAAATCGAGCGAAGGCTGCGCACCAATACAGATGAAAAAACCATTTGTGGCGGAATCGGCATCCATCCGCGCCATCGACAGCGTACCGTCCAGGTGGCGCAAGCCCGTTACGCTGGTGCGCTCCAACTTCAAAGCAGGGAAGGCCTGTTGCGCGTATTGCGGATTCACTCCGGCCTGCACCACGTCAATCTTTACAGCGCTACCCGGCTGATTGTCGGGCTTTGTTCGCACAGTGCGGTGGAAGCGTCCACCGTTGTAGTGTCCTGCGTCCACATAGCGCAGGAAGTTCGCTACTGTTCGCGGCGCGCGTTGCTCGTCCAGTTGCGCTTCGATGGCGCCAAACTCTGTTTCAATCACGATGCGTGTTTCAGCGAACGTGATATGCGCAAACAGCATGAGCAGCGCCAGTAGCAGCGGCGCCCGGCACGCATGGAACGCATGGCTATGCGGCAACCGAACAGGGTGAAACGGCAATCGTTGGTTGTTTATCAAGGTGATGTCTCCGTCCATTTACCATGAAGTCAGGACAGGCAATTGCTCTTCTCCGCATCCAATTGGCTGCCCGGGAGGAGCTTCTTTGGGCTTGGGCAAGGGTAGCACTTTGGGGTCGTCAAAAAACCGCGCGATGCGTTCCGCTCCCCATTCCCGATGTGCCTGCCATCCGGTGTCTGCACTTCGCTCCTGCACCCAGAACGCCCTGATCTCGCGTAGCTTGAGCCAGGCAATGGCCTTTACCTGTTCGCTGGACCCAGGTGACTGCGCCAGCACCATTAGCCGGTAGAGCAGCACCGCGCTGGACGTGCGCTGGATCTCAGCCTCCAGCCCGGTCTGCGGTGCCGCCTTCACGGTACGGGTGATAATCGCGTCAATCATTTCCGCCAAGCCCATCTGTCTTTCGTCGCGCGCGGAATATTCCACCAACCGGGCTGCGCGCTCCGGATGGAGCAACAGCGAAAGCGTGTGGTCAATGGCCACTTCTGCTGTGGCCAACGGGTCAAAGGTGAGGCCAGTGCGTGCGGGGAAGCTCTCCCGATTTCTGTCGAAACCTGGTGGATATGGCGGGATCTGTCGCAGCAGTGTTTCTGGAATCCGAAGATACGATGGCTCGATGGTCCGAAGCAGCGCTTCAAGTGCGGCGGTCTGGCGCTCCCGCGGGACAAGGTTGGTGGCGGGCGTCGCAGTGCCCGGTGTTCCGCGCAGTGTGTACGCGTAGTCCAGGCCGCCCACCACCTTCGCCGCTGCTTCCACTTGATAGCGGTGCAGCAGGTAGATGGGTACAAGCACGTCGCCGAGGCTGGCAAGGGGTTCGCCAGGCTGCAGAACGGTTTCAGAGAACCGGCCCAGTGCCGCGCGCCGCACCTCGCCCAAGCGGTTGAGTTCCTCAACAGGATCTGCACCGCTATCCCACAAATGACCTTCGGGAGATGCGCTGCCCGCAGGCCTGGAGTCACGGTCAGTGATGTAGCGCAAGCCTTTTGAAAAGGCTCCGTCGAGAATTGCACCTAGCGCCGCTGGCACATCCGTGCCGGGAGCAAAATCCTGATAGCCGTACGCGATCGATACCTTGTCCCATTCGCCGATTCCGGTGGCGTAGGCCTGTGACAGATCCACGGAATCTTCTTCGCCCAGCGCCACATAAGGATGCGGGTAGTCCATCACTGAGGCGCGGTTGTCCAGGCTGGAGGCATAGTTATGCGCCAATCCCAGAGTATGCCCAACCTCATGCGCCGAAAGCTGACGCAGGCGTGCGAGCGCCATGTCTCGCATTTGGGGGGAGACGACCTTGCCTTCTTCGTAAGGCGCCAGCAAGCCCACGGCGATCAAGTAGTCCTGCCGCACCCGCAGAGATCCAAGCGTGACATGCCCCTTAATGATCTCGCCAGTGCGCGGGTCGCGCACACTGGCTCCGTAACTCCAGCCACGCGTGGACCGGTGAACCCACTGAATCACGTTGTAGCGGACGTCCATGGGGTCAGCTCCATCCGGCAGGAGTTCCACGCGAAAGGCGTCACGGTACCCAGCCGCCTCAAAGGCTTGGCTCCACCATCTTGCTCCCTCCAGCAGTGCGCTGCGAATAGGCTCTGGGGCGCCACGATCCAGGTAATACACAATAGGCTTCACGGCATCGCTCACTTGCGCTTTAGGGTCCTTCTTCCGCAGTCGATGGCGCGGGATCCAACGCTTGACGATGCTGTCGCCGATGGGCGCTGCGTAGTCGTAGTAGCTCACGGCGCCATAGCTCGAACGCGGATCAAATGCGCGAGGCTTGTAGTCCTGGTCAGGCAGTTCTACGAACGAATGATGTTGACGCACGGTGAACTCCCCCGTGGATGGCGAGACGCTGCGCAACCGCTGGCCCATTTCCTTCTCCGTGGTGAACGTAAGCAGCGCTTCCATCTCCGTGTTCCTGGGAAAGGACTTGGTGCGCTCCATGTGAATGGCGCTGCGGGAGGCGTCCAGCTTAAACTCGCCCTCGCTCATCCCGCGCAGTGTTCCCACCACCCCGTGGGCATCTCGGAGCACAAATTCGGTGACATCAATCAGGACGCGGTCTCCCGATTGCTTCTCTGCCTTGAAACCCCACAACACCGCCTGCGCGAAGGATTCCGCCACGGCACTGCGTTCTGAGGCATCTTCTGACTCCGCACGGTAGTTGTAGTTCGGCTGTACCAGCAAAACCTTTGGGCCCACTTTGCGGAAATGCACAATGCGGTGGCGTCCCAACTGGCCACGATCCAGGCCAATGTCGTTGGAACCCACACCCGCGGGAAGGGAATTCACGTAAAGAAATTCGGTATCCCACTTGTCCACCACCATCCACAACCGGCCAGCGGCATCGTCCCAGTACAAGGGGAAATATCCAGGCATGGCTATCTTGCCCTGAATCGCCCGTTGGATAGGGTCAGGCGTCTGCGCTGCAGTCGGGTTAGTAAGTAGATGCCCTGCGAGTAGGAAGCCAATACAGATGCGGAGGAACATGGAAGTCACGGGCGATCTCCAGACGGGAATTATCCCGCAATGCGTGAGGGTTTTGCGAACCGCGAACAGGGCGGAGAATGAAAGTCTCAGGATACCGCGCCAAAGCCTTTTCGGTAACCTGCTGCTTGGACACCAGCTATGCAGGCACCGTCCTTTGTTTCCGGGTGGCATAACGGACGGCCATGCACTGCGATATGCTCCGAGTAATGCTGAGTGAACAGTTGCAGGCATGCGGTGTGGTGGGGGCTGGCGGCGCGGGCTTTCCCTCCTACGTGAAGGCGCAATCGCAGGTGGAATACGTGATTGCCAATGGCGCCGAATGTGAGCCGCTCATCCATAAGGACGTGGAATTGATGAAGCGCTATCCGGGCGAGATCCTGGAAGGGCTCTCGTTGATGGCACAGGCTACAGGGGCTGCAAAACAAGTGATGGGCGTGAAGACGAAGAACGCCGAGGCCATCAGCGCCCTTACCGCTGCCCGTAACGGAGCATCTTGGGATTTTGTGAAGTTGGGTGACTTCTATCCCTCAGGCGACGAGTATGAGCTTGTGTATCACGCAACAGGAAGGCTTATTCCTCCGGCCGGGATTCCTTTGCAGGTGGGCTGCGTGGTGAATAACGTGGAGACTCTGTATAACGTCCGCCAGGCAGCGCATGGAATTTCTGTGACGAAAAAATTCCTGACGGTCTGCGGTGCCGTGCGAGAACCGAAGACGTTCTGGGCGCCTGTTGGGATTACATTTCGGGAACTGCTGGAAGTGGCGGGTGGCGCTACCGTGGACGACCCCGTGCTCTTCGTCAGCGGCTTGATGATGGGGACGCTCTGCATGGACATGAACGAAGTGGTCACCAAGACCACTGGGGGCCTGATTGTGCTGCCGCGCGATCATTATCTGGTCACGCGGCGTACGCGTACGCAGCCGGAGATGAACCACATTGGGAAATCCGCCTGCGACCAATGCAGCTATTGCACTGAACTCTGTCCTCGCTATCTGCTTGGCTATGAGGTGATGCCACACAAGGTGATGCGCGGGTTGGGTTTTACGGCAACGGGTGCCCAACACTGGGACCAATGGGCCGAACTTTGCTGCTCCTGTGGCATCTGCACGTTGTATGCCTGTCCTGAAGATCTCTACCCCAAGGAGGCCTGCGACCAGGCGAAGGTGGAACGGCGTGCTGCCGGGTTGCGCTTCGTGCAGGAGGCTCCCGTACAGGTCCACCCGATGAAGGAGTATCGCGGTGTTCCGCTGAGCCAGCTGCGTCAACGCCTATGCATCGAGGAGTACGAAGTGCCTACTCCATTTCAAGATCTGATGGTTGCTCCTACACGGGTGCGTATTCTCTGGAAGCAGCATGCAGGAGAAGCTGCACAGCCTGCGGTGAGTGAGGGCCAGTCCGTCCGGGTGGGTGATTTGCTTGGAGCGCCGCCAGCAGGGAAACTGGGGGCGCCCATCCACGCAAGCATCGATGGGGTAGTGCAGGCAATCTCAGATACTGGCGTGACGATTGTTGCAGGGTGATCGGATACGGCCTTGGCCCACGCTTGGTGCCATTGAATTGCGCACAAAAAAGCCGCTCAATTACGAGCGGTATCATACAAAAACCAAAAAGAATTTAGGTAAGAAAACAAAAACGGGCGATCACGGCAATCCGGTCGATGTTTAGTGGAGACCATTGTGAGCCCGTTGCCCATCACGTCCCCGGGTTTGTAGGCCACCTTGACGGATCGAACCGCGTGGCACCCGCGATTTTACTCACCATTAAGCTGGCGCTTCGTGCCAGTGGCGAGATCGCTGATGGTGCGCTAGACGGTGGCTTCACCCTCGACCGAATGCTGTGATCGCCCCGCGATCGATGACTAATTCCGTTTTCTCATCCTCCTTTTTTTCTTTTCTGATTCATTTGTAGCATGGATTAAACCGGACTTCAAGACCTTTTTAGCGAACCCGGTTAGCCGAAATATCTCCAATTTCCTGGAGCGCGGACAGAACCGTCGTCTGTGCTTGTTCCAGGGGAATATCGGACACTGGCTGCCCCACCGTGCGGGTGCAAATGGGGAATACACGGCTGCCGCGCGGCAGCCACTGGACGGGATTCATGGGGCCGAAAAACACGACGGTGGGAATACCCAGCATCGCGGCAAGGTGCGTAATTCCCGAGTCGTTTCCCACATAAATCGTAGCCTTTGTTAGATCTCTGGCCAGGCTGCAAAGGTCAGGATGTCGCCATGCGGAGGCTGCGAGAGAATCTGGAAGCGGGTCCTCCAGACTCGCGCACCAGCGGATGTCCGCCTTGGTGCTTAAGCTTTCCGCAAGCCGCAAAAAGCGATCCAGGGGCCAGTTCTTCAAGGCGCTGCCGGAGTACGGATGGAGCACCACCAGCGGCCTTGCTCCCCGCCGATTTATCACGTTCGGCTGCGCCTCGGCGCAGGTTCTGGTTAGTAGGAAGCGTCGGCCCGAAGGCTGAATCCATTCCTCCGGTTCCGAACGCGCGCCATGCCAAGCTATGGTTTGTTCGAGGATGAAATCGCTCACGTGAATGGGAGCGCCATGTTCGGGCAGGGCAGGGAAGAAATGGATGGGAAGGTCAAGCTTGTGAGCGCGGTCCCTAAGTGCTGGCTGATTGTGTCCCGACCAGGTTAGGATTTCATCGAACCCGCGGAGGATCTCCACCAGTTCCAGCGAGGCAATGACACCCGGAATCCCCAGGCGATCGAAGCCAGTGCCGGCCAACGAACGCACACGGTCTCCAAAGCCCACCAGGGGAGCAACCGCGCCATTGGTCCAAATCTCAGTCTGGTCCCCTCGCAGGTGGTACAAGGCTGGCAAGGAACAAAGACAGTCACCGATGGCGCCAGGACGAACCAGCAACCGTCGCATGGCAGGCAGGCTAACGCACGTCCATGGTTACTCGCACCGGCACGCTGGCGGGCGGGAAACACTCTTTGTCATTACAGGCCTGGTAGCTGAGCTTTCCGGACGTGGAGCCAAAACCACGCGTGGCAGACGGCTTAATTGTCAGTTCCTGCTTGATCTGAAAGCTGCCTTCAAACACCGACAACTGCTTGCCTTCGGAAAATGCGAACGCGCGCTCCAGTGGCTTTGGGAATGTGGTTTCCCCGGCAAGAGCCAACTTGTTGTCCCAAGTGAGCTTCAGCGGAATGTAGTAGCGGTCCGCAGGTTGGTGGCTGTTGATGTGTAAGCCATGTTTCACCTGCACATCCAGGATCACCTGTACAGAATCCCCTCGACGCGCACTAATCGGGCCTTTGGCCTTCACATCCACAGCGGTTTCCGCTTGGGCGGATAGCAGAGTGGCCAGGCAGAGACTAAGCGCTAGCAGCAGCAGGTTTGTCCTGAAGCAATGCACGGATCTCCTCCTCAAATACGCTACGGCTGACAATGCCCATGTGGGTGCTGGCGATGCGTCCATCGCGGTCAATCACAAAACTGGTGGGAAGCGCCTGCACACCGCTGTAGAGTTGGGCCAGTTCCTCCGTACCCAACACCATCCGGTAGTTCACCTTCATGTCGCTGATGAAGGGCTTCACTACCTCCCAGCCGTCTTCATCCATGGAGACGCCCACCACGGCAAAGCCCTGGTCTTTGAATTCGCGCTCCATATCCACAAACCAGGGGATTTCGATTCGGCAGGGGGCACACCAGGTGGCCCAGAAGTTCAGCAGAACTACCTTGCCCTTCATGTCAGAAAGCTTCACCAACTGGCCGTTGGCATCTTCCAGCGCAAAGTCGGGAGCCTGATTGCGGTCCGCTTCCGCTTTCAGCGTAGCGGGTGCACTGTTGCTGGCTTCGCCACAGGACGATAACCCGGCGGCCACCACCCCGGCAACGCCAAACGACATCAAGAACTGCTTTCTGGTAATCAAAGACATTCT
>CAZUAX010000185.1:0-8427 GCA_964618435.1 uncultured Solibacteraceae bacterium
GGGAGTTCAAGGTAGGGGTCGTGAAACGGATCCAGGGAGGGGAGAGCATTTCGGCACTTTCCCGGGAACTGGGCATCAAGCGAGAGGTGCTGTACCGCTGGAAGTATGTGTTCGAAGAGGATGGGGCGGTTCAGGCCTCGGATTCCGCCTATCCGGTGACCTCGACCGACTCCGGGAAGCCACGCGAACCGGCCGGCCATTCGGAGCGCCGGACTTCGTCGCAGAGTTGGAAGCGAGGCTGGACCGCGCCCTGTTGCCGCAGAGGCGCGGACCGAAACCAGGGGCAGCGAAGCAACTTCAGACCGCTACCGTCGGAGGCTCGGACCTATAGAATCGAGGTTGAATGTCCCCTATTGCCGTTGCACCGCACGGGATCCGCGTGTACATAGTCAATCCCGGCATGGTGAAAACACCGCTGAACCGCGGAGTGTGGGCTGCGTGCAATCGCCAGCAGCCGCCCGAAAAGCAGCGCAGCTATGAGGATTGGGCCGGCGAGAAAATGCGCACCGTGGCGCCGCTGGCCCGCTGGCAGACGCCTGAAGATGTGCCGGATATGGTGGCGTTTCTCTCCTCCTCCCGCGCGGCGCAGTTGACGGGGCAAAGCATCAATGTGGATGGCGGCCAGGTGAGGCGGTGGTAATAGGTCTGCAACGCGAAGGTGGACAGCCGGTGCCGCCAGTTGAGAACCTGGAAGTTGAACGACGCAGTCTCCACGCTACGTTCGGTGCCTGACGAAAAGGCCGTGTTCGGCGGCCCCGGCTCCGTCCACGCAATCCCCTACCGCTTGGCCGCCATTGATATCGACGACACGCTGGTTGGCCCGGACCGCATCATCAGCGATGCGAATCGCCAGGCGATCCAGTGCCTGCGTGACGCGGGCGTCACCGTGGTGCTGGCCTCCGGGCGCAGCCACGCGAACATGGTGCCCTTCCATGCGGCGCTGGACCTGGATACGCCGCTGATCTCCGCCAACGGCGCGCTGGTCCGCGAGGCGCCCAAGGGCCGTGTGTGGGCCGAACACGGGCTTCCGGCGGAGTTGGTTCACCAGTTGATTGGCGACGGCCGCGCCCGCGGAGTTTCTGTTCTGCTCTACACGCTGGACGGCGTATATGTGGACCGCCGCACGGCACACACCGAGTACGACCAGAGCCGCAACGACGACCCCCAGATCTTCGTCGCTGACCTTGCTGCCGTCAACACCACCGCGATCCAGAAATTGCTCTGGATGGACGACCCCGAGCACATCGATTCCCTCACTCCGGAGTGGACGGCGCAATACGATGGCCGTCTGACTGTCACGCATACAGACCCGCCCTACCTGGAGTTCATGCCCGCGGGCATTACCAAGGAAACCGGCCTGGCGGATGTTGCCCGCGCCCTCGGGCTGGACGCTCTGGACGTGGTAGCCTTCGGCGACGGCAACAACGATGTGCGGATGCTGGAGTGGGCCGGCATGGGCATCGCCATGAGCCACGCCAGGCCCGCCGCTAAAGCCGCCGCAGATTACACCGTTCCCGATGCCCCCGTGGAAACTTCCCTCGCTGAAGGTGTCGCGTGGCTGTTTGCGCAGCCGATGCGGTGAACGGTCACCGGGAAAGCCCGTCCTCTCCGTAGAAAAGGTCGCCGTGATCTCGAGATTTCGAGCCAGGCCGCATTCCTTCCTTGAAGCGGTCCGCAAACCGCAGCATGCGCTCGGCCACATCATCCCGGCCCTGGCGACGCTTCTCAGCGTCAGGCAACTGCGCCTCTGGGTTCTTGACATTGAGGCTGATGGTGCCATTCTGCCGTAACTCAGTAGAAGTCCACCACTGACTCGCGATTCGAAGCTGGGTCACTGCCCTTCCAGCTTCGATTTGCAGCCAATCTGCGTCTGTCGGACCTGCGGGTCGTCGTTCCGCACACAAACGTACTTCTCGCGATCGGCGGAGTCCAAAGCACAGGTTCCCGGCCAGGGCTTCCCTGCTCGGTCGTAGTAAGTGCATGTGAGGTCCCGGGGTTTCGCGACATCCTGCGGGGCGCCGGTTGCGGCGGTAGGCTGTGCAGCGCCGGGCGTCTCCTCGGCGTAGACGCTGGCGGACATCGTTCCAAGGGCGACAGCGCACGCCAACAGCGCCCCTGCTGCGAGCACCGCGACTATGCGGCGCTTCCCGTTCGAAACCGATACCGGTGTTGATTCAAGCAGTCTCATTCGTTCCTCCAAAGCATTGCTATCGAACATCCCCAAGGCATGCGCCGGTGCACCGGGCACGCGGGTGGTCTGCTTGCGCGCCACTTCCAGCAGAGAAAGTGCATAGGAGCGGCGATCGCTCATGAACTCGGCGGCCAGATGGTCGCAGACTAGTTCCCGGGTGTGTGCGATCCTTGACCGGATCCACCAGTTGGCCGGGTGAAACGCGGACAGCAGTCCGGTTGCCTCGTAAAGGAGGTTCTTCCAGAAATCATGCCGCCGGATATGTACAC
Source organism: uncultured Solibacteraceae bacterium (assembly GCA_964618435.1). Taxonomy (GTDB): domain Bacteria; phylum Acidobacteriota; class Terriglobia; order Bryobacterales; family Bryobacteraceae; genus JACTMJ01. The sequence goes on from CAZUAX010000185.1 coordinate 2,461, forward strand.
ATTCGTGGGCAATCGCCGCGCGGAATTGCTCGAGCGAGTACAAGGTGGCGAAGTCGCGTGGAAGCACCACCGCGGGCCGCGTAAATCCTGCCGTCAGCGGCCAGGAAATCTCCGTGGAGACACACAGCATTGCAGACTCCACCCCAAAGTATCTTGTGGTTTTCTCCCAGCAGAGGCGCCAGTCTGGTTCGAGATGCACCACCTGCGCATTCCGCAGAAGCCGGGCTGTGGCGACAAGTCTGTGCGCAAGGCGAAGGACTGCTGCCAGCAACGATCCTCCGTACAGGAGACACACGATTACCAACGTCGCGACCGGCATTCGGATTCCGTCGCGCCGGGTCTGCGCGACAGAGGACAGATCCTCGGCGCTTCGCTGTGACCCCTCTGTCTGCGCTTCGATGTTGCTCCGCGCGCCGGGCGTCATCATCAGGAACTGCGCTGCTGGCACCAGAGTCGCCAGAGCCAGCGCCCCAGCCCAAACCCGGTGCCGGATCCGATGGCTCGCAGTGGCCAACCCGCGCTCCAATAGCCATGCGACGATGGCCAGCGCGCCCGTCTGCCAGACGACATTCACCACAAAGGTGCTCACGACGGGCAGGATCTCATTCATCGCCCGCCTCCCGAGCACTGGCACGCAGTTGCTTTGCCAGATCCTCGAGTCGCTCCGGGTCAATCTGGCGACTCTTTACCAAGCTCATCACCAGGTCTTCGGATGATCCGCCAAACATCCTCTGCACTAGGTCCGCGATGGCTTGCTTCAAGACGGAGTCCCTCGAGTTCACTGCTCGATACTCATACGCCCGTCCGTTGAGGTGGCGTCGCACCCGCCCCTTCTGGTGAAGCACGTTCAGCATGGTTTGCACGGTTGTATAGGCAAGGTCAGACCCCAGCGCCTTCTGCACGTCCTGCACGTTCGCAGGCCCTTCCCGCCAGAGCACCTGCATCAATTCGAGCTCCAGCGGTGTTAGAGACGACGATTCCTTCTTTCTGCGTCCCACGAGCTCTCCTATTCTTTTAGTAGGTAGATCGCCGCCAGAATACCCCAACCGGAATCCGAATACAACTAAAAAAATAGGAGTCACCGTGCAAGTCAGTCACCCGTGACTCACTGACAACCAGCCTTCGAACCCCTTGACCCCGCCCCCACATTCCGGTATGGAAGAAGTCACAGGGCTTACCAAGGGGGTGCGGGATGCAAGGCAGCCTGCTCGACCGGAGTTTCTTTCTCGCATCGTGCACTTTGGCCCTGGCCCTGCCCCGACGGTCGCTTTTAGGGCCAGGTGTCGCAGCTGCGTGCAGTGCTCCCGCGGGATCGGCTCAGCGCCATCACGGATGAGATCGGAGACTCCGAAGCCTCGGCGTTTACTTTTGCGCACCAGCATGGGCAATTGGGCAATTGGGGCACTTGGGGGGCACTTGGGGACAGGCTGGTCCCCAGTCCCATGTCCCCCATTGGCTCTACCTATCATGATAAAATTCATGATAGGTAGAAACACATGCCCATCAGCATCAAGAACCCCGAAACGGAGGCGCTTACCCGCCGCCTTGCCCAGTTGAGCGGGGAATCTATCACCGAAGCGGTGCACCACGCGGTGGCTGAGAGAGTGCAGTTGCTAGAGCGCCGCCAAGGCAATGATGCCAGACTCGAAATACTCAGGGAAATCGCGGAGCGCTGCGCGAACCGGCCAGTGGTGTCGGACCTGAGCGAGGACGAGATCCTGGGCTATGACGAGTGGGGCGTGCCTACCCAATGACTATCGATACCTCGGCAGTCCTCGCAATTCTATTGCGAGAGCCGGAGCGGGATGAATTTCTGGTTCAAATTAACGGCGCTCCGCGCTGCATCATGTCGGCGGTGTCTGTTCTGGAGGCGTCGATCGTCCTTGAGCGACGGCGTGGAGAAGACGCCAGCAGCGATCTGGATCGATTCCTGCGCGAAGCTGCAGTCGAAATCGTACCCTTCGATGTACAGCAGATGGAGTGGGCCCGGCTGGGCTTCCGCCGCTACGGGAAGGGCCGCCATCCAGCGGGGCTGAACTTCGGCGACTGCGCGGCCTATGCGCTGTCGCGCTGGTCTGGAGAACCTCTACTCTACAAAGGAACGGATTTCAGTTCCACCGACGTGGTCTCCGCTAGGTAGGCTCCACCTGCCAAGATGCAACAGCACTGTGCGTGAAGAACACGTCTTCAAGGGGGGAATTGGGGGACAGATCAAAACCCATTTTCGGTGAGAATTTTCCAGTGCTCGCGCCACTATATGGCGGATGGCACAACTACAACGCGTGGTGGCTGTGGGCTGCCCGCACCACATCACCCAGCGCGGTAACTTCCGCCGCGATATCTTCTATGACGACGAGGACCGTCAAACCTACCTCGCCCTGCTGGCCGGGTACGCCGCCGACCGCCGCCTGCACATCTTGGCCTACTGTTGATTACGAACCACATCCACTTGATCGTCGTCCCTGGTCGAGCCGACTCGCTTTCTCTTGCCATGCGTGATGCTCAGCGCGATGAAATTCCGATGAAATTCGGGGAAGGATGACATTGACTTCGTGGACGAGTTAAATCAACGAAATCCGGAAGGGCAATTCAGGCCCGAGCGGACTCGGGATGCGAAGGGTTTCGAACTGTAGGGGCTCTCCCCAAAGCTCCACGGCTCCGGCTGTGACGCTTGATTTCAAGGGATTTCGCCGTTGAGTTGGAAACTCTGAATCTCTGCGAAGCTGCTGCGAAATGCACAGGGGTGGTCATCAACCTGTGACGTCAGAAGCTAAATCGAAGCAGAAACTGGAATGCCCTGCCGTCGTTGAGCGTATTGCTGATCCGGGCGAAGGCTTTCGATGCGAGGTTACGCTCAGGGTCGGCAAACTGGGGCGTGTTGAGCAAGTTAACGGCTTCGGCACGGAATGTGAGGCTCTTTTCCGAGCGAATTCTCCAGGAGCGGGAAACAGCAGCGTTTACGTTGCCAAGCTTGCCCTTGCGAAAGGTGTTTCGCCCGATATTTCCGCGGACATCAGTGGGCTCCATAAAACGAAAGGCCTCGCGGGGCATCAACTGCGTAGAGGTATCGGGGTTGCCGATCGTCCTTCCGAGCACGGAAGGGTCAACCACGTGAATCCGGTCGCTATTTTCCCCGTCGACGTTACCGAAGCCTGGGGAATCTGAGCCAGAGAATGCCGAAAATGGAGTTCCAGACTTCAGCAACAGCGCGGAGCTTAGCGCCCAGGATCCGAAGGTGTGGCGCAGCCAACCGGGCAGCCCGACTAGGGGAGGCAAATCATAGGAGCCTCGTGCCAGAAACGCATGGGGCTGGTGAAAATTGCTCACCGCTCGCGTGTCGTCAAAAACATCGAACTCCCCCTGGGTAGGGGCGACACCCGCGCCGGTGGAGGTGTAGTCCCCGCCTAAATCGATGGCCTTGCTAAACCAATACGAAGCATCAAAGGTCCAACCATTCCACTGCGGAACAATCAACGACACCCGGGCCGCATCATAGAAAGCCCTTGAGCTATTCAGAACCTGGGCGATCGTAAAAAAATTTGGGTTCGGACGCCGCAGGTTAACGGTGGAGCTGGTTTGGGCGATGCCTTCAACAATTCCCGCGCGATTGGTGTTCCACAGCGTCAGCAGTTTGTGGGTCCGGCTTCCGACATAGCCAAGCTGCAGCCGGACACGCTGCCAGAAATCCGGCTCCCAACTGAAGTTGTACTGGTGAGAATAGGGCGCCACAAGGTCAGGAGAGATCGTTGTGAGGCTGCTCCTCGTATTGGCGGGAAGGTTGGTGATGTCGAAACCTGCAAGTGGATTCGCCAGGCTGGGGTCGTCGACCGCAATACCAATGTTGCCGGGAGGATTGAAACGCACCTGACCGTAGGTTGCCGGAAATATCTGGCCGAAATGAACGCCATAAGCACTGCGTATAACACCCCACTGACGCGGCAAACGATACGCGAAGCCAAAGCTTGGCGCTACATTGTTGCAATCGCAATCATAGGGCACCACGTCGATTCCGTTTACCTCCACGGGTCGTGTGATTGGTTCGTACCGCAACCCGAATGTCAAAGTAAGGTTGGGTGTCACCCGCCATTGGTCGCCGATATAGGAAGCCAGTTCCCAATTGCGGAAGCCGCGCCCCGTATCGCCAATGGTGATGCTATAGCGCGTGGGAGTCCCCATCCGCAAATTGGTTACGGCGTCTCGCCCGAAATTATCGCCGAAGCGGAAGGTGCCGAGATGATTGTTGGCTTCGCGTCCGTTGAACTGTCGTCTCAGGAGACTGAAACCCGCGGTAAATGAGTGTTTCCCGCGCGTATGGCGGACTTGCCCGGCCTGCCTGTACTCGTTGATGGCTCGGTCCACGGGAACGCTGGGGCTTCCCAGCCGCTGAATGATGAAGATTGAGATTACCGGTCCAGGCGCGTTCTGCTCCTGCTCAAGCACGGTGGTTGTTCTGTCAAAGCCTAGGGTGAAGTCAACAACCGTGTTTGGAGTATAGGCGCGATTCCAGGTAATGCGAGCCATTTGCGCCTTCACCCTGCTATCCGGGTTTTGCCCGGCTACCAGTTGAAACGCCTTCACCTCTTGCGCGGTTAACCCGTAACGGAAAATCAGGCGATTGCTGTCACCAATGCTCTGGTCCAGCGTTCCTCCGATGCGGTCTGTGTCAAGGCTTTGGGGCGCGTTCGTGTTCAGCGCGCGGTCGTCGATGTCTGGGCGGTTTGGCAGTTGAGCCGGGTAGGCGGATAGGAATTTTTCCACGATGGGCAGGATCTCAGGGTCGTTGGTGAGTGGCGTTCGCTCGTTGATGTTTGGCACCAACACGTTGCCATTCACCCAGCCCCTGACACGCTGCTGCATGCCGTCCACCGAGATGCTGGCCCCCTTCCACAAGGGTACGCTCACGGCGAACCCGTAGTTGTTCTCGCGGGCTGGCAGCACGGCCCCAACCTGAAAGAATGAACGGGCGCTAAAGAAGCTGTTGCTGTGAATTTCGTACAGGTTCCCATGGATTGCACGAGCAATCGGCTGCGAAACGTGGATAGGGGACCCCGGGCGCGTTCCGTACTCCGCGCTGTAGTAGTTGCGTTCTGCCTCGAAGCTCTCCACCAACGTGGTTGTGGCTCCAATGCGCACGTTTACTTCCCGCAGAGCATTGTTGTCGATGGGGTTAAATCGCACGTTCTCATTGCGGCGGCTTTCCCCCGATTCGGTGTCGGTTTGTCCAATCAGGTTCAATTGAGTGCGCTCCGCAGCTAAGTTCTGCTTGGGAGCAGCCGCACCCGATTCACTGGATGTTTGTTCTTCGACTGCCGTGATGGCTGGGGGGGCGGCGGGGTCCGGCTCTGCTCTAGAGGCGGCTGGATCAAGGACTTTGGCCGAGTTTGGCTCGGCAACCGATATCGCAGTTCCGGGGTCAATCGCGGATTGCGCAGCACCCTGTATTTGGCCGGCCCCAACGCCAAGAGCAGTCAAAAGGGTCGCGCGGGCAATCATCGCCCGTGATCTGTGGGTAAAACACAGTTCTGGCACCCACTTCAGCCAACTGTGACGAGGCCATCGAAAGGACAATAACTCCACGCTCAACAACGGTTCCAGTCCCTTCCAAAGTCACAGATCGTACCGCGAGCCTACGGTTTTCCCGCACCCAGGGTAGTCCCAGTTTATTACGTGGCGTTTATTCTGTGGCCTGTCCCTGTCGTTTTCCCGATGAAGGGCGTGGCCAACACCGGGCTCCAGGCGAAGCCGGGCGTGGGGAGTTACGTGGGCCAAACATCGGTGCTCATCCGCCGAAAAAACACCGTCGGCATCTCCGCCGACAACGGATACCAGAACTCCAATCCGATCGATCGCAGGTACCGGGCCCAACGCAATTAGCTCTTCTGGGCCAGAGGGCCAAGAGGGCCAGAGGGACATTCATGATAGGTATCTGTCAAGGGGAGACGGAGGTCCCCCTTGTCCTCCCGATGG
>CAZUAX010000186.1:0-8325 GCA_964618435.1 uncultured Solibacteraceae bacterium
GGGCTGGTTTGCGGGGCTGCTTGCGCAGGGGGCTGTTCGCGGGTCCACCCGCATTTGGCTTAGCGCGCTTCTAGCTCTGGTTGTAGTTCTAGGACTGGGAGCGGTGGGTCTCCGCGAGCGGGCTCGTCTCTCGTTTGTGGCTGTGCAGGATGATGAGTGGGTGTTGATTGGGCGGAACGCAGAGGGGAAAGCCCTATGGACCTACCAATGGCCTGAGGCCTATCATCCAGCGTTTCTCAACCATATCAACCCTCTCCATCCGGTGGTGGCAGACCTTGACGGGGATGGAGCACAGGAAGCCTACATCTGGCACAATCCGGCGGAAAAGAAACAGGGCCAGGAGTTGAACGCCACCCTCTACTGCCTCGATGCGCTCGGCAAAGTGCGGTGGACTTTTCAGCCCAGTGGGTTCTTGTATGCGGGTGGTCGGGAGTTTGGCCCCTCCTATCATGGGAGGTCGCTTCGTACAGTGCGCTATCAGCAGGGCGCCAAAAGCGCGCTATTGGCCATTGCGAATAGCAATGAGTCCTATCCCAGCCGGGTGATCCTGTTCGCGCCGGACGGCCGAATTTTGCAGGAATACCTGCACTCCGGGCATTTACACTCCAGTCTGATTGCCGACGTGGATGGAGATGGGGACGAAGAGATCTATCTGCTCGGCATCGCCAACAGCTACAGCACAGTGGATTTTGTCGTGCTGGATCCCAACGACTTCAATGGCGCGTCAGTGGAACCGGTACAACGCCAATTGTTGGGGGCGGACAAGGACCGTCCGGTGCGCCGGGGGCCGGAGCGTGCTCGGTTTCTGCTTCCACGCACGCGGCTCAGCCAGGATTTGGAGCCCTACAACCAAGTGGCCGAGATTCGCAAGGCCGGCAAATCCATCAGCGTAACGACGAATGAAGGGACGGGTAAGCTGCCGAATGCCGTTTCGGTGTATTTTCTCTTCGATACGTCCCTGCAATTTCTTGAGGCCTGGGTATCGGACAATTATCTGCCTGAGTGGAGACACGCCATAGAACTGGGGTTTTTGCCAAGCGAGGGGCCAGCACCTGACTTTGCCGTCCTCCAGAATGTCCATCGCGTGATGCCGGAGATGGAGGATGCCAAGCTTCAGGCGCTTGCCTTCAGCACTCCACCGCCAAGCCGCACAAAGGAATGACAGGCAGGTGCCAGTCCCTGCTATCAGGGTGTCGCCGAGGACTGGAGGTTCAACACAAGAGCGGTCGGCACTTATTTTGCAAGCGGCGGAACTAGTCCTGACGACTCAGGCAAGCTGTACGATTCACGCAAGCTGTTCGGCGATGCGCCTGGCTGCTTCCGCAACGCGGGCGGGAATCGTTTCTCTCATGCGGGTGGAGCATCGGGCATGCGGCATGGAAACACTGATGGCGGCCCTCACCCTGCCGTCGCGTTCCACGATCGCCGCTCCAAAGCAGCAACCTCCAAGCACCGTTTCTTCGATCTCGCAGGCAAATCCATTCGCCTGGACTTCAGCGAGATGCTCCCGGATTTTCACGGGATTCGTGATCGTCTTGTCTGTGATTTGATACAGGCCAAAGACCTGTATCAGTTCTTGAATACGGTGTGGCGGCTGAAAGGCGGTAATCGCTTTCCCTAACGAGGATGCGTACGGTGGCAGGATTCGATTCAGGTAGTTCGACATCCGGATATGATGGCTGCTCTCCAGCGTGTGGACCACCCGGATGTGGTCCTCAAACAGCGCTGCAAGGCTTACGGTTTCCGAAAGGTCCAGGTTCAGCTGGATCATTTCCTCAGTAGCCGCCAGCACCAGGTTCTCCGTCCAGTGGCTATCCGGCTGGCCGGGAATGCGAGGGCCCGGGGAATAGTTGCCATCGGCGTCTTTACGAAGGTAAGTGAGGGTGCAAAGCGTCTGCAAAAGCCGTAGTGCGGACGCCTTGCCCAACTCAGTTGCAGCAGCAATTTCGGCCAATCCTAGGGGTTCCGCGGAGGCCGCTACCAGGTCAACGATTTCCAGGCCCTTTGCCAAGGCGCGGGATGGCATTGATTCGGCGGAGGCTTTTATCGCTGAGGCTGTTAGGCTCTGGACCATCGTGTCAGTTGCCAATCCGTCCCCCCCTGCCGACCTCACTGGGCCGTATGCGTCGATCTAACTGCAGACAGTCAATCTCAGACTGTCAAGTCAAGTGGAGCGGCTCAACTCTAGAACGACACGAAACGAAGCCGAAGTGCCAAGCCAAGACAGGCAGACAATAGCAACATACGCCACCGTTACCTTCGCGAACATGGCCAGCTTTTCAATTGTAACGAAGCACATCTCAGTGATTCCAGCCCCAGTCTAAGGCGCCTTCTCCTGCGTCCTTTGGGATTTTGACTTCATTCCAATCGCGTCATTCAGATCCATGGAGTGTGCATTTTCTCGGTGTTGTTTCAGGTCCGCACTAGTCGCAGCACCGCTGTTTGCAGTGCGGGCTGCGTGCTCATTCTTGGGAATGCACCAACTGATCATGTTCACGATCATGTTTCCTCCCAGATTCCTATAGCCCGGATGACACTGGCTCCACGTGCAACTCGTCCAGCGAAAGCACGCCCCGCGCCCGACTCCACCACTCCGTGAGCCATGCTCCAACCTCGCCTGCCTGTTTCAACCGCGCTGGAGAGAGGGGCAGGGGACATCCCATGTTTCCCACGCCCCGGGACTCCGCCATGAGCTTCAGCCCCCATGGCACTGGAAACCGATTCAAGTATACGATCACCTCATCCAGCAAAACAGACGCTGCGCGATAGCGATTCTGGTCGTCAGTAGCAGACTGCTGGAATAGCAGTTGGATCAACTCCGGCAGGGCTGCAGCAACCCCAGAGATTACCGCATCCGCGACATTCTCACGCCTGGCTGCGACTAGCGCGGAGTCGTTGCCTACGATGCGGGAGACGCTACTATCCCCACCCGCGGTGAGAGCACGCAGGATGTCCAGGGAACCGCTGGAGTCCTTAATGCCGATGATGTTCTTGGTGTTCTGGATCAGGTCGACTGCCGTGTCCACCTCAAATCCATTGGCAAACTGCGGCAGATTGTAGAGGAGGATCGGCGCCGGAATCGAATGCGCTACATGTCTTGCATAGGCAGCGACATCCTGCTGCTGAACGGGGAAAAAATGCGGTCCTGGAAGCAAAAGCGCCAGTGCCCCGGCCTTGCTGGCGAAACCTCCGTTGCGTATCGTCTGCTGGATGCTGGGGGACCCGATACCAGCGATGAAGCGCCCGGGTCCCGCAACGTCATGAATGACGCCGACAGTCTGTTCGAAATCTCCCTCACGTGCGTAAACGTACTCACCCGTGGCGCCATTGATAACCACTCCCTGAACGCCGGTGGACAGAAGCCATTGCGCATGACGCCGCAGAACCTTCAGGTCCACTGAACCATCTGAAGCCCGAGGGGTGAATAGGGCAGCGAACACGCCACGAACGTGCACAGACATAATCGTTACCTTAGCAGCCCAATCCGCCAATTTCAAAATTGTGAAACGTTCCATCAGAAACTGAAACCATTCGGCGCTGTTTTGCCCCGTTTGGGGCGGGAAATGAGCCGCCAGCCATCATTTCCTCCCAAGTCGCCAGGCGGCGCTTGCCAGCCCGAAACAGGGTGCAGTTTGGCCCTTACCTCAAGTTCGCACACCTTCCAACATCAGGATTACCGTGGAAGAATTGCCGCACGCGTGTGGAGCGAAGTCCGCTCCGAAGATACTCTCGGACAGCTTCAACGTTGGGTTCCGGCTCTCCAAAACGGAGACCACGCGCACCTGCTGGCCGATGACCACCTGCATAGCGACAACAAAAAGTCCGACGACGGGCATCGCTGTTCGCAGTTGTTGCCGCAAGTTCATGCCACAGAGCATATCCCAAATTCGAAAATCCCGAAACCGGCTTGCTTTTTGTCAAAACGCGATATATCGTTTCTGAAATCATGTTGAACTGCTGGTTATGTACTTTTTCGTACCGTTTTGTCCTCCTGCTGTGCTTCAGCACCCTGGCGAACGCGGCTGTTGACCTCAAGAAAGCGGTTGTCGTTCCTGTCGGAGACACCGGTAGAGCGGTGGAAGTGCTGATTGAGGAAGTGGACCGGCGCGCCCAGATTTTGTTGGCCAGTGCCAGCAAAGCGCCTCAGGACGCACCTGCCATTGTGGTAGGCACACGGGAGGCAATCCGTAGCGCCTATCCGTCCTGGGCGGAACAGCTGCCGGCGCAGGCTGCAGGGGCGGAGGGCTTCAGCATTGCAGTTTCCGGAACAAGCGCAAGCCCGGTGGTGCTGGTGGCGGGCAATGACAAGCTGGGCACACTGTTTGGGGTAGGGAAGCTATTGCAGATTCTCCACCAGGATCGCCAGACGCTCTCGCTGAACGAGGACATTTCCATCTCCACCGCCCCGCACTACAAGTTGCGTGGCCATCAACTGGGGTATCGGCCCAAGACCAACTCCTACGATGGTTGGGATGTGCCGCAATGGGACCAGTACATTCGGGAGCTAGCGCTATTTGGGACCAACGCGATTGAACTGATTCCGCCCCGCTCCGATGATGACGCCGACAGCCCGCATTTTCCGCTGCCTCCCCTGCGCATGATGCGCGAAATGTCGCGCATCATTGACTCCTACGGCCTGCAATGCTGGGTCTGGTTCCCCGCGCTGGAGAAGGACTACACCGACAATGCCACCATGCAGCGGGCCATCGGCGAGTGGGAAGAGGTGTTTCGCGAACTTCCGCGCATCGACGCGATCTTCGTCCCCGGAGGCGACCCGGGACATACCGAGCCTTCGGTTCTGATGACATTGCTGGAGAAGCAGACGGAGGTGCTGAAGAAGTTCCACCCGAAGGCGACCATGTGGGTTTCTCCCCAGGGGTTTTCGGCGGAGTGGATGGAAGAGTTCTACGGCTTGCTTGCGACAAAATCCGCCTGGTTGACGGGAATCGTCTTTGGGCCTCAGAACCGGGCAGACCTCGCCGAGCTAAGGAAACGCATTCCCCCCCGGCTGCAACTCCGGCACTACCCCGACATCACGCATACCATGCGCGCACAGTTTGCGGTTCCTGACTGGGACGTGGCCTACGCGCTCACACTGCAAAGGGAGCCCGTCAACCCGCGGCCCTACGATCAGGCTGCCATCATTCGCAAAGTGCAGCCGCTGGCGGAGATCGGGTTCCTTGCCTACTCAGAAGGCTGCAACGACGATGTGAACAAGTTCGTTTGGAGCGCTCTCGGATGGGATCCCAAGACAGATGTCCTGGATGCGCTGAGGAACTATTCGCGGCTGTTTCTTGGACCGTCGATGGCCGAGGGGTTCGCGCAAGGTCTGGTTCGTTTGGAAGAAAACTGGCGCGGACCGCTGCTTGCCAATGCGGGTGTGGACACAACGCTGGCGATCTTCCGTCAGTTGGAATCGAGTGCAACACCGCCACAGCGAGCCAATTGGCGATTCCAGCAGGCGCTTTACCGGGCTTACTACGATGCTTATACCCGTGTGCGGCTGATGGATGAGCAGGCCCGAGAGCAGCGAGCCCTCGGACATCTGCGCGCCGCCTCTGCTCTTGGTATTCCTGCCGCAATCGAGGTGGCCGCACGGGAACTCGCCATCACCGAAGACAACCGCGCTGGAAGGGCATTGCGTGCTCGCGTTTTCGAACTGGCCGAGGCTCTCTTCCAGAGCATCCGCATGCAGCTGAGTGTTCCCCGCTATCAGGCGATTTCCGTGGGTCGCGGCGCCAATCTTGACCTGATTGACATGCCGCTGAATAACGCTCGCTGGCTTACGGGGCGCTTCGCCGCCATCCGCAATGAGGCTGACAGTGCAAAGCAGCAGCAAATGATCGACGAAGTCCTGCACTGGACCAACCCTGGTCCAGGAGGCTTTTACGACGATCTTGGGGACCCCAGCAACCAGCCTCACCTGGTGCGTGGCCCATCGTTTGACGAAGACCCAACGATGCGATCAGGGCCGACCACCGGATTCAGCGGATTCCGCGGAAATATCGACGGCCGTATGGCTTGGTGGCGCGTCGCCGAGACCCTGTATGAGCGACCACTAGAGATGCGCTATTCGAACCTTGATCCGTCCGCGCAATACCGGGTGCGTGTGATATATGGCGGCGACGCAAACCGTGTGCCGGTTCGTCTGGAGGCAGATGGAGCCTATGAATTGCACCCGTTACAGGATAAGAATCCTGACTTCGCTCCCGTGGAAGCATTGGTTCCCCGGGAAGCAACTGCAGATGGAACGCTGACACTTCGCTTTAACCGGCCTTCAGGACTGGGCGGCAACGGGCGTGGTGTACAGGTGGCGGAGGTTTGGCTGGTGCGTGATGCGGCTGAGGGGCGCTAAGGACGACAAGGGCCAAAGCCGCTTAGCCTTCAGGGTGAATTGGGAGAAGTGAGTAGTGGGAATGATTAGTCGGCGATCGATGATGCTGGGTCCGCTTGCTCTGGCAGGCAGCAGCCTTGGCGCACCTGCCATGCGCCACGTCTCTGTGTATGCAAAGCCGGGACGCTTTGGTGGATGGCCCGCAAACTTCGGTATCTGGAACTGGGGTGACGAGATTGCCTGCGGGTTCGGAGCGGCATACTACCTGAAGGGCAATCCGGAGCGCCATCTCCGCGACCGGAGCCGTCCCATTGTTCCTGCCGTTGCTCGCAGCATGGATGGTGGCGAATCCTGGTCGGTCTCTGAGCCGGCGTCCCTGCTGCCCCCCGATCAGCATGGGCCAGCTGCTACCAGCCTGCTTGAGCCAATGGACTTCCGTGCCCCGGGCTTCGCGCTGACGCTCCGCTCGCAGGACGGGCACGACCGTCCTTCGCTGTTCTGGTTTTCCTATGACCGCGCAAGAACCTGGCGTGGACCGTTCCACCTCCCGACATTCGGGCGTAAGGGCGTCTCTGCCCGTACAGACTATCTGGTGTTGGGGCAGCACGAAGCCCTGGCCTTCCTAACTGCCGCCAAGACCGATGGTTCCGAAGGGCATGCATTTTGTGCCCATACCAGGGATGGTGGCGTCAGTTGGAACCTCCGAAGTTGGATTGGCGATGAACCGGAGGGCTTCTCCATCATGCCCTCGACGGTACAGCTTCCCGGCGGACGTATCCTCGCTGCGGTGCGCGTAAAGCAGGATGCCACTACCGACTGGATTGATCTCTATGCCAGCGATGACCTTGGTTTCACCTGGCAGGAGTTTGCCCGTCCCGTCCCCTTCAGTGGCGGCAAGAGCGGCAACCCGCCCTCGCTGAAACGGCTGCCGGACGGACGGCTAAGCATTACCTGGGGATATCGCGGAGAACCCTACGGCATTCGCGCTACCGTCAGCGATGACGATGGCAAGACTTGGAGCCCGCATATTGTTCTCCGCAATGACGGCGGCGCATGGGATCTCGGCTATACGCGGGATGCTATCCGTTCCGACGGCAGACTTCTAACAATTTACTACTGGTCACCTTCACTCCTTGCAGAGCGTGAAGTCGTCGCCACCATCTGGGACCCGGGGCGACGGGGTACATGACGAGAGCATTCTCGTTCTCTTGTCAGCGGAAGGCGTACCGGGCAGCTTGGAAACGATTGGCCCCTTCGTGGGCATTCGGGCCATGCAGCCAACGAGAAGTCTGGATCAAACATGAGGGAGATGTGATGAAGTCAACCGCTTCAATTTTATGGAAAGCCATGGCCTGTGCCTTGTTGCTGTGCAGCGCCAGTTGGGCTCAAAACGTTTACGGAACGCTTACCGGCCGCGTTCTTGACCCTTCCGGGGCATCAGTCCCTGGTGCTTCGGTGGCGGCAATCAATGTGGGAACGAATGCTCGATTCCCAGCCACCAGCAGTTCCGACGGGTTCTATACCCTGCCGGGCCTTCCAGTGGGCGCATACGATCTCACGGTTGAAGCCCAAGGCTTCCAAAACTTTAACGTACGGGGAATTCGTCTTCAGGTGAACGAGAGCATACGCGTGGATGCGACTCTTTCGGTGGGAACCTCCACGGAGACAGTGAACGTGATTGCGGACAGTGTGGTGGTGGATACCATTTCCCCTACGCTAAAGGCCGTCGTCGACCAGAAACGAATTGAGGAACTTCCCTTGAACGGACGAAATGCCACGCAACTGATGCGTCTGGTTGTGGGCACCTCCGTGGATACGCGCACCAGCGTTACCTCAGGAACGACCTACCCCGGCGTGACGGGCGTATCGGTGAATGGTGGTCGTGCCAATACCACCAACTTCATGCTGGACGGGTCGCAGAATAACGACCACTACACCAACGTTCCCAACCCCATGCCGAACCCGGATGCGCTCCAGGAGTTCAGTGTGCA
>CAZUAX010000187.1:0-8283 GCA_964618435.1 uncultured Solibacteraceae bacterium
CGGCGTGCATGCGGTGAACGCCCAGACGCATCCGGTTTTCAGCTATGACGGAACGACGTGGACCCATTTCCCCGCAGTGGAGTGGGATGACGCGAAGAAGCACCTGAACGTGCGGTTCCGGCCTGAGCATGCACCCTTTTGGATTGCCCACACGCCGCCCTACACCGAGACGCATCTGAATGCTTTGGAAAAAGAGCACGCGGCGCACCCTATGTTCCATCGGGAAACTGTGGGGAAGAGCGTGGAGGGACGAGAAATTCCGCTCTGGACTATCACCGACAGTTCGATTCCGCAGGAGCGCAAGAAGGTGATCTGGCTAATGTTCCGCCAGCATGCCTGGGAAAGTTGGACCTCGTGGGTGGGAGATGGAGCCGTACGATTTTTGCTTTCCGCTGACGCAGAGGCCGAGGCGCTCCGGCGGGAAGTAATCTGGAAGATTTTTCCCTTGGCCGACCCGGATGGTGTCTTCCACGGAGGCGTGCGATACAACCGCAATGGCTACGATCTGAACCGCAATTGGGATGCGCTTGACCCCGTAAAGATGCCCGAGAACGCTGCCCAGCACGGAGCGATTCAACGCTGGGTAGAAGCGGGAAACCGCATTGATTGGTTTCTGACGCTCCACAATACCGAGACGGGTGAGTATATCGAGGGGCCTGCCGCGCATCGCGCGAGGATCAACAAACTCCGGGAGATCCTGCTTAGCGAATCAACCTTCAACTCTACGCGAGAGGTGCTGCGCGACGCTTCCCATTCCACCACTCCAGGCATGAAGGGGCGTATGAGTGTGAACCAGGGTTTGTTCGCGGAGTTCGGAATTCCCGCCATGCTGATGGAACAGATGATTGTCCGGAATCGCAAGCTGGGAGGATTCCCGACGATTGAACACCGGAGGACCTTCGGGAAAGATCTGGTAAGAGCGATGGCGAAATCGCTCCGCTAAAGAGCAGCCGACGGAGCAAGTGATTCACTCTGCGCCTGAGAAGGCTATCTGAATCGGGACCTTTCGGTGCTGCGGTTGTTTCACCATGTTCGGACTCAGTCGCTTAGCATTGCTGTCTCCGAATGCAGAAGAAATGGAGAGGGAACTTCCTTTGGGCAGTTCCCTCTCCAAAATGTGAAGACTCCAGATGAGGCGTGCTGTTGGGGGTTTATTCCAGTGCGCCCGCATACACACGAGCCTGGAAGTTCACAACCGTGCCGCGGGGAATGCGGAAGCGCAGCGTCGGGTCCACAAGGGCGGCATTCCTTGGCAGGTCGCCAGAAGGCGGCATCAAGGTGAAGCCAGGCCCCTCGCCATTCACAAAAGATGGATTGATGAGTTCCACTCCCTCCGGCAAGTCCGTGAAGACAACATGCAGTGGACCTTCCAACCGCTCAGCACCCACATTGGTTAGGGTGAGGTAGACGCGCGTATCCTGTTCGCGCCGGGTAACGGGAAGGCGGCGCGCTGTCACCCTGATGTGGCTTGTGACTTCCTGGGCAGCGGCGATTTCAAAAATTCCCGTCGTACCGCTCACCTCATTGGTGACTACCAGCAGCGGCTTCCCATTGGGAGAGTCAGAGGCCTCAATCACAAGGGCAGATTCCGGCCCCAGGTCTCCGGATTCCGGCGTCTCAACATCTTTGGTGAAATCGCGGTCGTTCACATAACGAACGAAGAACGGCGCCACCGGGTTTGTGATGTCGTAGACCATCACGCCTCCAATACGCTCAAGGGTCACAAAGACATAGGTGCGGCCACCAAGAGTGGCCACGGTCAACCCTTCGGGCTCAGGTCCTTTATTGTCGCTGCGGTTGTCGAAATCGTTATTGTCGTTGCTGGCGTTGAAGTGCTCGGGGTAGCGCTCGGCAGTAATGCGCTCAAAGTCGTCACCGCTATCCCAAACCAGTGTGCCATCCGCTTTGTAAATGGTTATCGAGCGTCCACCAAAGGCCCAGACAGCATCGTAGTCGCCGTCGCCGTCTGTGTCGCCATTGGCAGTGGTGACTGTAAGGCGTCCGAGGTTGCTGTTGTCCCGAAGTTCGCTAGCGTTGGGGAAGGCGGCAGGGTCAAGGGTGAGGCTACGGAGGCGTGTCTCCTCGGAGAACCCATCGTAGTCCCGGGAATCCCCTTCGTTTGCAGTCACATAGTAGGTTTCGCCGTCATAGCTGAACGAGGCGATAGCGTCTGGCTGCCGCATTCCGAAGATCGGCCAATTTCGAATGTTGATGCCGCCATCGCGGTCACTGGCATCCAGCCCGTTGCCAGGCAGGCTGTGGTCCTTTAGCTGTGCTGGGACTATTGCCAGAAAAGTTGCATTTTCCACGTCCAGCAATCCGAACGCGTTTGCTTCCTGCAGTGCTACCCAAGCCGTTTTGGAGTCCGGGGCAACTGCAATGTACTCGGGCTCCAGGTCTTGGGCCACACGGGCGTTGGGGCCGAAGATGCGAATCGTGGGATCCAGGTTCTCCCGGGCAAAGCTGCCGAAGCCCGCCGTCCGCACCGTTCCGGTGGCCAACTCAATCACGCTCACGGAACCTTCTGGATCGATGGTGTAGGTATCATCCGGTTCTCCCTCGTTTGCCACCAGCAGGTATTTTCCGTTTGGGGTGAAGGTGAGCATGTCTGGCAGTGCGCCCACATCGAAGCGCTGTTTCTCGACACCGTCGGTGTCGAACATAAGCACGAATCCCCCATTTTGCTTGGGGGATGCCTCCACCGCTACAGCCACCATCCCGTTGTGAACGGCGACGCTGTTCGGGCCCAGTCCGCCGAGGTCAATGGGCGTCCTCTGCACGGGATTGTTGGGGTCCGTGATGTCGACCACGTCCACTCTGCTGGCGAATGAGTTCGTAACGAAGAGCCGCTTTGTGGCTGGATCGTAGGCGGGTATCTCCGCGGCGGACTCGTCGAAGATGCCGGTTTCGATGGTGCTTAGTTTCCTCAGGTTAAGCTGCGGCAGGGCGATGGCGGTACACAGTGTGCAGAGCGCACTCAAAGCCAGGATGCGTTTTAGGTCGATCATGATCAGGATGTTCCTCGAAATGGAGAGAATTGGTGGATATCTGACTGCGTAAGGATCCCAGACTCTGCGGCTATCGGCAGACTGTGTGACAGGGTAATTTCAAGATGATTGCATCGCGATGACGAAGCCTTGTGCCGCAATGGGCCGGCTTTCGGGACGATGAGGGAACATCAGGAAAGTTGGGGCTTCTCGCAGGTGTGAGTCAGCGGATAGATTGGCCCGGCGGAAGGCTCCTCGGTGCACATAACCCCCTGCTTCGATGCGCTGGGGTAGCCCGGTTCTCAGGTTGCGTTGAGTCTATAACAGAGTTCTCAGTCCGCGCGGGCTGAGCTGTGCGCCATGGCATCGACGCTCAACGACGAAATCGGCTATGCATTCGTTTGGCAGGCTAAGGCGCTCGGTGCCCTGGTCTGGTTGTTGAAAGACCTTCGGATTGCCTGGCGGCCGTTGAATGGCCGCCAGGCCCTACAATACGGTTACTTCCTGCGTGCGGGCGAAGTAGATGCTGCCGGCGCGGTCAATGTTGTTGCGGGTGACGACGAAGGGCTTCTGCTCATAGGAGGTCACCGACTCCAGCACGCGCAGAATGTCTCCCGGATAGCATGCGCGCAACTCGCCGGTGCCGGAATTCTCGCAGAGGTAGCGCAGGTAGTTAGGCGCATCTTCGTCGTAGGGAATGCCCTTTGCTTCCAGAATGCGCATGAAGATCTCGTCGAATACCTGAGACTGCACGGGCTCCGCGTAAATCTTGTTTTGAATACGGCGGAGGAAGGCATCATCGGCAAGGTCAGTAGGGTCGAGGTTGGTGGAGAAGATCACCATCATCTCAAAGGGCACTTGGAACTTCATGCCGTAGGTGAGGCTAAGATAGTCCACCTTTCGGTCTAGGGGGACAATCCAGCGGTTCAGCAGGTAGGTGGGGGAGATGATCTGCCGGCCAAAGTCGTCAATGGCGAAGATGCCATTGTTCGCCTTCAACTGCACAGGAGCTGCATAGACCTTGGATGAGATATCCAGCTTCAATTCCAGCATGCTGGGTTCGAGTTCGCCGCCCACCACAATGTAGGGACGGCGGCATACTACCCAGCGTTGGTCCATGCGTGCTTCGTCATAGTCAATCTTCTGGTGCAAAGCCGGGTCGTAGACCACGATGATCTGGTTGTCCACTTCAATCGCGTAGGGGATCACCACTGCATCGCCATACACGCGGTGAAGGCGCTCCATCATGCTGGTTTTGCCATTACCGCTGGGTCCGTACAGGAAGATGGACGACTGTGAGACAACGGCCGGGCCCAACTGGTCGAGCATTTCATCCGTGATCACAAGGTCAGAGAGCACTTCCTTGAGCTTGTCGCGGTTCACCTTCACCTTGGCCTGCTGCTTGCGCACGGCTTGCTGATAGACGTTCAACGATACCGGCGCCGGTCCGGCGTACTGGCAGATGAGAAACCGATCCTGGGCAAAATTGCGTCCCGCTGTTGTAAGGGTGAAGATATAGTCGTCACCGTGCATGCCGGTGACTTCCACATACTGCAGCTTGCGCAACTGTTGAAAGAGTGGATAAAGCACTCCGGTGGCTAGCTTCAGCTTGCTTCCCAGTTCGCCCAGGCTTACCGTGCCATCTAACGCGGTGCGCCGCACCATCAGGTCAATCAGGAGACCTTCCGGAATATCTATCCGCGATAGTTCCATCGGGGTGGCCGGTAGATATGTTGGCTTGCGGGGAGAAATGCCTTCCATGCGGCTAGTTTCTCACGAATCCAGGCGTTTGCGGTCTTGAATTCTGGACCTGCGCGTGAATGCGAGTACCACCTGTTAACCGCGCTTGCCTTTCGATAGAATCAGGCTGACGATTGGAGAACCGCTAATGCTGCGCCGCACCATTACCAAACTCATTCTGGCTGCAATGTGTTTTACTGTCGCAGGCTACGCTGCTGAGCCTGTACCCGTGATGCTGCTGGATGGCGAATCCGGCGGCCCGTTCCATGCATGGGAGAAGACCACCCCTTACCTGAAGCGAATGCTGGAAGACACCGGCATGTTTCGGGTGGATGTGGTTACGGCTCCGCCCAAGGATGGGGATTTCAGCGGCTTTAAGCCGGAATGGCAGAAGTACCGCGCGGTGGTGATGAACTATGACGCTCCCGATGAACGCTGGTCGGACAGCTTGAAGGCATCCTTTGAAGAGTACGTGCGCGAGGGCGGCGGACTGGTGATTGTCCACGCCGCGGACAATGCTTTCCCCAAGTGGAAGGAATTCAACCTGATGGTAGGCGTGGGTGGCTGGCGTGGGCGCACTGAGGCTGACGGACCCATGTTTCACTGGCAGGATGGCAAGATTGTGGCGGATACCTCCCCCGGAAAGGCGGGCAGCCATGGCCCGCGGCATGAGTATGTGGTAGATACTCGCCACCCCACTCACCCCGTCATGCAGGGCCTGCCCAGCGCCTGGAAGCACGTGGTGGATGAACTCTACGACCGAATGCGAGGTCCTGGGAAGAACATGACTGTGCTCGCGACGGCTTACTCAGACCCGGCGAAGAAGGGTACCGGTCGCCATGAGCCCATCCTGATGGCGCTGAGCTACGGCCAGGGCCGCATTTTTCACACGGTGCTGGGCCACGACCTGGTAGCGCTGAACTGCGTGGGGTTCATAACCACCTACCAGAGAGGTACGGAGTGGGCCGCTACGGGCAAGGTGACGCAGAAAGTTCCCGCGGATTTTCCCACGGCGGACAAGGTAAGCACCAGGGCGGAGTACACGCCTCCCGCGAACTAGCTGCAATCGACGCAGGAACACCAAGCTGGATTATCAGGCGGGCGGCTGCCCCAGGGGCAACTGCGGTCTGATGCGGTAGTCGGCAACGCGGGTTGCTGTAAGCCCGGACGTGGGAAGTGAGCTTGCGCCGTTGGCGTGGTTGTGCAAGAGTTCCGTCCCAGGTTCAGCGCAGGAACTGGCGTTGCCGTGCCGCCGCTTTTCGGGCACCCAGCACCGCCTCGTCCAGGAAACACATTACCGGATACAGCAACTCCATACGATGGAACAGTTCCTTCTCAAGCTGCGGCGTTGCGGCCACGGAGGGGTCCAGTTCTGTCCAGTAGTAGAACTGTTTGCGTCGTAGCATCTCTTCCGCGGGATGGCCGGGCAGGAAACCTTTGGGGACGCGTCGCAGTTGTTCTCCCAGCAGGTTCCCCATCTTCTTCACGAGATTTTTCCCTTGTGTGATGCGAAGGAATTCGTCGTATCGGTCTGCAATTTGGGTACGGATTGCCAGCAGACTGTCGGGGGGCGGCATGTAGCTGCCTCCGGCGATCCCCAAGCCTTCGGCGGAGATCTGGAAGTAGAATCCGCTGCCCTTATCGGCCATGCCGCGGCGCCGAAACATGGCGGAGATATGGGTCTTGTAGGGCGTCTTGTTCTTGCTGAAACGCGTGTCGCGGTAGATCCGGAACGGGGCTTTGGCGGGTTCGTCCAGGAAGTACTCCGGCAGCTTCCCGGCGATGTGATGATTCAGAGACTCCACCAGCGCCTGCAGGGGTATCTTCAACTCCTGCTCATAGGCTGGTTTGTTCGCCTGAAACCACTCGCGATTGTTGTTGTCCTTCAGATCCGCCAACCACTGAAGGGCTTGCTGGGAAAAGCCGGGAAATGCCACGCGCCACTCCTTATGTTCCAAGTTACCTGTTGCGCGGATACCTGACCGTAGCCCCCGCTGTCGCAATGGGCGGCTACAGCCAAGCCGAAGCTCACCAGCCACGGCCGTATCGCCACCTATAATGAGAGCGTGGCTGGGACGGCATCGGGTGTAACTATTTTGGATAGGATTCAGGGTCTGCAACTCCGTAGCGGAGCCCCGCTCTCAGAGTACACCCGCTTCGGCATCGGAGGCCCGGCCGATCTGCTAGTTGAAACCAGCGATCCGGATTCCTTCGCTGAGGCGCTTCGTGCGTTGCAGGACAACGCAACCCCCCATGTGGTTCTGGGCGGTGGCACAAACCTGGTGGTTTCCGACGAAGGCTTTCGGGGCGTGGTGCTTCGCTATACGGCGAACACCATCCAGCACGAAGGAACGAAGGTGTCCTGCGGGGCGGGTGCGGAACTGATGACACTGGTGAATTACACGGTGGACGCAGGTCTCGAAGGCATCCAGACGCTGATGGGGATCCCTGGATGGGTGGGCGCCGCGGTGTACGGGAACGCGGGAGCTTACGGGCATTCCATAGAAGAGGTGGTGGAGCGGGTTTGCTACTGCAATGGGCGTGAAATCCTCTATCTCAACCGCGAAGACTGCCAGTTTCAGTACCGGGAAAGCATCTTCAAGAGGCACAAGGAGTGGATTATCCTGCGCGTCGAAATGGAATTTCGATCGGGTGACGCGCAAGCGCTGCGGAAAACCGCTGATGAGATTCTTGCCACCCGTAATCAGAAGTTTCCTCCTACCATGCGTTGCGCGGGGAGCATCTTCAAGAACCTTCACCTGAAGGACTTACCTGCCGATGTGGCAGGCAAGGTTCCCCCGCAGGTGGTGCGGGAAGGGAAGATTCCCGCAGCGTGGTTCCTTGAGCAAGCGGGCGCCAAGGACCGATGGGAAGGCCGCATCCACGTTGCTCCGTATCATGCGAACCTCATCTACAACGCGGGTGGCGCCACTGCGGTGGAACTCTGCCGGATGATCCAGAACCTGAAGCGCGACGTCCACGCACGTTTCGGCATCCTGCTTGAGGAAGAAGTGCAGTACGTCGGGTTTGCTGCGCCTTCGCAGTAAGAAAACCGCCATGGGAGTGCGCTTTCCCTGAGAATTTTCCGCGCGTCACCGGACTATAACCCTAGATCGGGTTTAACCGGCCACCATGCAGACGCGTGTCGCCATTTCGCTGCTTGCCATCCTGCTGGTTGCGCTGTCCTCTGCCCAGGAGCTTAACCCCGGAACCAGCGCCCGGCAGCGCGCCTATGAGGCGACCGCCAAAGGCGACCACTTCCGTGCGGTGGAGCTTTTCGAGCAAGCGACGGCAGCGACACCTGACGATGCCGCTTTGCGCAAGGACTTCGCCTACACGCTGCTGAAGGCCGGAGAAACGGAAGCGGCCCGCCAGCAGTTTGGCCATGCGATGCGCCTCTCGCCCGAGGATTCCCACGCCGCCCTGGAGTACGCCTTCTTGTGCCACGAAACCGGTAAGCAGCCGGAAGCCTGGGCACTGTTTCGCAAACTCCGCAGCACCTCTCACCCGGAACACCGGGCTACCGCCCGCAGCACCTTTGCCCGCATCGACAAAG
>CAZUAX010000188.1:0-8060 GCA_964618435.1 uncultured Solibacteraceae bacterium
CTGGGCCGCAGTGTGAACTGGGATGGCCAAAAAGAAGAAATCCCCGGAGACGCCGAGGCCAACAAGTTGCTGGCCCGGGAGTACCGGGGAGAATGGAAGTATCCGGTGTAGGCGGTCGGCGGTCCTTCTAGCGCATGTTCGCCTTGAGGATGCGCTTCCGCAGACGGATCGCTTTGGGCGTTATCTCCACCAGTTCGTCCTCACGGATAAACTCGATCGCCTGCTCCAAATTCAGGAGCTTCGGCGGAACAAGGCGGATGGCTTCGTCGGCGGACGAAGCCCGCATGTTGGTGAGCTTCTTTTCCTTCACGATGTTGACGTTCAGGTCAGCATCGCGGGCATTCTCACCAACGATCATGCCTTCATAGACTTCCGTGCCGGGTTCGATGAAGAGTTCGCCGCGCTCCTGCAGATTCCACATGGCGTAGGCTGTGGACTTGCCACTACGATCCGAAATCAGTGACCCTGTTGGTCGCATGGGGATTTCGCCCTGCCAGTCTATCCAGCCGTTGAAGAGCGAATTCATGATGGCGGTGCCTTTGGTATCCGTAAGCACTTCGCTACGGAGACCGATGAGGCTACGGGAGGGCACACTGAATTCGAGACGAACGCGCCCGGTTCCATTGTTTACCATCTTCGTCATCTTGCCTTTGCGTACGCCCATCTTCTCGATGATGACACCCACAAAGGACTCTGGCAGGTCAATGAGCAGCAGTTCCTGCGGCTCTTTCTTCTGGCCATCTTCCGTTCTCGTAAGGATTTCCGGCTTTCCCACTTGCAGCTCAAAGCCTTCGCGACGCATGGATTCAATTAGAATCGCCAACTGCAGTTCGCCTCGTCCAAGCACCTTGAAGCTCTCCGGGCTGCCGCCGTCCTCTACGCGGATGGATACGTTCGTAAGGAGTTCCTTATCGAGGCGATCCCTTAGCTTCCGTGAGGTTACATGGTCTCCTTCGTTACCGGCAAACGGGGAGTTGTTCACGCTGAAGGTCATCGCGATGGTGGGCTCATCGATCTGGATGCGGGGAAGCGGTTTTGGATTCTCTCCCGCGCAAATGGTCTCGCCAATCTGAATGCCTTCCACTCCCGCGACGGCCAGCACATCGCCTACGATGCCCAGGGTTTCGTCGTTGCGAGTAAGGCCCTCAAACGAGTACATCTTGGTGATTCTGGTTCGCTGAAAACTGCCATCAAGCTTGGCAATCGACACATCATCACCATGCCGGAGGGTGCCATTGAACACGCGGCCAATTGCCAGCCGGCCCAGGTAGTCGCTGTAATCAAGGTTGGCCACCAAAATTTGCAGGGTACCCTCCGGGTCTCCCTTGGGAGAGGGGATGGTGCGGATGATCTCTTCGAACAGGGGTTCGAGATTCGTTCCCTCGCCTTCAAGTTCGGTCTTCGCGATACCGTCACGCCCGATAGCGTAAATGATTGGGAATTCAAGTTGCTCTTCGGTGGCGCCCAGGTCGATGAACAGGTCGTAGACCTCATTCAGCACTTCCTGAACGCGAGCGTCCTGGCGGTCGATCTTGTTGATCACCACAATTTGCGGTAGCCGCGCCTCCAGGCTCTTTGCCAGGACGTAACGGGTTTGTGGCAAAGGACCTTCGCTGGCGTCCACCAGCAGGACGACGCCATCGACGATCTTCAATGCGCGTTCCACCTCGCCCCCAAAGTCGCTGTGGCCAGGGGTGTCGACAATGTTGATCTTGTAGTCGTGGTAGCGGATGCCGGTGGTCTTGGAAAGGATGGTGATTCCGCGCTCGCGCTCAAGGTCGTTGGAATCCATCATGCGGTCGGCGGTTTCTTCGTTAGCGCGGAAGAGACCACTCTGTTTAAGCATGGCGTCGACGAGCGTGGTTTTGCCATGGTCGACGTGGGCGATGATGGCAAGATTGCGTGTCTTGAGCGGAGAGCGGCTGTTGGAACCGTTAGACATGAATTTCCCTGTCGGAGAATGGATTTGCTTGGTTAGAACGCTGGTAGGACGGCCGCAGGCAGAAGCGCCGAGGCATCAGGCAGGTCCCGAACCGCCCCGCTTCCCGGGTAGGGTTGTGGGGTGTTGGGTGTCTCAAAATCGCAAACACCCTTTTTTCAGTATAACGCGACCGGGTGAGACACCTACTCTTCGGGCAGGACCCGGTTCCATTATGTTTCTGCTGGATGACTGTATCGCTGATTGAGGACTTGGTTGAAGAATGAGGACTGGCCAGCCAAGTGGTGGGCCAGCCCTCACGGAAGCCGTCTATTCCTGCTTACTGGTAGCTGGCTTCGCTTCCGGTAGCGCCAGATGCGCCTTCACCAGGCTGCTGGCCAAGCTTTCAGGGTCCACGCGGTAGGCGCCCGATTCGTATGCGGACTTCAGCGCCTCGACTTTCGAGGTCTTGTCCAGTTCATTGAGCAGAGTTTCGGAGAACGGGGAAATGCTAAAGCGGTCCGGCGCGGCTTCCCGGCCTGCTTCTTGACGCTTGACGGGGGCCTTTTCCGGCCGGTTGAGCTGAGTTTCGTTCGCACGGATATCATCAGGTCGAAAGTCGGAAATTTTCATGGGGTACAACTCCTGGTCACTAAGAAGTATCGGCATGGCAACAGAATCTTAGAGAATTTTTTTCAGTAGCCAAGATTTCGCCAATATTTGGTCTTTAAGGCCTGGCGCTTAAGGCCGAATTGCCATGCGCACCTCTGCAAGCGCAATACTCTGCCTGCCGGACACAGGGTTTTTGGTAGCATGCGGAGGAGGTTCCAATGTCCGCTCCCTTTCGTCCCGTACCCGCCCAGGAAGAGTTGGCTGCTATGGAGCGCAGATTGCAGTTCCAGCCAACCGTGAACCCTGATCCGCACACCTTGAGCAGCGAACAGGTGGAGGGCTATAACCGGGACGGCTACATCCAGCCAATCCCTATTTTCTGCGAGGACGAAATTACCGGTATCCGCTCAGAGTTTGACCGTATCCTGGCCGCCACTCTGGCCGCCGGCGGCGACAGTTACTCCATCAGCACCGCCCACCGGCGCTACGGTGTAGCCTGGGATCTGCTCACCGAGCCGCGGATCGTGGCCTGTGTTCGCGATTTGCTCGGCGAGAACGTCGTGGGTTGGGGCTCACACTTTTTCTGCAAGATGCCCGGGGATGGCAAGGTGGTGAGCTGGCATCAGGATTCCAGCTACTGGCCGCTTTCAGAATCAAAAACCGTCACGGTGTGGCTGGCCATTGATGATGCGGACAAGGAAAACGCCTGCATGAAATTCCTGCCGGGTACGCATGTGCTGGGCCACATCACCTACCGGCTGAGCGAAGAGGATGAGGCCAACGTCCTGAACCAAACGGTGGAGAACGTTGAGCAGTACGGCGAGCCTGTGTATGACGAATTACGGGCCGGACAGATGAGCATGCACTCAGACTTGCTGTTGCACGGCTCGGAAGCCAACCAGAGCAATCGTCGCCGCTGCGGACTGACGCTGCGCTATTGCGCAATGGATGTCCGTGCCGGGCTCGACTGGAACCAGAAGGGCGTGTGGGTGAGTGGAAACGACCCCACAGGCCACTGGGCTAACCAACCACGGCCCTCTGAGTAGTAGGCGCCTGGTCGTCAGGGCAGTTGCTGCGCCAGCAACCAGCTGTAGAAATCCTCGCCTGCAAAGATGCGGGTCCACACATTGTGCCCCAACTCTTCATGGATGGTGAAGCGGACGTCGCGGTGCCCTTTTTCGATGAGGGCGTTCACCATACGCAGGCTCTCCGACGGCGCAACCACGCGGTCGCGTCCGCCGTGAAACACCCACATCGGGCGCTGCGCCTTCGCGAGTGCGTCTAGCGTGGCCGGGTCGCCTCCTCCGCAAATGGGCGCGATCGCGGCGAACATCTGAGGGTGCTTTGCTGCAATGGCAAAGCTGCCGAAGCCGCCCATGCTCAGCCCGCTCAAGTAGATACGCTTCCGATCGATACGGAAATCCGTGGCTGTCATGCGGAGCATGAATTCCAATTCCTTCTCCATGCTCAGCCACACGTTCAATACTCCCGATGTGCTTCGGTCGCGCAGCGGGCCCCAATCCTCCGGAATCGGCTTGGCGTCGAATGGTGCTTCCACGCGGCTTGGTGGTTTTGCGCCGGGGTCTCTCTTCTCCACAAAACCCGCGGCCACGGCCTGCGTGTTTCGGGCATCGTTGGGGTAGGGCGCCTGGGGAACCACCATGATCATGGGAAGATCGCGTCCCTGGATCCAGGCCTCCATCAAGGGACCATGAACCAGCACCTTTTCGAGATCGCTTAGTCCGTTCCCGCGCTCCCCCGCGCCGTGCAGGAACAGCAGCACGGGCCACTGCTTGTCAGGGTTGCTCGCATACCCTTGCGGCAGGAATACGTAGTAATCCCGCACCTTCCCGGTAGTCTCACTCAGGTAGCGCTGCCGGAGCAGTTGAGGGTCTGAGGAAGTTTGCCCCAGCGCGGTGGCCCCGATCGCAGCCAGGAGCACCCCCATCAAAAGCAAGCCTCGCGCCATCACAAGTGAACCTGGGAATCGCTGCATCTTATGCCTCCTGCCGTGGACTGCAATCTTTCTATCACGAAGTGCATGCCAGCCCAAGTGCGCAGGTGAATACCGGTTGTGTCAGCGCGCGTACTTGATAAGCGCGAAGCCGCCAATCAACAACACCACGAAGGCTACGGCTAGCAAATCAAAATACTTGTCAATAAACCGCTTCATGGTGGGGCCTGCCACCCGCAGTAATCCAGCCACCAGGAAGAACCGCGCTCCGCGCCCCACCGCGCTTACTGCGCAGAAACCCAGCAGGTTCATGTCGAAAGCGCCAGACGCGATGGTGAAGACCTTATAAGGGATGGGCGTGAACGCGGCCACGAACACTATCCACAGGTCGTATTGGAGATACCACCCCCGGACCTGCTCAAAGTAAGCCTGAGCGTGGTAGAACTCAATGATCCGCGCGCCTACGGTGTCCATGAGGAACATGCCAATCAGGTAGCCCGCCGCGCCGCCCACCACACTGCCCAGAGTTGTGAGCGCTCCTAACTTCCACCAGCGTGCCGGTGCGCCCAGCACGAGCGCAATCAGCAGTACGTCCGGAGGAATAGGGAAGACGCTCGATTCGGCGAACGCGAGCAAAAAGAGCGCTGTTGCGCCATAGGGAGTCTCCGCCCAACTCAACACCCAGTCGTACATGCGGCGGTGGATTCGCCACCATGGTTCCAGGGCTTTTTGCATGGGCTCGGTAAAGGTTTCTTGGGATGGCATGGGTAGTGGTGGATCGGGCGCAATCAGTTTTTGCGCCAACCCTTGAGTTTAGCCACATTCCCAGCCCAGGTTGAGGGTGTATGTCCGTAAACATACAAATGGCCCTGCCGTGGTTTCCGTGTTGAAAGCTCGCCATCGTGTCGATATAGACAGATATGGATAGGGAAGCGCTAACGACAAGGCCGTGGATTGCAGTTCAAATTCTGGGCGTACTGGTGATGCTGCACGCCACCACCCTGCTGTACTTCATCGGACATGAGGAAGCCACTCAGGTTGTCACCATGGGATGGGTTTTCCTGTCACTGGGCTTGATGGGGCTTTTCGTGAGCGCTATGGCCAGACGGTGGCTGGGGTCCACTACCGTTGCCTGGAGCAGCGCCGTGAAATTCTTCGGTAGCCTTGCCCTGCTGGCTTTTGTTCCGCAAGCGCACCGTGGCACCATTCTGCTGGTTGCGCTGGTGGTGATGACGAACGGGCTCACCCACCTGGTGGGAGCATTCCGCCTGCGCCGGGAGGAGCAGCGCTACCGTCCATTTTTGGCCAGTGGTGCGGTAAACATCGCGCTCAGCGCCATCGTCATGCTGCAGGCGGAGCGCTCGCCCGGATTGCCCCTTCCCGCGCTGGTGGCAGGGGCCACGTTCACCACTGGGCTTACTCTGTTCCACTATGGCCGTATCCTTCGCAAAATGGCCACTACCAGCTACTCCGTGATTGAACAGATAAAGAACACCCCGCGGGTTCCTGTCCGGCATAGCAAAGCACGCATCTGACGCGAAGCAGCAGATGGGGCGACGGGCGGAGACGGAATAGCTGGGCGAGTGAGTAGAGAGAATGAGAAAACGGGCAAGCTGTGGTGCCGGGAGAGGGGGTCGAACCCTCACGGGAAGTGAATCCCGCCAGATTTTGAGTCTGGTGCGTCTGCCAGTTCCGCCATCCCGGCAGGGGCTAGGGCGGGGTTGCCTGCAAAAATGCCGCAACTCCTACAGTGTAACGCGGCACAGGGTGGCTCCGGGGGATCCGTTAGTGGAATTCCTCTCCCCAAAATCACGCTAGTGCCAGCGCAACGCATCTTTCTTGTAGGCCCAAATGTAACCAACGAAAAGAATCGCCAGAAACACAGCCACTTCCGCCACGCCAAACCACCCCAATTGCTTGTAACGAACCGCCCACGGAAACAGAAAAATGGTTTCCACGTCAAACACAACAAAGAGGATGGCAATGAGGTAAAACCTCACCGAGTAGCGCCCGCGCGCACTGGAAGAGACGGGGATGCCACACTCATAGATTTCCTGCTTGACCTTCGTGGGAACGTCTGGCCTCAGTAACTTGGCCACAAACAGCAAGCCCACCAGGAATACAGCGGCCAGCAGCAGGTATATGAACACAGGTACGTATTCAGCAGGCACGAAATCAGGATATCACAGAAAGCGGATAGTTAAGTCCGATAGAGCCAGCCCTGGCTTGGCCTGAGAAGGGAATGCGGAAAGCCTCGCGGCAAGGGTCTACCATGGGAAGGGGCCACTATGTTCCAGACGATCCGGGAACAGATTCAAACAATCCGGCTGGAAGACCCGGCAGTGAAGAGTATCTGGGAGATTCTCTTCTGCTATCCGGGCTTTCAGGCAATCCTTTTTCACAAAGTGGCGCACTGGCTTTACCGTCGCCGGCGCTTCGTGCTGGCGCGCATGGTAAGCCAGACGGCACGATTCCTAACTGGGATCGAAATCCACCCGGGGGCTCGTATCGGCCGTCGCCTGTTCATTGACCACGGAATGGGAATAGTTGTTGGCGAGACCGCAGAGATTGGCGACGATGTGCTGCTCTACCAGGGCGTTACCCTTGGCGGTACAGGCAATGAAAAGGGCAAGCGCCACCCCACTCTGGGTAGCGGTGTGGTGGTAGGGGCTGGCGCGAAGGTGCTGGGCAATATCCATATCGGCGATTGCGTGAAGATTGGAGCTGGATCGGTGGTGGTGAAGAGCGTCCCGGACGGCAGCACCGTGGTGGGCATTCCAGGCAAGATTGTACGCAGCAAGGGCGCCAAGATTGAGGTGCTTGAGCACGGCGATCTGCCGGATCCTCAAGGGCAGTCCATTGAGGATCTGCTACGGCGCGTGCTGCAGCTCGAGGCGCGGTTGCGAGTCCACGAGGAAGGCGGTCACGCGCTGGTGGGGCACCCTGGCCACCGGCATCCGCAGCCAGAGGATCCGGATTTGCCGGAGGACCACCGTTGAGCCAGGGTTCGCCCCAAGTGCTGAACGACCCACGCCGACAGATCTGCGTCTACTGCTCCTCCAGTAGCCACGTAGACCAGGGATACCTGGACGCCGCGCGCTCCCTGGGGCGGTTGATCGCTGAGGCTGGGCACGGGCTGATCTACGGCGGTACCCGCATCGGGCTGATGGGTGCCGTTGCACGGGAGGCGCGAGTGCATGGCGCGCCCATCACGGGGATTGTTCCTGAGCATATCCGCGCCAAAGTAGCTGATTGTGAGGATGCCGAAGCCCTGGTGGTTACCCCGGACATGCGTCGGCGCAAGGCTCTGATGGAAGAGCAAGCCGATGCCTTTGTAGCGCTTCCGGGAGGGTTCGGCACCTTGGAAGAGGTGCTGGAGGTAATTACCTTGAAGCAACTCGGCCAGCACATCAAGCCAGTGGTCTTTCTGAACACCGGTGGATTCTATCGCCCGCTGCTGGACTTCTTCGAGACTTTGCGGCGCGAGCGGTTCGCGAGGCCCGATTCTGCTGCACTCTATCGGGTAGTGGATGTGCCGGAAGCAGTACTGCCTGCCATTGAGGCCGACTGGGGAAT
>CAZUAX010000189.1:0-2599 GCA_964618435.1 uncultured Solibacteraceae bacterium
GGTGTATGGTCCATCGCGTCTCGTCCTCGCGTGGGCGCCACGCACATCCATTCTCACAACCAGGATGTCCCTTGGCGTGACGGCTCTCGACCTACAGACTTACTGCTCGCAACAATTCCCTAGGGCCAATACCAAGAAACTACACTCAATAGACTGCGTGTTACAGCTATCTAACTCCCATTTCCAGCGAAGGTCAATGACCCGCCGTAGTTTCCGTCAGAAAACTGGAGATATCTGTCCAATTTCCTACCGGGCTCCATCCGGACGACGGAGCGGGCAATGAATCAAACAACAATGCCCGCTCCGTCAATCAAGGGAAATCCCATTCCCGAGGTTGCACAAGCCCTTCCCGAATCTACACAAATTTGGTGCGACCGGGCATCGCCAGAGGTGGCGGCTCAAAGGTTCCGTTCCAGTCAAGATCGTCCGGGAACAACTGTTCCTGGCTGTTCAGCGCTTGCTCCCAGGTGATGGTCTGGCCGGTATAGGCGGCCATGCGTCCCATGATGCCCAGCAGCGTGGAATCCGCCATCCGCTTTCCATCGTTCAGCGCTTTGCCCTGACGAATGGCGGCAAACAACTCGTCGTGCTCCTGCTGGTACATGTCATTCTTTTTGCCCTCAAAGGTCCAAGGCGTTGTGCCTTCAATCCGGGGCAGAGGCCCTCGCCCGATGGTACAGGTGCCCTTGGTGCCCAGAATGTAATCTGCATTCTCGTTGTAGCACCCTGGTATCTGCCGGCAGGCGATGAATGCCCGCACGTTGTTCGGGTAAAGGTAGTTCACCTCAAAGTGATCGTAGATGTTCCCGCCTTCCGCTGGAATCTGACGCCCGCCCACAGCGACGCAGCTAACCGGGGGCTGATCGCGCATGGCCCATGCAACCTTATCCACTGAGTGCACCGCCTGCTCCACCAAACCGTCGCCACAGAGGTAGGTGAAGTTGTACCAGTTGCGGATCTGCCATTCCACATCGCTCATCCCCGCGGGGCGACTGCTGGCCGGGGGCATCGGCTTCACAGGACTCGTGTAATAGGTGGCATAGTAGGCCAGGATATCGCCAATGGTGCCGCCCAAGACCTGCTCGAACGTTTCCTGAATGTAGTTGCTATAGCGCCAGCAGAAGCCCGCCACGACGTTCAGCTTCTTCTGGGCAGCAAGTTCTGACTGCTCTAGGACAATTCGTACCCCAGGAGCATCCACTGCCACTGGCTTTTCCACAAACAGATGTTTGCCCGCAGCCACTGCGGCAGCAAATTGCTTGGGGCGAAAGCCCGGCGGCGTGGCAAGCAACACCACATCCACATCGCTATCAATCACTTTCTGATAGGCATCCAAGCCCAGGAAGCGAGCGGACTCGTCCACCTTCACTTTGTTTTCCGCCTGCTCTTTCAGCACACGGTTCAGGCTTTGCAGGCACCGATCAATCTGCGTTGGCGCGATGTCGGCCACTGCCGTAAGCACTGAGTAGTCATCGGCCTTCAGCGCCTGCGCGGCGGCTCCGGTTCCGCGTCCGCCACAGCCCACGAGGCCCACTTTGATGCTGTTGCTGATGTCTGCTGCCCGCAAAATTGCAGGGAACCCGGCAACAACCGTGCCAGCGGCGCCTGCCTTCAGGAAACTACGACGGTCAGGCCCGCCTGCCTTGGAATTTGGCTCGTTTGCTTGCATTTTGGTTTGAAATTACTCCGAAAGGATATGTATTCAGTCTAGCCAACTGAATGCGAACATCGCACTTCTATTGGAAGTTTGTCGGAGGCCAACGGTTACGCGAGGGGAAACTCGTTGCGCCAGGGGGAATTCCTAAACCACAGCGATGGGGGCCACCGTGCTACGGGCCAATGAACTACGGATAGGCCACGTGCAAAGCCACCGGGTTGCTCGGAATGCCATCTGCCAGCAACTGCAGTTCGCACAAACCGGCGTCCATCAAGTCGGGAAGGACAACTTCCACAAGATAGATGCCCGCGTAGCCTGGAGCCAGACTAGCGCGCTCCACACGCACCGGCAACCCGTCAATCCGCGCTTCTATGCTGGCAATCACGGTTGGCGGAGAGTCCGCGGGAACAGGAAGCCCCGCCGGCCATTCCGGACGTACCGCGCCCAATCCACTCACCATCACCTGAATGCGCTGCCCCGGCACAGCAGGGAAGTTCTCATCAATCAGGGCTCCTGTATCGCTATGGAGCACGAAGGGGCTGCCATCCGGATGCAGGAAAACCCCGGGCGACACCTTCCGCATGGGCAAGGTGACCCTCCGTACGGGGGATGCAATGGCACCCGAACCTCCCACCTCCGTCTCCAGTTCTAGAGATATGGTCTCCGCGGAGCTTCCATAGGGAAGCTGCACCTGGGTAGCCAGGTCTGCCTTGGCCAGGATTGCGGCGGAACGCCCATCAGCACGCAGCCGCACCAGAGGAGATCCGTGGATGCTAAGCAAATCACCGGGAGCCGCGGGACGCCGCGAAAGGTCTGCGGCATGCCGCACCCGGTGGAAGCCATTGCCCACCGGCAGCGGGGCATAGAAAACTCCCTCGCGCTTGGTGACGGCAAACAGCAGGGTCCCGGAAGGGTCCAGCCTCAGATCTTGGATGTCTCCGC
>CAZUAX010000189.1:2699-8028 GCA_964618435.1 uncultured Solibacteraceae bacterium
ACGGCAAACAGCAGGGTCCCGGAAGGGTCCAGCCTCAGATCTTGGATGTCTCCGCGCAAGCCCTCCCAGGAGAGTTCGCGCACTACTCGTGGCCGCGGCATTGCCCGGAAATCGTAACTCGCCACCAGCAAAGCATCTTCGGTAGCCACCATCAGGGCATTGTGCTCCCAATCGGCGGCAATCGCTTGAATGGTCTGGACCCCTTGAGGGGTGTGATCTTCCCAGAACAGCCCGCCGTTCAGGGTTCGCATCACCATCGGGCGGCCCTCTTCGTCTGGAACCACGGCGACGGCCATCTGCGGGTCATCGGGGTTCGCCACGATTTGCTTCGCCGCGCCCCATCCGGGCAGGGCGTACTCACGCCAGGGATTCCCATTGCCTGGAACAACCACCAGGCGGCCATCCCGCAGCCCGGCAAACACCTGGCCTCCTGAGGCATCCCACGCCGCCAGGGAATCTCCCATTTCGCGCACTGCCAATGGCAACGCCCACGCGTCCTCCGCGCCGGGCGGGCGAGGTCGCCATCCATTTACTGACCCTGGCACCCACTCCAAAAGTGTGCCAGCCGGTTGCTCCACAATCAGGCCACGCTTGGCCTCTGGAAACGCCCGAATGCGCGACATGGGAAGGTTGTCCAGGCTCGTAGCCACCGGCACCCAGGAAAGTCCACCATCACGGCTGCGCCACAGTCCCAAGTCGGAGGCAACCAGCAGGTCTTCCGGGTCTGAGGGGTTCAGTACCAGATCGCGCAAGGACTCCCCAAGCAGCGACACGCCCCGGTAGCGGCTGAGTCCCACGAAAGTCTTTCCGCCGTCCAGCGAGCGGTAAACCTGTTGCCCCAGTGCGTACACCAGAACTGGTTGCAGTGGATGCGACTGCACCAGCCAGGCGTCACGGGGAGGGTTGGGAACAGCAACGGATTCCGGCAAATCCGGCAACTGGGCGGCAGAAGCTGTCCATGAAACAAAATCGCGCGTCTGCCAGAGTGTGCCGTCTTCCAGAGCAACCACCACCAGGTTGCTTTCGCCGCGCCAGACTCTGTCCACAGGCCCCGTGGCGTAACCGGTTACGCCGGCCAGCACTAGGGTGTTTCCAAAAGGAGTCCAACTCACCGCAGCGCGATCCCCTGCCCCGCCAGGCAGAAGTTGGGCATGGCCCACCACCGCCAGCAACAGGGCGA
Source organism: uncultured Solibacteraceae bacterium (assembly GCA_964618435.1). Lineage (GTDB taxonomy): Bacteria > Acidobacteriota > Terriglobia > Bryobacterales > Bryobacteraceae > JACTMJ01. Next base: position 3,880 of record CAZUAX010000189.1, read on the forward strand.
GCACCCACCAGCGCCACGCTGTACCTACTGCAACCAAAACTTACTCATCCTCCAATGCGTGGAATTGCCTGCAATATTACAGACGGATGCGGGCCCACTTTCGGCCCACCTGCAGCCACAATTCCTCACTGCTGGGAGTGTACTTCAAGTCTGTGACTTTATCTCCATTTATTTCCACGGCGTTAGCCTTCAACCGGCGCACCGCCTCGCTCACCGAAGGTGCAATCCCCAACTTGGCCAACAGTTTGTCGACACGGATCTGCCCGTCCTGGCTCACCCCTTCCGGAAGCGGCACCGCCGCCAGGTCCGACGGCGCCTGTCCCTGCCTCACCACGCGGGTAAACTCGCCAGCCGCGCGCTCTGCATCCGCCGCCGTGTGGAAGTCCGCCACAATGCGCCGGGCTAGTTCTGTCTTCACTTCCATGGGATGGCGTTCCCCGCTCTCAGTTCGCTGGCGAAGTGCGGCAATCTGCTCACCTGTAAGGTCAGTCAGCAGTTCATAGTAACGCCACATCAGCGCGTCGCTGATGGACATCAGCTTCTTGAACATCTCCTCTGGCGCCTCAGTGATTCCTACATAGTTGCCCAAGGACTTGGACATCTTCTGTACGCCATCCAACCCCTCCAGCAAAGGGGTGGTGGCCACAATTTGAGAGGCCTGGCCGTAATCCCTCTGTAATTCCCTGCCCACAAGCAGGTTAAATTTTTGATCGGTGCCACCCAACTCCACATCCGCGCGCAGGGCCACGGAATCGTAGCCTTGCGAGATGGGATACAGAAACTCATGGAGCGAGATGGGGCTACCCTCGCGGTACCGCTTCGTGAAATCGTCGCGCTCCAGCAGTCGAGCCACGGTGTAGTGTGAGCACAGCCGAACGAGCTGCTCAAACCCTAAGGGTTCCAGCCACTCACTGTTAAACCGGATCTCCGTTTTCTCCGGGTCAAGCAGCTTAAAGATCTGCTTCCGGTAGGTTTCAGCGTTCGCCACGATTTGCTCGCGGGTCATCGGCGGACGCGTGAGGTTGCGTCCGGTTGGATCGCCGATGAGGCCCGTCATATCGCCAATCAGAAAAATCGCGGTATGGCCAAGGTCCTGAAAGTGCTTCATCTTGCGGATAAGCACGGTATGCCCCAGGTGCAGGTCTGGCGCGGTGGGGTCAAAACCCGCCTTCACGCGCAGCGGGCGATTCTCTTTCTGAGCTTGTAGGAGGCGCGTGCGCAGGTCTTCCACGCGGATGATTTCGGCAAAGCCCTTTGTCAGGTATGCCAGTTGATCGTCAATTGAGAGCGAGGTCACAGCCCTATTTTCGCACCAATGGAAGCGGAAGCAGCCTGCATCCGCAATGCCCGGGGAAACACCCCGGCTACAGCAGGCTTGACCGGTCAAGTTGCTCCGGCGGGAATGACCGCGGCGGCTTGCCCAGTTCGGGGCTTCCCCGCATCACGCAGCGATACTGGGCATACGTGTTGGCGTTTACCACATACTGCCCGGTGCGCAAATTCACCGCCACTGTCCATCCATGCCACTGGTGCGTGCATAACGGGGCGCAGTCTTCCGGACAACGCTCGGCCGGCGCGGGAGGCGGAAACCCATACTCGGCCGGCGACCATCGGCCAAACCTCAGCCAGCGAAGAAGCGGAGGCTTAGCAATGATGGTTTGTCGTGTTGATACCGTGAAGAACATCTGGCCGGGACATTGGCCATCATTCAGGTGGATGCCTGGCAGGTTATCGCCACTCGACAACACCGGCCACCAGTCGCCGGTACCACTCAAGGCGCTTAGCACCTCCGGATTCTGTTGCCGGGCGATCAACGGCCCCATCGACGCCTTTGCGGCTTCGTGAGCTTTCAGTGCCCGTCGGTAGCGAATCGCCACCCACCCAAGGACGGCGCATAGAGCAGTCAGTAACGAGACAAGGCTATCCATGCGTTTGAATACCTGCCGGACGAATCTAGACGAACCTCGCTCCGGGCAGCCCCTGCGGACTGCCTCCTTATTCTCGCAGAATCAACAGGTTTGGCAATGCTGAAGGATGAACTGCATCCACAAGCAGGTACCACAACGTAACCCGGTACCCACTAATCCGCTTTCACTGTTTCCATGGGAAGCGATTTCGCCGCAGTTCGCCATTGTCCTCGGGATTCCTCATAGAGTGTCGTGAAACCCGCCCAGAAATAGCCGCCAACGAAGATCAGCAGGAAGGGGATGCAAAGGAACTGGAAGGAATCCACCGCCCACAGCACAGTGAAGGAAAAATAGCAGCCCGCTGCGATTTCCAGCCAAGGCAGCATTCCACTGGGACGCTTATACTTACGCGCCTTCTCCGTCACTTTGGTCTTCCCTTGAATGGCATACTTCGCGGTGCGCACAAAGCCGGACTGGACCCCGAAAATTGCCTCCAGAAAGGCTTTCGTATTGATGAAGGTAAGCGCCACGCCCACCGCCATTAGAGCGGGAATAAACAAAATGGAGCGTTTCCATGTCTTGGGATGCAGTTCCCGTTGCGCCCCACAGTAGAAAGCAATCAGCGAGGCAAAGCAGGCCGTCATCACCGGCACATCCAGCATCAGAAACTCAAACCAGCCCATATAGAAACGAACGATCATCACCGGCAGCATCAGCGCCGAGACACCAATCATCATCGGGTAGGAGACGTTCGGAATCAGGTGCAGCACGGTCTGGATCTTGGCGTGCCGGGGAACATCGGCGCGCAGCAGGTCTGGCAGAAGCTTCTTCGCCACCTGCGTCAGGCCCTTGGCCCAGCGGAACTGCTGGGTCTGGAACCCATACATCTCTACCGGCAACTCCGACGGACACACGACGTCCGGCAGATACACGAACTGCCAGCCTTTCATCTGCGCCCGATAGCTGAGGTCGGAATCCTCCGTAAGCGTGTCGTGTTGCCAGCCGCCGGCGTCCCGGATCATGGAAACCCGCAGGATTCCCGCCGTGCCATTGAAGTTGAAGAAATCGCCCCGGGCGTAGCGGGAGCCATGTTCCAACACAAAATGGCCGTCCAGCAGAATGGCCTGCACTTCGGTAAGCAGGTTAAAGTCGCGGTTCGTGTAGCCCCATCGTGTCTGTACCACGCCCACCCGATCGTCAGTGAAGTGGTGAATGGTGCGCATCAGGAAGTCCGATGGCGGCAGGAAGTCCGCATCGAAGATCGCCACGAATTCCCCAGTAGCCGTCTTCAGCCCTTCCTCAAGAGCGCCAGCCTTGTATCCGTAACGGTTCGTGCGATGGTAGAGTTCAATCGGCAAACCCATCTGCCGGTAGCGGGCCACTACCCGGGCACACACAGCAGCAGTCTCATCCGTGGAATCGTCCAGCACCTGGATCTGCAACCGGTCGTGCGGATACTCGATCTTGCTCACCGCCTCCACCAATTGCTCAACGACATATTGCTCGTTGTAGATGGGAAGCTGGATTGTGACGCGCGGCAGTTGCTCAAACTCGGCAGCGGGCGGCTTGTTCAACTTGTGCTTGTGGCGAAAATAGCGCCACAGAATTTCAAAGCGGTGCAGCCCGAACACCGAGAGTATTGCTAACAGAACGAAATAAGGAACCATCAGCGCATAATCGAACAACGCCGGTTGGTGAATGCCCGCAAAGGTATCATCAAACAACTGGGCGAGCACCTGGTCCACGGTGGACTGGTTGGCGGCGAAGAGCAGCATTGGTGCGTGGAAGATGTTCATGGTACAAGCGGGAGTGGGCTATTGGAAAAAGCCCGAGTTATGGGCGAAACCGGTCTTGCTGGGTCTGCTGGCCTTACTGGCAGTATGCTCTCAATCGCTCTATTTTGCACTAAACCGTTGGGCCGACACGCCAGCAGATGGTGGCAACGCGCCTTTCCCGGACGTTCTGTCTTCGATTGAAGAATGGGTTGGCGCCAGCCTCCTACTCTTCTTATTCTACTCGTTCCTGGTTTTTCTCCTAACGAATTCAGCACATTGGCCTGTAACGCCAGTACGCAGGCCCGTAGCGCAAATGCGGGTAGTAGCGACAATTATCGCGCTAGCCCTGCTTTTTCGGGTCACCGTGGCCTTCATGCAGCCGGTTCTCTCCGACGACGTGTACCGCTACCGATGGGAAGGCATGCTCCAGGCTGAGGGAGGCAACCCCTACGCCATTGCGCCAGATA
>CAZUAX010000190.1:0-8024 GCA_964618435.1 uncultured Solibacteraceae bacterium
CCCTCCTTCATGGCAGCGCCTAGATCGACGTCCACTCCGGGATAGCCATGGTAATGCGCCAATGCGCAAAAGTCGTGCCAGCTAACCTGCTTGCCAGCCAGCAAAGAGCGATTTAGCGAAAGATACATGGCGTCTCCCCTTGAGTTTGACGCGGATGCCAGCGCGTGGCTCCGGCTATTGCGAACGATTCTATCGCGGGAAGCGGGTGTAACGGGCATGCGCACGCCGATACCGGTACAGTAAGGGAATGCCCGCAAACCTTATAGGAAAAAACGCGCTGGTGACCGGAGGCGCGAACGGAATTGGACTGGCCATAGCGCGCGAGCTGGCCAGCTGCGGCGCCCAGGTATGGGTGCTTGACCTTGAGCGCGAAGACCCTGCGCAGGTTGCGGAGCAATTTGGGGGCATAGGCCTGGTGGGCGATGTCGTGAGCCGGGACTCACTCGCCTCCGCGTTTCTTGGGCTTCCGCCCCTCGACATTGTGGTGGCCAACGCAGGCACGGCGATCGTGGCGCCGCTTGGGGAGACAACGGCAGAGATTTGGAATCGCACTATCGCGCTGAACCTGACCGGACTCTTCCATACGGTTCAACTCGCAGCGGAGAACATGAAGGTGCAGCGGCGCGGCTCCATTGTGCTGATGGCGTCCACCAACTCCTATGATGGCGAGCCGAATCTCACCGCTTACAACGCAAGCAAGGCGGGAGTACTAGGAATTCTTCACACGGCGGCAAACGAGCTTGGCCCATGGCAGATTCGCGTGAACTCCGTGAACCCCGGGCTCATCCGTACACGGCTCACGCAGGAAGCCTTTCACAACGAGGGCGTGCTGAAGGACTACTTCCGCCATGTGCCTCTAGGTAGGGGCGGCGAGCCGGAAGAAGTAGCCCGGGCGGTGGCATTTTTGGCCTCAGACGAAGCATCCTTCATCACCGGGGCCACTCTGCTGGTGGATGGAGGCCAGATGGCTGGGAAGTTTGGTACGTGGGACGAAGCCACCGCGAACTTTGAGCGGGATCGCTGGCGGTTGCGCTAGCGTTCCATTCCGAACGTTTACAGCACTGTGCCGGGTGCATTGGCGGGCGGTAGCATCGTGTCTGAAATTGCGATAGGATTTCCGCGAGGATTCTCCATGCAACGCCGACACTTCTTAACGACAGCAAGTGCCTTTACCATTTTGCCAACCGGCCTGCTGCGCGGCCAGACGGCGCCCAGCAATCGCCTGAACGTCGCCCTGATTGGCGTCTGGGGCAGAGGCACGGCCCACTACGCGAGTCTCCGCAACGAGAACGTTGTTGCTCTGTGTGACGTATTTGAGCCCCGCACCCGCGAGGCGCAGGCCATGTTCCCGAAGGCAAAATGCTACACCGACTGGCGCAAGGTATTGGACCAGAAGGACGTAGAAGCCGTAGTGATCTGCACGGCAGACCAGCACCACGCCTTCATCGCCAACTGGGCCATCAATCGAGGAATGCATGTTTTCTGCGAGAAACCCCTGGGCATGACGGTGGACGAAGCTCGCGTGGTTCGCGCGAATTACCTGAAGAACAAGAGCAAGATCGCCACGCAGCACGGCACACAGCGACACGCTTACCCGAACTTTGAGCGCGTGCGGGAGTTGATTCTGGATGGCGCCATCGGTGAATTGAAGCGCGTGCATAGCTGGGATGCCCGCCAGTTGCCAAGGCCCGGTTATCCCAAGGGGCAGGGTGCTCCGCCAGCGGGACTGGACTTCGACCAATGGATTGGCCCGTCACCGGTACACCCCTATTCACCCCAGTATTTTGGAGGATCGTCAGGCCTAAACTGCCTGTTCTGGAACATGTACCGTGATTTCGGCGTGGGCCAGATGGGCGACATGGGCGCACACACGATGGACCTGGTATGGAATGTGATTGACGCAGGCGCGCCTTCCAGTGTGGAAATTGACCAGGAACTCAGCGACAAATACAACCCCGATATCTGCCCTGTGAAGCTGAAAGCACACTTCCAGCACCCTGCAAACGGATGGCGTGGACCAGTGGAACTGGTGTGGTACCAGGGCGGGTTGAAGCCGGATGCACCGCGTGGTTACATCGACCTCGCGGGCGTGGGAAATGGCGCCATCTTCGAAGGCACCAAGGGTGTGATCTTCTCAGACTTCACGTCGCGTATTGTGCTGCCCAACAACGACGATGGCGATTTCACGTATTACAACCGCCGAGCCGAGAAAGACCTGCTACCCCTGGTGGCGGGCATTGGCAACCCCACGCAAACCGCATCGCGCCCCGCACCACGCCGGGGAGGCGGCCGCCCTGCCAACCGTCCTCTGCCCGCAGGGCTAAAGGCCTGGCCGAGTGCGCAACCGGGCTCCAGCGGATTCCCGGAAGTGGTCCTGATGGAGAATGGGTTACCTCCCGCATTGGGAATGGCCAACGATCCTGTCAACAATTACGTGGCTGCGCAGAAGGCGGGACGCGAACTGAACGAACGCATCGACCCGTTCCAAACCGAGTGGCTGGATGCCTGCAAGGGCAAGAACGACGGCAAAGTGCATGGCACCAGCAGTAAGACGCACTGTGACTTCGACTACTCGGGGACGATGATCGAGCAGATGATGCTTGGCCTGGTGGCACACAGGGTGGGCAAGAAGTTGGAGTACGACGGCGTGGCCGGACGGGTTACCAATTCGTCGGAAGCCAATAGCTACCTTTCGCGGGAATACCGCAAGGGATGGACGCTGAACGGCTAAACCGCGAGTGTCCTGCAAAACAAATGGCGCTGGGTCCCCTCGCGACCCGGCGCCATTTTTTTGTCCACAGCCCTCCTGACCGCAATCCGATTCCTAGCGGGTACGCCAAGGAGCATCGGGCGCACCCAGACTGATGAGATTCGCAAAGATGCGGGCGGCGCCGGGAACGGCGAAGGGCAATTGGCGATACCAGGCCAGGGAACAGTAAATGTACAATCCCTTGCCGTGCCGAGCCTCCAGCCAGATGCCGCGCTGCGGATTCTGGCCGCGGTCGTTCATCTCCACCAAGGGTGTGTATTGGGGAGCCCATGTGGTGAGGTGCTTGGAACCCCGCTGCTCCACCCAGCCTTCAAAGTCGGCCAGTGTGATGCGGTTCGGCAACTGAAACACTGGAGCAGCAGGCGCCAGCAATTTCACAGGAGAGTCTTCCTCGCTCACTTCTTCCGGACGCCGCCCCATCTGGTAGGGGTAAGGGCCAAAGTTGTTGTCATATTCCGGGGTGTTGTACTGAACCACCAGAACGCCGCCTCCGTTCACGTAGTCAAGCAGGCGTTGGTTGTAAGTGAGCACATCTTTGCGGACGGCATAGGCGCGGATTCCCATGACGATGGTGTGATAGCGGGAGAGATCGCCATTCGCCAGGGCGGAACTATCCAGCATCTCCACGCTAGCGCCAAGTTGCTCGATGCCTGCGGGCACCAGGTCGCCCGCGCCCATGACGTAGCCCACTTTGAGATTCGGAGCAACCTTAGCATCCACGAGGGCAATTTCATGAGTTGCCGGCTTTTCCAGATAAACCACCTCGTAGCCAGGCTGAGTGATGGGCTGGAAGGTGCGGCGGTACTCCACACCATTTGCCGTGGCCACGGCGGCAACCGTCACGCGCCCACCACGGAGGCCAGCGGGTGGAACAATACGGAAGGAAGCACCTATCGCTTCGCCCTCTTTCTGCATTGAGAACGTTTGTGCCACAGGCTCGCTCCGCCAGCCTTGCGGAAGTTCCAGCCGTACGCTGCCCTCAATGCGTGCGCTACCCACGTTGCGCAATTCGACGTTCAGGGAGTAGGCATCCTTGGTAAGAGGCAGAATTCCAGCCTCGGTCTCGGTGCGCAGAGAGAGTGCGGGACCCACGCTCAACGCCTTCCGATACTGAAGACCCTTCTCATCAACCTGGCTTACCAAAACGGGTTGCCGTGCGTGGATTCGAACTCCTTGATATTCATAAGCCAGCAACGCGTGAACCGGAGCCACAGGCAGTGGTTGCCCAAACAGCCGGTCACTGGCGTAGGAATAGAAAGTCTCCATTACGGAGTCCCGCTTCCAAAAGGCGCTGGTGGAACTGGCATCCGCAGCCACGGTCACCTGGAACAGCCCTTCCCCATCGCGCTCCACTTTCCATCCCTCGGGAGTCTGGAGTTCAATGCCCAGTAACTTAACTTCCTGCTGCAATCGCTGATACAGATTCACTGCTACCGGAAAGCGCTGGCCTGGAGTAGCCACCGCGAAGGTGACAGCTGGCACAAACATTGCCATCTGTCCCGTAGGCACAGATTCGGGACGCACAAGAGCCTCTACCTCAATACCCAGCGATAACGCGAGCGCCCTTTCAATCTGGGTCTCCTTAATGGCAAGATCGCGGCTATCCCCAGCGGAGCGTAGCGTCCGCAACTCGCGCAGGGCAGCGGCCAAAGCAGGCGCTGATCGCTCAGGATGTTGTCCATCGAAGAGCTTGACTGCTTCGTCGATGTGAGTACGCAAGGTAGGGTAAGCGCTCATCGAAAGGTCAACGCCATCCAAAAAGCTGGCCTCCCGCTCATCTTCGGCAGCCGGGGAAGAAGTCCGCAGATAGTAGGTGGCCAGAGTTCCCGGCCCCATGATCACGGTACCGATGCTCTGTGATCGCTGCTGACGCAAGCCTTCGCGGCCGATCTGCGCATAGCTCTGTCCAAGCATTGGATCAAAAATGCCCGTATCGGACTTCACGGTCCAGGCGTCAAGCTGGCTGCGGTTATTCGCATAGTGCTTCAGTGGCTTCCACGTGCGCAGCCCGCTGGCGAGTTGCTGCGGATACTTGCTGGGGTCGGCGGCAGCGGCAAACGCCTTGGGCGAAACAATGCCCGATGCCGTGTGGTTGCCGTGGCCATCGCGCGCAGTTCCCTGCCAGCGGGAGATCACAATGTGCGGTTGCTCCTCACGAATAATCCGCACCACATCGCCAATCACTTCGTCTTCCGACCACTGGCTCCAGCACTCTTCGATGTTCTTCGAATACCCGTAGTCCACGGCGCGGGTGAAGCGCAGTCGGGCACCATAGTAGTGAGCCCCACGTCGCAACTCTACGGTGCGCAACAGTCCCAGACGGTCAAAGGCATCATCGGTAACCAGATTGGCGCCAGATTCTCCGCGCGTCAGGGAAAGCAGAACTACTTCGGCGCCCAGGCCCCGGCTGAGGTGGGCGATGGTGGCCCCATCCTCGTCATCCGGGTGCGCCACGATGTACAGCACACGGGCGCGAGTCTGTAACTTTCGTAACTGCTGCAGCAATCCCGCAGAGCCCTTATCGTAGGGCAGCGGCTCAAGCCAGGCGAACGAAGGAAGTGCGGACAAGAGAAGGATCAGTAGGGCAGCCAACAAACGCATGTTATCGAGAATAGCGCAGCCACAGTCGAGTGCCAGAGCGTTCGCGATTGGAGGTCCAAAGCGCAAGCATAGCTGGCATGGCAAGTGGTTTACTGGGAACACGTTCCATCGGATTCTTCCCTCCACTCCGATCTCCCCACGTTGCACTGCGTGCCCCGCGTTACACTACAGAAAAGGTGTCCGGGGCGCGATTAGCCTGGGCGCAAGCTCCCCATCATGAAACTGCGCGAGGCGATTGAAAAGAAACTCGAGACCACGCTACCCATCCCACTGCCTATTCCCTGGAAGATGACTCGCAGGGAACTGGCGGAATATGTGGTGTCGCTACCAGAGCGGGTGGTACGCTCGGCAACGGCGCTTGGCGCGGGAATTGTTCGCGAAGTGGGAGAAACCACCCTTCCAAGCGGAATTCGCCGAACGCAGCTTTACCGCAGTATGGTGGACCTTACGCTGCGCTTCCTAATTGAGGACGTGGGTCAGGTGAAGGGCGTGTTTCCTGCGGATGGTCGCCTGAGTGAAGACTTTCTGTTGCGGCGGACGGCGGGTAACGGAATTGAGGCCATCGGCCTTCTGACCTTCCGCGCCTCCCCCGTGTGGGTATTCGCTGCCATTGCCGACATCACCGGCGCTGGGAAAACCCTCATTCGCGAGATCGCCGATGCCTTGCAGAAGGATGGCCTTATCGAAAGCACGGCCGGCATCGACGATGTGGATACCCTGCTGCAGCGCCTGGAGCGTGGGTCGGGCCGTCTTGCCGAAACCTTCAATACCCCCCCGTTGGATGTGGCAACGCTGCGTGAGGAACTGCGGCAGATCCGCCACGAGTTCACCCACATTCCACAGGCAAACCTCCCGGACGCAGATACCGTGGTAGCTCGATGGCACGAAATTACCGACGAAGCCAAGGTACAGAATCGCACCGTGTTCCAGATTTCCGCGCTGATCGCGTTCTCAGCCGTCAGCCAGATTCCAGAGAACGTGCGCTGGCTGGGGCGCTCGGCAAAATTAGCTACAACCAAAGCCGGGCATGTCTTTGGGATGCCTTTCCTCAACCACTATTCCGACACGCTGCGGGCCATCCATAAGACAGGATTCCTGCCGTATTGGATCCAGGAGTTCCGGCCTTACATCCGCGGAGCTTTGGAGCAGTTTTCCACGGAACACGATAGCCTGACCCAGCGTTTTCTGCACCGCAACGACCCGAAAACCGAATAGCCGGAGCGTGGCGGATGGATGCCGAAAGGCTACTTTGGCGAACGCAGCCCAAGGCGGGTCTCAAGGGCTTCGCGGCGAAACCCAATGAACACTTCGCCGTCTATCACCAGTGTGGGGGTGTTTTGGCTGCCGTGTTCTTCCCAGAGGTCATCCCGGGCGTCGTAGTCTTCGCTTACGTCGAGTTCCTGGTACTCCAAGCCATGCTCGGCTAGAAAAGCCTTCGCCCGTCGACATGCCGGACAGTACGGCTGGGTGTAGAGGATAATAGAGGGTTTGGGACTGGCCATCTGTGCTCCGTCGCTGTTGTCACGGAAAGCGATACAGCTCAGCTAAGAATCTGATTTGATTTTCCCCTGCCAGGCTAAGGTTCTGCCGATTGAGGCACTAAATTGCAGGTTTTGCGGCCAAATTGTCACGGATTGGCCATTTGTATGATCTGAGGAGTGGAATGAATTTCGGTCGTGTTTCCTTTGTGGGTGGGTTACTCATGGCATCTTGCGTCGTGATGGCGCAAACGGCTCCCACCCCTGATGTCGCTAAGGAAAATACCGTGATCGCGAACGTAGATGGACGGCCCGTCACGCTGCGCGAGATCCGGGCTTTCCTGAATACGCTTCCTCCGCAAAATCGGAGCGCGGCGCTGAAGAACCCGGAAGATTTCCTGCGCCAATATGCGCTGATGGGCAAGTTGTCCAAAATTGCCGAAGAGCATCAGCTTGACAAGGAAACTCCCTACCGCGAGCAACTGGAATACAACCGGCAGATGGTGCTCTCTACGGCTGGAATCAACCGCATGAGCCAGGAGATTCTGGTGAATGAGGAGGAAACACGCAGCTATTACGATGCGCATGTCGACGAGTACACCAAGATCCGGGTGAAGGTGATCTATCTTCCGTTTCTGAACACGCCCCCCAAAGAGGGGGAGAAGCGCATCTCCATGACGGAAAGTGAAGCCCTGGCTCTGGCGGAGCAACTGGTGAAAGACCTGCGTGCCGGTGCCGATTTCGTGGAAATGGTGAAGAAGCACTCCAAGGACGAGGGAAGCGCAAAGAAAGACGGCGACTTCGCCACGTTCACAAAGCGTGATAACCTGCCCGCGGACGTGAAGGCGGCCGTGTTTGCGTTGGAAGCGGGTACAATTAGCGACCCCGTGCGCCAGGCAAACGGGTTCTACATCTTCCGCGCGGAAGAGAGAACCGTGCAGCCGTACACAGAGGTAGCTGGGTCAATCAACGACCGGATACATGACGAAAAGTTCCGTAAGGTGATGGAAGACCTTCGGACATCCATCCAGATTAAGGACCTACAGCCCGATTTGCTGAAGCCTTAGTTCCTGTGGAACGTTACCGCACGACGATTGAGACGAAAGAAAACTGAGCAGGGAGAATGTCTTTGATTACCAGAAAGCAGTTCTTGATGTCGTTTGGCGTTGCCGGGG
>CAZUAX010000191.1:0-8000 GCA_964618435.1 uncultured Solibacteraceae bacterium
GGCGACGTCACCTTCCTCTCTGTGAATACAGATGAGGACCGCAGCGTTGTGCCACCCTTCCTTGAAGAAAACCAGTGGACGCAGCCGGTGTACTTCGAGGATGGCCTGGCGAATTTCCTGCGCATCGCTTCCATTCCCACGACGCTGATTCTGGGCAAAGACGGGCAGGTCTTTAGCCGCATGAACGGCTTCGTGCCCGAAACCTTTGTGGACCAGCTTACTGAGCGCGTCCGCGAGGCGATCGATGGCAGCTCACCCGCCGAACGCGCGGCCCGCTAGCGAAACTTACACATGCCCGCGGCCAATCTAGCCGCCAGCCCGCATCGGCCGCCTCCGCCACAAACTTGCTCTCCTCTGCAACTTTCCATTCCCGCGAATCATCCACTGGGTAACTGCCGTGCGAAATTTGAACGTATCCAACCGCCGCCGCTTCCTTGGTGTCCTTGCTGCACCAGCCCTGCTGGTGTGGGCGCCCCGGAGCCACGCCGAACAACCCGCGCCGGACCATCTCCGCGGACGCCTCGAAGCTCCGTCGGAAGAGCAAGCCGGGCTGCGTCTCCCCGATGGCACATTCGTGGAGCTTCACGGCGATGAGCAGACCCGGAAAGTCCTGCACGACAAACGTCTCCTCGGCTGGGATTTCGAAGTGCATGGCCACCGACGCACAGACGGGAGCTTCGAGATTCTGCCCATCCACCTCGCGGCCCTCTTCACGTACCGGGCCGATAAGCTGATGCGCGTCACCTACTATTGTGACGTCTGCGCCATCCGCACCTATTCTCCGGGCATGTGCCTTTGTTGCCGGGAAGACACCCGTGTGGATGTCGTCGATCCCGATGCCATCACCAAAGCGGCTGGCGCCGGATAGTTATTATTTCGCCAACAAACTTCTCAGGTCCTTCCAGCAAACCGGTGTGGCCTGGTCAACTGCCGCCTTCCGCCTTGTAGTGGCTGCCCCCTTGAGAATGGCAAACCGAACCGACCATCGGATCGTTCGCTCTCCGTCCATTCCTAGGTGTTACCGCACATGTCGTAGCAGCCGAATGAAGAACGTCCCTCCGCGAACGCCCTCACGGACGTGGCGCCCCCCCGTTTCACCGCCATTGCAGCAGCCCGGCTTCATGGCCTCTCCCCAGGGATAGGCGAGGCGCGATGGCCCCTCCGCGGCGTATTGCCATTCCAGTTCGGTAGGCAATTGCTTCCCTGCCCACGCCGCATAGGCCCGCGCGTCGTCCAGATCCACGTACACCACCGGGTGCTCCTCCAGGCCCCGGGGTGGCGCTGTCCCGCCCCAGTGCTTCAGGAAGTTCTCAGGCTGCAGTGGCCGGTACCCGGACGCGATCAGGAAGCGGGCAAACTCCGCGTTCGTCACCGGCGTCAGGTCCAGCGCGTAGCGGCTCAGCCGCGCCGGGCGGCGAGCATGGGCTTTTTGTTGCCCAATGGTGAATTGAAAGCGTAGCGTCCCCAAGCGTCCCGGCGGGTATGGTCCATCCGAAGCCAGTTTCGCGCGTGTGGGAATGAGCATCCAGCCGTCCGCTTGCTGTGGGCAGCCCTTTTTATGGAGGTTTCCGCATGCCACACTCGCCCACCGTGAGCGTCCTGTACAACAGCCAGGGTTGGGAGTCCAAGCTCAGCAATGCCATCCAGTCGGGGAATTTGTTGAAGATCCGGATCAAGGGATCGATAGCGGCGCAGGTCTGCGCAAAGGTGGAGGCGTTCACCGTACAGAAGGCACCGGCTCCGCCTGGCTCTGTTCCCATTCCCTACCCCAAGCTCCGTGTCTCCGCCTTCCTGGTGGCTGTGCCCAAGCTACTCGCGCTGGTGCTGCAGGCGCTCACCTTTCGGGGCTATACCTCGATGACCGCTGCCTTCGACAAGAATGGCGCGGGCAGCACTGATGATGAACTGGTGCTGCGCCTCTCCTGAGCAGACCGGGTGGCGCGTTTCCGGAAATGGCAGCGGTCCAGAAGAGACTTCCGCGGAACGCGGGTACGTGGCGCGGCAGAGGAGAGCCTAGGAGGGGCTCAGGACACCAGGCGCTCTCCGAAATGGATGAAATGGATAATGCGCGGTCACCGGACGACGCAATTCCGGTGATACCCAATCCCCAACGCAACTACGCCAAGGTACACCAGAATCACCGGATTCTCCGTTACAGACAATCGGACAAATGGAGCGTCGTGGCCCACCCCGGGACAAGCCCAGGCCACCAGCGCCTGACCTCCGCGGCCCTTGCCTACAAGGTGCAACCGGCCACAGGCTCGGCGAGGCAACGATCATGAATGCGTTGGGCTTCCTGTACGCGCGGATGCGTCGCCGGCAGCACGGCGCTCATCTCGCGCAGCCCGTCGCGGAGGAAGCGCGCCGCCTCTTCCGCCTTGCCTTGCTGCGCGAGCGAGGCGCCCAGAAACACCTGCGAATCCGCAGGACGCCAGTTGTCTTTCGCGAACACGCCACGGGCAATGTCCACAGCCTCGCGTAGCAGTGGCTCAGCCTGCCCTGGCTTTCCCAGCGCGATCAGTATCCGACCGTAAGTCGTGAGGCTGCGTGAGACCTCCATGTGCTTTGGCGGAAAGGTCTCGCGCACTTTCCTGACGGCGTTGTTGGCCATCACCTCGGCATCCGCCTCGCCCAGGTGCGCCTTCACCAGCGCCAGGTTCATCGTGCTCACCAGGGTGTTCAGGCTGCGTTCGCCGCTCGTCTTTCGCGCGTGCGCATACGCTTCTTCGCAGATTATCCGAGCCTGCTTGTAGTCCCCCCGGAAGAAGTACGCGCGCTGCAGACCGCCCAGGGGAAACAGCAGATTCGCCGGCGGACCCGGCAGTTCCCTTAGAATAGCGGCGGCCTCCGCGAAGTGGCGTTCGGCGGCCGCAGCATCCCCGGCGTCGTCTGTCACCACTCCCAGGTTGCTGATCATCGTCGCGGTCGTGATGTGCTTGTCCCCGAACTGGACGCGCATCGCCTTTAGTGCCTCCTCGAAATTCCGGCGCGCCCCCATTAGATCCCCCTGGCGGAAGTACGCCTCGGCCAGCAGACTGTGTTGGAACGAAATGTCCTGGCTGTTCGTCGCCCGGTGCCAGGCAACCGCGCGTTCCAGGTCCGCTTGTGCCCCCGCGTAATCCCCCTCTGCCATTCGCAGTCGCCCGCGTGCCGAAAGCGCTCTCGTCGTGGCCGCGTGGTTGTCGCCGTAGAGCCGCTCACTCAACTCGACAGCGCGCTCCACATGGGGCCTCGCCTTCTTGTTCTCGCTAAGCGCCATCAAGGCGCTCCCGATCGTGGACCGTAGGCCAACCTCAATATCCGGGCTCTCGCGGAACTCCTCCCCCACGGCCGAAGCCGCTGCCTCAATCACGTCCACCACCTTGAGTTCGCTCCCGCCCGTGGCCAAGGCAGACACTCCACCCTTCTTCGAGGCGCCCAGCAACTGTTCCAGGAACATCGCCACCTGCACGGCTTTTTCCCGCTCATGCTCGGCGATGGCTGCCTGGCGCACGCTGTAAGCGGTGGCACCCGCAAGGCTAAGCACGGCCAGCGCGGCCGCGGCGCTTGCCAAGGCGTGCCGACGCAGAAAGCGTCCCGCGCGGTAGGCAAGAGTTGGCTCCCGCGCTTCCACCGGCTCATGCGCCAGGTGACGGCGCAAATCTTCGGCGAACTGGATCACCGCGCCGTACCGCCGCTCCGGCGCCTTCTCAAGTGCCTTCAGCAAGATCGCATCCAGGTCCCCAGCCAGTAGCCGGGAAACTGCCGACGGCTTTGCCACCCGACTCGGTCGGCGCGGTTCCCGCTCACTCAGCGCGCGCAGCAGCGCAGGCACACTCTCTGTCTCAGTTTCGTAGGGCCACTCGCCGGTCAAAAGTTCGTAGAGGATCACGCCCAGCGAATACACATCGCTTCGCGCAGAACCCGCCATGCCCGCCACCTGTTCCGGGCTCGCATAGCGTGCCGTCAGCATCGGAAAGGAGGTTTGCGTGGCACCCGTTTGCTCGGCCGGTTCAAGCAACCGGGCGGTGCCGAAATCCAGCAGCATGGGCTCACCGGATGCGCTCACCAGCAGATTCCCCGGCTTCAGATCCCGGTGCACCACCAGGTTCTCGTGCGCGTACGCCACCGCCGCGCAGATCTTCAGCATCACTTCGATGCGTTCGCGGAACGACACCGTCTTCGCCTCTGCCCACTGCTGCAAGGGCACCCCATCCACGTACTGCATCACCAGGTAGGGCGTGCCGTCCTCCGTCACGCCGCCATCCAGTAGTCGGGCGATGTTGGGATGTTCCAGCGTTGCCAGAATCTGCCGCTCTTCCAGAAATCGCTGCGCATAAAACTCGGATTGGAACGACACCCGCGTCAGCTTGATGGCAACCTGTTGCGCGAACGTCGGATCCACGCGTTCAGCCAGCAGCACCACGCCCATGCCACCCCGGCCCAGTTCGCGAATCACCCGGTAGGCGCCGATACGCTGCCCGGCATAGGCTCCGTCCCCTTCGAGTGTCGGCGGCCGGTCCAGTGGCCCGGAGTCTTCGTCCAGATAACGAAGCAGCGATTCCACATCAGCACGCAACTCGGGCCGCGCCCGCAGCAGGGCTTCGCGGTCCTCGGGGCTTGTCTCGGCGGCCACCGCCGCAAGGTCGCTAATCTCCTTCCAGCGATTGCTGTCCATGGAACTCCGCCTCCAGTTCCCTGTGTAGCCACATGCGCGCCACACTCCAGTGCCGCTTCACGGTCGTTCGCGACACCTGCATCAGGGTCGCGATCTCCTCCAGGTCGAGCCCCCCGAAATAGCGCATCTCCACAATCCGGCTGCGCTCCGGATCCAACTCCGCAAATCGCGTGAGCGCCGCATCCACCGCCAGCAGCGTGCGGTTGGAACGCTCCGCCTGGTCCAGAGCCTCCTCAATCGGAAGGTGTACTGCGCGTGAGCCCCGCTTGCCGGTGATCTGCTTGCGTGCGTGGTCCACCAGAATCCGCCGCATCATCTTCGCCGCCACGCTGAAGAAGTGCGCGCGATCCTGCCAGTTCGCGCGGTCCTGGTCCACCATGCGCAGGTAAAGCTCATGCACCAGCGCCGTGGGTTGCAGCGTATGGTCGTTCCGCTCATGCCGCAGGAAGCCATCCGCCATGCGGCGCAGTTCGTCGTAGACCAGGGGCATCAAGTGACCAAAGGCCTCCGCGTCTCCGCTGGCCCATCGCTGCAGCAGTGCTGTCACATGCCCCTTCTCCATCGCGCGTCCCGCCTCGGCAACCCTTCGATCTTCCCCGGTTCCAGCCATTCTACCCCGAACATCCGCATTCTCCCCGCCCGCGCTCCCTCTTTCCTGCCTTGGAAAGGAATACCCTGCCCTTCAGTACTGGAACTCACCCTCCCGTTAGTTGGTGGTCCATTGTGCGATGTGTCCACGCGTGTCCCGCAGAAGGAGATTTCATGAACACGAATCCACAAGTGTCTGCCTTTGCGGCCCGCGCCGCTGCCGGACTCTGGTTGCTGATCATTGCCCTCGTCCCAGCCACCCACGCTAACGCCAACCTCATCACCAACGGCACCTTTGCTTCCAATGCAGATGGTTGGGCTTCGGACAACATCGTAGCTGGAGGCTTCCAAGAAACCATCGGAAGCCCGGCTGGCAGCTTCTTATTGAACTGGTTTGGGTTTTCGACCACCGATCCCTATATCCAGCAAACCATCAGTGGATTGAATCCAGGGCAGTCCTACACCTTGAGTTGGGATCTGCTGCATCATGCCACCAACGTAACGACCCCTTCGTTCGGCGCCTTCCTTGACCCCACCGATGCCACCACCGACCCGAACGGACTGACCCTACTGCTGCTCGCCTATCCAGGCCCCTTCACAAGCAAGCCCTGGGTAAGCCACCAAACCTCATTCGTCGCAACCGCGTCCGCGCATACAATCCGCTTTGCGGCGGAATTGGACACCCGTACAACGGGCGTCACCGTAAACACTGACGTCTCCTTCTACATTGACAACGTGTCCCTGGTCGCGGACCCGAACTCGACGAGCGCGGTGCCAGAGCCATCAACTTGGGCGATGCTTTTGCTCGGAGGAACAGCACTCTGGGCGAGAGGCCTACGCAGACGACGGAGAGGCTAATCGCGGACCCGTCTTCGCCCGCCGGGCATGGTCCATGCACCACAAGTACAACCGGACTTCCTGTCCATTTCTGGCCCAGCCATCGGCGTGTAGCCGTGTGGCTGGGCCCGAGAGAAGCAAACGCAGCCAGGTATTGGATGATGAACCTCAGTACCCCCATCAAGGCTTCCAAGAAGAACTACAACTCCGTGAAGGCGGCGGTGCAGGCGGTGAACGCCAGCCACGCGCATGCGATTTCCGCCATGGGCGGCGTGGTGGCGCTCAGCAACGTGATTCTCGCCGCCATTCTCGCGCTTCCCATGGCCACGATAGGCAGCGCCGCGAACGCCATCGAAAAGGCGCTGTCCAAATCCCTGCCAGTGGTGACCACTTTTCTGGCAAACCTGGTGGGCTGCCGGAGCGCCATCCGAAAGATTCTGGAACTTCTCACCTAACGGGAGCCGCCAACCACCCCAAGCATCAATCGCCATTCAGCCCAGATCAAGGAGAATTCGATGAAGACAAAACTTTCACTGCTCGCACTCACACTACTAGCCGCATCTCACATGGCGGCGCAAGGCCCTCCGTTCGCAACGGAGCCACGCGTGACGATCAATCAAACGAAAGCCCTGAACGGGAACGTCACGCCGGGCGACGATCCGGGCTTCCCGGTGTTGATCACCCAAGGCGGCAGCTATCTGCTCACCAGCAACCTGGTGGTGCCGACGCTGAACACGGGCGGCATTCAAATCCAAACTTCCGAACCTGTAACGATCAATCTCAATGGATTCTCGATCCGTGGTCCAAATCGTTGCGGCAAGATCTATATTGGTGGATGCAACTCCGTGGAATCGGCAAGCGGCATCGAGACCAAAGACGGAAACACGAATTTCTCGACAGTCTTCGGTGGCACCGTTAGCGGCTTCGGGCGTTTTGGTGTTGGCCTGCTTGGCTTTGGCAATACCGTACGGAACATGACCATCACCAGTTGCAGATTTGGGATCGGCGTCACCGGCCTCATCCACGACAACATTGTCACCCGCAACGGAGATGTGGGCATTAGCACCTTCGGCGCGGTGGTTCGCAACAACAATGTGACAGAGAATGGTGGCGACGGAATCTCGATGTTCCGGGGCACCGCCATGGACAACATGTCAGAAAACAATACCGGATACGGATTCTGGAGCCCCACCGTTGCTGCCAACGGACCCGCCATCCCGGCCGCGGGCTACCGGGGCAATTCCTTTGCCGGCAACAACAATGGTGGCGCCCAGGTCTTCGGTGGCATCTCCCTGGGTCCGAACACCTGCGACACCGCGCTATGTCAGTAGTGGCCGCCCCGCTCCGGCGGCCCAGGCATGGAGTCGCCGGAGCCCACGAAGCCCATAACCTCTGTTTTCCTGCGCACCTGATGGCGAATGTCTGATGGCGAATTCCAGCGCGAATCCAAAGCATGAAGCGAAGGCGGCTTCGCAGCGCATGAACCGTGCGGAAGCCTCTGTGTTTCCGAGCCGCGCGGGCTCCTACACTTTCACTTCTAGTGCATCCCGGCGCCTGGCCGTTTCCCGAGCAGAAGCTTCGCGCGCCTTTCTGCCGGAAGTTATCGCCTCCGTCAACACAATCGGATTTCCACGGAAAAGCACCTCAGCAGATCTGGCAGTGCGGGGCCGTGCGGGACAGAGGAGCGAGGCTGCCTTACCAATGGATGCGCCGTATCGGTGGGCGTGAAATGAAGCCCACGCCGGAATGGACCGAGCTTGGTCCAGGATTCCCATGGGGCAAATGGTGCTCTGTCCCCGAAAACTCTATAGCTTGTCCAGCTCTGCGAGCACCCGGCAATCTCCGAAAGTTGCATGTCCGAAAGTTCCGTCTCCTGCGAACTGAACGAAACAGGACCACAACCGGCATCGCAGCATAG
>CAZUAX010000192.1:0-7975 GCA_964618435.1 uncultured Solibacteraceae bacterium
ACAACTTCACGGATCCCGACAGCCGCATGATGATGGACAAAGGGCAGCGTCATCTGGTGTACGCCTACAACGCGCAAGCGGCTGTGGATGGGCACGCCAGGTGATCGTGGCCGCCGCGTTGACACAGGACGAGACGGACCACGCGATGCTGATGCCGATGGTGGAAGCGGTAGAGCAATCGATGGGCGCCAAGCCCGCCGCCACCACGGCTGATGCCGGCTACTGGGACACGGAGAACGTCAACAGCGAGGCCCTCAAGGGGATGCTGGTGCTGGTTAATCCGGATGGCGGCAAGAAGAAGGATGCCAGCGACAAGGCTACTCCACGGCGTTCGAATCCGACCATGGATCGGATGCGGGAACTGCTGAAGACCGACGAAGCCAAGGCGCTCTACCAGCAGCGCAAGACGACGGTAGAGCCGGTATTCGGACAGATCAAACAAGAGCGAGGCATCCGGGAATTCCGGTTACGCGGATTGAAGAAGACGAAGGCGGAATGGCTGCTGATCTGCCTGACGCATAACCTGCTGAAGCTCTATCGCCGCGAGTGGTTGCCCAAGCGGGCCAGTGAAAGGCTCGAGAGCTCCGGCAAGGTGCAAAATGACAAAAAATCACCCCTAAAATCGTCCTGCAAGGCAAAAGGCGGGGTTGGTTCGGCACCAAGAGCAAAACGCCTCAAAATGGCCGATGGAACTCCACCGCGTGGCACTCCTGCCCGGGCCGCTGAGGGGCTGAGGGGCGGTTCATTCCGACACGCTCGTGCTCAACCTCGAAACTCTGCACCTGCAGCAACCTCCTTGTTCGCGGGAACTCGGTCTGGTTCCACCCGCCGCTGCGGTCCGCGCTTTCGCGGCGTCAGGGTGCGCTCCAGCTTCGCTTCCAACTCTGCAACAAAATCACGACTGCCAAAAGGCCGACCCTTGCGTGCGGCCTGCCGCAGGCGGTCCAGGTCACCCGAGTGTTCGAATCCCAGCCCCAGAATCTGTCGCCAGATGGCCGCCGGACGAAGGCTTTTCGGGGACATAGCACTGGACTGCACTGTGTTTCGCATAAGTGCTTCCGTCGTCCCGTCGGTTCAGACCTCCATATGCCGTTTGGTCTTCTGTGTTTCGTTCAGGCTCCACTTCCAATTGCGGATTTCCGGCATGTCCTCGCCATGCTTCGCGATGTATTGCTTGTGTTCGAAAATTCGGTCGCGGACGAACTGACCGATATAGGCGGCATGTGAAGCCAATTGCGGCAGGCGGTTGATTACCTCGCCGAACAAGTGAAACCGGTCTATCTCGTTGAGCACAGTCATGTCGAATGGGGTGGTGGTTGTGCCCTCTTCCTTGTAGCCGCGCACGTGCAGATTGATGTGGTTGGTGCGGCGGTACGTAAGCCGGTGAATGAGCATCGGATAGCCATGGAAAGCGAAGATGATTGGTTTATCCGTCGTAAAGAGCGCGTCGAATTCTTTGTCGCTCAGGCCATGGGGGTGCTCGCTGCGGGATTGGAGCTTCATTAGGTTGACCACGTTGATCACCCGGACTTTCAGTTCTGGGAAATGCTGTCGCAATAACTCGACTGCCGCTAGGGTCTCCTGAGTGGGCACATCGCCGCAGCAGGCCATGACGACATCCGGCTCGCCGCCTTGATCGTTGCTGGCCCACGGCCAGATACCGAGGCCTGCGGCGCAGTGTTTGATGGCGGCATCCATCTCGAGCCACTGGGGCTGAGGTTGTTTGCCAGCGACGATGACATTCACATAGTTTCGGCTGCGCAGGCAATGGTTCGTCACAGAAAGCAGCGTGTTCGCGTCGGGCGGCAGATAGACGCGGACGATCTCCGCCTTCTTGTTCACAACATGGTCGATGAAGCCGGGGTCCTGATGGCTGAAACCGTTATGGTCCTGCCGCCATACATGCGAGGACAGCAGGTAGTTCAGGGACGCAATGGGCCGACGCCACGGTATGCCGTTTGCCACCTTTAGCCACTTGGCGTGCTGGTTGAACATCGAATCGACAATGTGAATGAAGGCTTCATAGCAGGAGAAAAAGCCGTGCCGACCCGTTAGCAGATAACCCTCGAGCCAGCCTTGGCATTGATGTTCACTCAATACTTCCATCACGCGGCCGTCGGGTGCGACGTGATCGTCGCTGGCAAAGATTTCCGCAGTGGAACACCGATTTGTTACCTCGAACACGGCGCTCCAGCGGTTAGAGCTTGTTTCGTCCGGACTGAATACACGAAAGTTGGAGGGATTTAATTTGATCACGTCACGGATAAACTGACCCTGGGCACGGGTAGCTTCGCAGTTTACGGCGCCCGGCGTGGGCACCTTCACGGCATAGTCGCGGAATTCGGGTAGCCGCAGTTCACGCATGAGCAGTCCGCCGTTGGCATGGACATTTGCGCTCATGCGGCGCTCGCCTTTCGGGGCAAGCTCAGCAAGTTCAGACCGCAGTCTGCCCGAGGGGTCAAACAACTCCTCTGGGCGATAGCTTCGCATCCACTCCTCCAGAACTTCTACGTGTCCTGGGTGACTCATGTCACCCATCGGTACCTGGTGAGAGCGGAACGTGCCTTCGCTGGGTTCGCCGTCGATCTCCTTCGGGCCGGTCCACCCCTTGGGCGAGCGCAAGATGATCATGGGCCAGCTCGGACGAGTCTTGAATCCGTTGGCGCGAGCTTCTTTTTGAATGCACTGGATCTCAGCAAACGCTGTGTCAAGCGCGGCGGCCATCAGTTGGTGCATCGCAGCCGGATCCTCACCTTCGACGAAATACGGCGTGTAACCATAGCCACGGAAGTGTGCTTCCAGTTCGTCATGTGGAATACGCGCCAGCACAGTGGGGCCAGCGATTTTGTAGCCGTTCAGATGCAGAATCGGCAACACTGCTCCGTCGTGGACCGGATTTAGAAATTTGTTCGAGTGCCAACCTGCGCAGAGCGGACCAGTCTCCGCTTCACCGTCGCCGACGACACATGCAACCACCAGGCTGGGGTTATCAAACGCGGCGCCGAAAGCGTGCGACAGCGAATAACCCAACTCGCCGCCCTCGTGAATCGATCCCGGAATCTCGGGCGCAACGTGACTCGGAATTCCACCGGGAAACGAGAACTGTGTGAACAGCCGATTCATGCCGTCCTCGTCTTGTGTGATGTCCGGATAGACTTCGCTGTACGTACCCTCCAGGTAGGCGTTTGCCACCAACCCAGGCCCTCCGTGGCCCGGCCCGGTGATGTAAATGACGTTGAGATCGTGTGCCTTGATGACGCGGTTCAGGTGCACATAGATGAAGTTCAGCCCAGGCGTCGTGCCCCAATGGCCGAGTAGGCGAGGTTTGATGTGCACAGGCTTGAGAGGCTGCTTCAGAAGCGGATTGTCATAGAGATAAATCTGGCCGACCGACAAATAGTTGGCGGCGCGCCAGTACGAATCCATCTTTTGGAGCATTTCCGGCGTGAGCGAACTGGTCTTCATGGCTTAAGTTCTCCGATGCGAACTGGGGTTGAGGACGCGCGTGACGGACCTCGCGATCATGATCTCTTCATTGGTGCGGATGATCCGCACTTTGACGCGTCCGGAGTCCGGTGAAATCAGCGGTGCATTCTTGGCATTGCGCTTTGGGTTTAGTTCGACGCCGAGAAAGCCGAGTCCTTCGCAAATGCGCTGCCGGATGACCGGCGAGTTCTCGCCGATGCCCGCGGCAAAGACGAGCGCGTCAAGACCGCCCAGCGCCGCGGCAAAACAGCCAATCCATTTCTTCACCTGGTAGCAAAACAGATCCACTGCCTCCGCAGCGCGGACATTGGTAGCTTCAAGCTCGCACAAGTCTCGCAGGTCGGAGCTCATCCCGGACACTCCGAGCAACCCGGATTCATGGTTCACCATTCGCTGAAACTGTGCCGCAGGCATACGCTCGGTGCGTGCCAGATAGTAAACCAGGCCGGGATCCAGGTCACCCGCGCGGGTGCCCATTACCAACCCTGCCGTGGGCGTGAAGCCCATGCTGGTATCGACGCTCTTGCCATTACGCACGGCGGCCAGGCTTGCGCCGCTGCCGAGATGCGCTAGAATCACGCGGCCCTGCGCGACAGTGGGGTCGAGGCGCTCAAGTTCGTCTATCAGATAGGAGTAGGACAGGCCGTGGAAGCCGTAGCGTTCGACGCCCTTTTCCGCATAACGCCTCGGAATAGGCAGCAATTTCGCAACCCTGGGCATGGTGCGGTGAAACGCGCTGTCAAAGCACACCACCTGGGGCAGTTTTGGCCTCCGCCTCAGGATTTCCTCGATCAGCTCCAGCTCGCGCGGTAGATGGTCAGGCGCATACTGCGCGTTGCGGTGCAGTTCTGCGAGCAGCTTAGGCGTGACCAACTCCGGTTCAGAATAATCGACGCCATGCACAATACGGTGTCCCGCAGCTTTGACTGAAGCGAAGACCGGCTGCGCCTCAAGCCAGTCCAGCAAAAAGCCTGCTGCCGTGCGATGGTCGTCTGCGGCCAGGTGGAGGGGGGGCTGCGGGCTTCCATCCGAATCGTTGACTGCCAAGTTTGTGCCGCTTGAACCAATGCGATCTACCTTCCCGTCGAGCCTCCGCCGCGGCGTTTCGCCCGCATCATAAACCGAGAACCGGATGCTCGACGAACCTCCGTTAATCGTCAACAGGGGAAACGGCTCGTTCTTTGCATCTAAGGTCTTGTGCGTGGCCCGTTTCACTGAAGTTGCTTGGCCTCTGAATGGATCATCTATGGACATGCCGGGACCCACTTTGCCTGCATGGTCACGTATTCACTCAGAGCGGTCGCGCATTGATGCCCACCATTACCGTGCTCGCGGAGGCCAGCGCGGCGTCCAGCGCGGGGGTGAGCAGCACGACCCGAGTGTAAAGCTTGCGTTTTCATAACTCAAAGCGGTTGAACATCAGGTGAATCTTTCCGCAGTGGTTTCTTGTTGTCAGGTTGGAAATGCGGTCGTCTCCTTGTGTGCTCATCCCCTGAATCGGATCGGATGCCCTTCAGCAACTGGCCCACCACCAAAGGAACAAGGCTGAACCCGAGGACGACGAGCCAACCCATCAAGCCGGGATGAGTCAGCTTCAGGACGTCGGACAATCCGGGCAGGTAAACCGCCCCCAGAAGCAACACGACACACAGGCCGATCGCGCCCCAGACGTAAGGATTGCGCACAACATCATTGCGCAGGATCGATGTGCCACGGTTGCGCATGTTGAACACGTGCCAGAGTTGAGCGAAGGCGAGCACCAGGAACGACACCGTAACAGCTTCGTGAGCGTCCATGAGCAGCACTTCGAGGGCAACACCAAAGGCGGCGAGGACCGACACGGTGATAAGCGTGCTGTAACCGATGATGGCCTTCCAATGGCGCTTGGTCAGCACTGGTTCATGCGGATCACGCGGTGGGTGCTGCATCACTTGTGGGTCACCATCGCTCATTCCAAGCGCCAGCGCTGGGAATACGTCGGTGACCAGGTTTAAGAAAAGGATTTGCAGCGGGAGGAGCGGCAGCGGCGTCTGCGCCACGGTAGCCCCGCCCACCACGAGGATTTCGCTGAGGTTGCAGGACATCAGATAGAGCACGAACCGGCGGATGTTATCGAAGATGACCCTGCCATGCCGCACTGCCAACACAATCGAACTGAAGGCGTCGTCGTTGAGAATCATGTCGGCCGCCTCGCGCGCCACCTCTGTCCCGCGCCGGCCCATCGCCACTCCGATGTCGGCCTGTTTCAGAGCCGGGGCGTCGTTCACGCCGTCGCCTGTCATGGCCACGATCGCTCCGGACTTCTGATGCAAGGTGATCAACCCGAGTTTTTGTTTCGGGCTGACGCGGGCAAAGATTACGGATTGGCGAAACTTCTCCGACTGCTCATTGGAGAGGTTTTCCGTCTCCTCCAGTTCGCGCCCCAGCACAGTTTTTGCCTCCGCGTCTGTGTCGAGCAAACCGACCTCGCGCGCCACGTTGACTGCGGTCTGCGGCTGGTCGCCCGTGACCATGACTACCTGGATGCCAGAGTGGCGGCATTGTTCGATGGACTCGCGCACGTCGTGCCGGGGCGGATCGAGCAGACCCACCAGTCCGATAAACGTCAGATTCTCGTAGGGCTTGGTTTCCGGGTCCTCGACGGTCTTGGTGGCCAGCGCAAGCACGCGCAAGCCGTCTTCGGCCATTTTGATGTTCCGCCTCTTCCAACGCTCGCGATCTTCCTCGGTCAAATCCCTTTCACCTTCTGCTGTCTGCACGCGGGCCGAATTTTCAAGGACTGCTTCGCCCGCGCCCTTGACCGCTACGCGAAACTTGTTGTCCTGCTGGTGAAACGTGGCCATCATCTTCACGTCCGGATCAAACGCTTCCTCGCGTTGCTCTGGCTGTTCCTTGAGCAACTCCGGGCGCGTAAACTTAGCCAAGTCTGCGGCGCGCAGCAGCGCGATTTCGAGCGGATCGCCGACCTGATCTTGTCCGTCGCCGTTCCGAATGGCCGCGTTGTTACAGAGCGCACCAACCTCTAAAGCCGCGCGCAAGAACGGGTCTTCGGTAGGATCGAGTGGATTCTCCTCCCGGGTGAAGGCGGACTGGTTGTCTTGGCGCGAAGGGGCAACCTCGACCTCGCCAGACTCAAAGGCGTAGCGGACGACCGTGAGACGGTTCTCGGTAAGCGTCCCGGTTTTGTCGGTGCAGATGACGCCGGTCGCACCCAGGGTCTCGACTGCGGAGAGGCGGTTGACGAGGACATTGCGTCGGGCCATACGCCACATGCCGCGGGCGAGGGCCATGGTGGCTACAATCGGCAAGCCTTCCGGAATCGCCGCCACCGCCAAAGCGATGGCGGTTTCGATCATCAAATACAATTCCTTGCCGGCAAGAATGCCCGAAACTGCCATCAACGCCGCAATTCCGAGCGTTATCCAGACAAGCTTGTGCGCTAGCCGGTCGAGGCGTCGTTCCAGCGGCGTGATCTCCTGCTTGGCCTCCTCGATTAACGCCGAGATTTCTCCCAATTGACTCGCCATGCCGGTGGCCACCACCACACCTTCCCCCGACCCGCGTGTAACGGTTGTGCCCTTGAACAACATGCATTTTCGCTCGCTGATCGGCACGTCTGCCCCCACGGATTCAGTGGATTTGCCCACGGGGGCTGACTCGCCTGTGAGCGTCGATTCGTCGGCTTGAAGTTTCGAAGCCTCCAGAAGGCGCAAATCCGCGGCTACGATGTCGCCGCCTTCGATGACTACGATGTCACCCGGTACGAGTTCAGCGGCGGGAACACTGAGCACTTGTCCGTCGCGCCGCACTTTGGCGCTAACGCGACTGAGCCGGCGCAGCGCCTCCATCGAACGCACCGCGCGCCACTCGGTGACGAAGCCGATGGCAGCGTTGATGAAAATCACCGCGCCGATGGCCATGCCTTCAACGAAATCACCAAACACAAAAGAAACGCCCGACGCCGCGGCCAGCAGAACAACGATGAGGCTTCTGAACTGGGCAATGATGAGTTTCCAGAGCGAAGTTTTGCGTCGCTCGCGCAGCCGGTTTGGGCCGTGTTGGCGTCGGCGCTTCGCGACTTCCGTATCGGGCAAACCCTTATCAAGGGAAACGGCCAACCGAGCCAGAACCTGCTGCGGATCCTTTGACCAAGGACTGGCTTTCATTGCCGCGTCCTGAGCAGGCTGGTCGAGGGGTTTCTCCGGCCCTACATCTTTGGTTTTGTCATCTTGCATGCCAGAGCGACCAGTGGGGCAGATGGGATGAGACGACTGATTATCCGGCAATAGGGTTGAGAGCGGCCAAGCAGAGCCAAACGAAGCTGAAGAGGAGAATCAGTCATAGAGAAGAGTATCAAAGCATCTGGCGGGAAGGAAGGCAAGGAAACCGTGGCCGCCATGGACACCATTGGCATCGACATCGGCGAAAAGGGCGACCAGCGGACCAGCGGGACCAGCGGGACAGATGAGATGGACTCAATTGCCTCCCC
>CAZUAX010000193.1:0-7963 GCA_964618435.1 uncultured Solibacteraceae bacterium
CATGCGGTGAAAGCTTGCGGCGGGGACGACTCACTGGAAGCCATTCACCGCAACCTGCAGGCCGCTGCAGAGACGGTGCTGGGTGCGGCCCTGCCTTTATCTGAACCACAAGTGCGCTCCGCATTAGATCCACGCCATTTCGTAAATATCCGTAGCGTGGATGGGGGACCAGCCCCCGAGACGCTGCGCGCAGCCATCCACCGCGCCCGCGAGCAATGGCGGGAGAATAGCAACTGGCAAGCCGCCGCCTTCGACGCGCTGAATGCAGCCGCAGACTTGCTTGAAGTGAGTGCCAGCGCGTTGACGGGAAGCACCCAACCCACAGGAGATCAACCAGCCCATGCCTGAAACGCAATATGATTTGCCCTTCCGCCCGCGCCGTAACCGCCGCACCGCCGCAATCCGTGGGCTAATGCGGGAAACCGAACTTAGCCCCGCGCATCTCATTCTGCCCATGTTCGTCACGGAGGGGGACGACACGCGCATCCCCATCGGCGCCATGCCCGGCTGCTTCCGGCTCAGCATAAGCCATACGGTGGCCCTGGCAACGGAGGCCTACAGCCTGGGCATACCCGCGGTAGCCCTCTTCCCTGCACTGCCGGACAGCATCAAGGATAAACGCGCCTCAGAAGGCTCCAATCCCGATGGCCTTCTGCAGCGCACCGTGCGGGCTCTCAAGGACGCGTTGCCGGAACTCGCGGTGATTACAGATGTGGCTATGGACCCCTACTCCAGTGACGGTCACGATGGCTATGTCGAGAACGGTGAGATTGTGAACGACATCACGCTGGAAATCCTGGCCGGGATGGCGGTTGCGCAGGCGGAAGCGGGGGCGGATCTTGTGGCTCCTTCGGACATGATGGACGGACGCGTCGGGATTATCCGGGAAGCGCTGGATGACGCGGGCTTCACAAACACCGGCATCCTGGCCTATTCCGCAAAGTATGCCTCGGCATTTTACGGACCCTTCCGCGAAGCGCTCGATTCCGCTCCGCGATCGGGCGATAAGAAGACCTACCAGATGGACCCAGCAAACCGGCGTGAGGCCATGCGGGAAGTGATGCTCGACGTCATGGAGGGAGCGGACATCGTAATGGTGAAGCCCGCGCTGGCTTACCTGGACGTGATTGCGGATGTTGCTTCGAACGTGGATGTGCCGGTAGCCGCCTACCAAGTGAGCGGCGAATACGCCATGATTAAGGCCGCCGCTGCTAATGGCTGGCTGGATGAGGACCGCGCCGTGGCGGAGACCCTTACCGCAATCCGCCGTGCGGGCGCGGACATGATCCTCAGTTACTTCGCCATCGACTACGCGAAAAATCTGCAGTAACCAAGCGGGGAAACGAAGAAAAGGGCGCGAATTCCGGTAGAGGTCGCGCCCTTTTTCCATTAGGCGGTGGCGATCACCACACGCGGCACGCGTTTTCGCGCACCATCGGGTCGCCCGGCTTACAGCCAAAGGCTTCAGCAAACTCCGGCATGTTCGAGACCACGCCATTCACCCGGTGATTGCCGGGGGAATGCGGATCCGTCTGCGCGCGCAGACGGGCAGTTTCCGGGGTGTAGGCATTGCACCAGACCTGCCCCCAGCCCACAAAAAAGCGCTGCGCCGGCGAGAATCCGTCGATCACCTTCTTCTTCCCTTCCTCCGTCATGCTGCGCAGCAAAGCCAGAAATGCAATGCGCAAACCACCGTTGTCGGCGACATTCTCCCCCAGCGTCAGTTGCCCGTTCAGACCTACTTCATCAATGGCTTTATAGTTGCCGTACTGTTGGACAAAACACTCTGCGCGCTTCTCAAAAGCCTTCGCGTCTTCCTCAGTCCACCAGTCCTTGAGGTTGCCATCGGCGTCAAAACGACGACCCTGGTCGTCGAAGCCGTGGGTAAGTTCGTGCCCAATCACCGCGCCGATTGCACCGTAATTCACCGCGTCGTCAGCAGACTTATCAAAAAACGGGGGCTGCAGGATGCCAGCCGGGAAATTGATGTTATTGTTCTGCGGGTCGTAGTAAGCATTGACGGTGGGGGGCGTCATGAACCACTCATCTTTGTCTACGGGTTTCCCAATCTTGTCGAGATCGCGCTTCCAGTCGAAGCGTGCAATCGCGGACCGATTCGCGACCGCGTCCTTCCTGCTGATGGAAACTTCACCGTAGTCCTTCCACTTGGTGGGGTGGCCTACCTTATTGGCCACCGTCGACAACTTGGTGAGCGCCTGCCGGCGGGTGGCAGGTGTCATCCAGTCAAGTTGCTCGATATTCTCGCGCAGGGCTTCCGTAAGGTTGTTCACCATCGCAGCCATGCGTGCCGCACCGTCTTTTCCGTAGGTCTCTTCCACATAGGCCTTGCCTAGCGCTTCTCCCAGCGCACCGTCAGTGGATTGCACACAGCGCTTCCAGCGCGCAGGCTGTTCCTTGCGGCCTTGCAACACGCGGCCGTAGAACGCAAAGTTCTCTTCCGCCAGCGCCGCGGAAAGCAGCGGCGCGTTGCTGCGCAGGATGTGCCAGCGAAAATAGGTTTTCCAATCGTCCACCGGGCGCGCTTCAATCTGGTTGCTTAGCGCCTTGAAGAAGTTGGGCACGTAGATATTGATGTCCGACACGTCAGGCGTGAGCGCAGCCTTCATGTAGGCGGGAAAGTCAAACGCGGGCATCAGTGCGGCCGCCTCGCTCACCTTCATGCGGTTGTCGAGGTTACGGGTGTCCCTCCGGCTAACGCGGTCAAGCGAACCCTCAGCCAGCGCGGTTTCCAACGCAATCACCGTGTCAGCATCGCGTTTGGCATCCGCATCCGAGGCACCGGCCAAAGCGAACATGCGGGCGATGTGCGCCTGATACTCCCCGCGAATACGGGTGAAGCGAGGGTTATCCTGCAGGTAGTAGTCACGGTCCGGAAGGCCCAGTCCGCCCTGGTCCGCAACCGCAATCACATCCGCCGCGTTCTGGAAGTCCTGTCCGCTACCGAAGCCAAACAGCACATTCACGCCGCTCAGGTGCAGTTCCGCTACGAACTTCGCGAACTCCGATTTATCGCGGAGGCTGGCCGCCCGCCCCAAATAGGGCTCTATTGGCTTCAGGCCCGCTGCATTGGCGCCATCTTCGTCCATACAGGCTGCGTAGTAGTCGCCCACCTGCCGCATCTCCCTGGATGCGGTGGGAGTCGCTTCGCGCGCCTTCTCCAGAATATTGCGCAGAATCAGCCGATTGTTCTCAAACAGTTCATTGAATCGGCCCCAGGCCGGCTGGTCAGCGGGCACCGGATTTTCCTTTAGCCAAGTGCCGCAAGCGTACTGGAAAAAGTTCTGGCAGGGGCTCACGCTCGGGTCCATGGCCTTTTGGTCGAAGCCTTGGATGGTCTTGGGCCGCCCTGGATCCTCCTGAGCGGCAAAGTTCAAAGGCAATCCCTGAGAGGACGCCGGCAAAGCAAAGACCGTGGCAAACAGAGCGCACGCCACGGCATGAATGGGCAAATATCGCATGCAAACTTCTCCGGACCCGGTAGGGCTTTGATCGTCAGATTCCCGAAACTGTGAATGGGATCATAAGGAAGCGCCACTCCGCAGGGTGGAACGCCATTCACTGCAATTATAAAACCTGCCCGGACATGGGTTATGACACCGAGGTTCCCCCGCTTATCGGAATTCGGGGGACCACCAGCCGCAATGGTTCTACCCAACCATCAGCTAAGTTCAGCATCGCGCCCGCGAAGCCGGTCCAGTTCCCGTCTGTCGCGTTTGCTGGGTTTGCCTTCGCGCATGGCTTCAAAATGCAGTCCGGCCCTCCGTTCCTCGGCCAGTTGTTGCCGTCTGGCGATGCTGGCCGGGGTTTCCTGGTAGAGCGTTTGGGCTACGGATGCCGGCCCTCGAACCGCGCTCAATGCCAGCACCTCTACTTCGGTGCCACCCCCATCATGTGACACACGAACCACATCGCCCACCTTTACTTCCCTCGACGCTTTGGAGGTAATCCCGTTGCTTTCCACCCGGCCAAGTTCGCAGGCATGCGCCGCCAGCGCACGAGTTTTGTAGAACCGCGCAGCCCACAACCACTTGTCCATGCGTAGTCGAGACATCGTACTCACCTTGGGAATGCCTGAAAACCGGAAAGGCTCCCGCATTGGCGATAATAGCAGGGAAGGAAAAGAGGCCACTCTCGTTGAAAATGCAAACCAAGGCCGTGCATGCCGGCGACCGCAAAGCTACCGGCAAACACGTCCCCGTTACCACCCCTATCCACACGGCGGCATCGTATTTTTATTCCGAAACCGAAATGCTCGACAAGATTTTCGGGCATGAGGAGCACGGCTACGCGTATGCGCGCTACGACAACCCCACCAATGCCGCTCTAGAGGAATTACTTGCCTCCCTGGAGGGAGCGGGTGGCGCCTTGGCTACCGCGTCCGGCATGGTGGCTCTGCAGGCCACGCTGATGACCTGCCTCGCCGAACGCCCTAAGCGCGTACTCTGCGCCGAAGCGCTTTATGGGGCCACGGTGAAGTTGCTGGTCAACATGCTGGAGCCGTGGGGTGTGGAGACACGCTTCGTAGACATCAGCGACCTGAGCGCGGCGGAATCCGCAATCGCCGAGTTCCAACCTGGCTGCGTGCTGATGGAAACCGTGTCCAACCCGCTACTTCGGGTGGGCGACCTGGCGGGCATCGCATCCCTCGCCAAAGCCGCCAAAGCCCAGTTGATTGTGGACAATACCTTCGCCACACCCCTGCTGGTGCGGCCGATGGAGCATGGGGCGGACTACGTGGTGCACAGCCTCACGAAGTATCTGTCCGGACATGGCGACGTGCTTGGCGGCGCAATTTTGTGCTCCGGCGACAAACTGGAAGAAGTGAGGGCGATGTCGCGCGTGGTGGGCCCCGTACTTGGGCCTTTCGAGAGTTATCTCTCCATGCGCGGGATCAAGACCTTTCCCTTGCGCATGGAACGGCAGTGCCGCAATGCGCAGCAGATTGCGGCATGGCTTCGTGCCCATCCTCGAATTCCTCGCGTATACTACCTCGACGACCCCGCGCATCCTGACCGTGCCGCCATCGAAACCCTCTTCCAGGACGGCCTCTACGGAGCGATGGTGAGTTTTGAGGTGGACGACCTGGACAAAGCTGGAATCTTCGCGTTCATGGACCGTTTGCGCCTTGTGGTGCGCGCCACATCTCTGGGAGATGTGCACACCATGATGCTGCATCCCTGGACAGCCTCGCACCGCGATGTCTCGCCCCGCCACAAACAGCGTACCGGCATTCGGGAGAACCTGGTGAGGCTATCGGTGGGTATCGAAGACGCGCAGGACATCATTGCGGATCTCGAGCAATCACTGGCCTAGCAGGACAACACAACGCGGGCAGTCACCAGTTGCCCACTCGCAAGACGATGCCCATCGAGAACCTTACGCTGTTGGGATAAGAGGCGATCGTCCCGCTCGGCACCCAGGCATGCGTGTAGTCTACGTTGGCCACACGCAGGAAGGCAGCGCGGGTAAGCCCCATATCCAAGCCACCGCCCACCGAGAGCGCGATGCCATTCACCTGCTGCCGGTCAACATACTGCGAGCGCGGAGGGCGCTGGCTTGCGGGCAGTTGGTCAATGCGCCGCACCTCCTCCCGGCGATCTTCGGGAATGTTCTCTATCGTGGCGCGCTTGCCCCCTAGCAGCACTTGCCCATAAGGCATCCATCGCCCATTGCGCTTAGTCCATCGCGGACCCGCACGATAGATGAGGATGTCTCCTGAAAAGTCCGGGGCAAACGTGAAGAGTTTGCAGCCGCTTACCTGCGCTACCCAGCTATGGATGCGCCCTCTGTTCCAAACTGCGGTTCCACCGCCTCCAATGCAGTTCGCCCCCACCCCACCCGCCGGATGCCGGGAGTAATCCGTCGAGAAGGTGAAATGAAAGGGGGCAACTGCGTCCCAAGGCTTTCCGCCGGACTCATTCTGGCGAAGTGGGCTTGGGCGGGCCGCCCGTCTCTCAGCCTCGCGCCTTACCCGTTCCTCTTCCATTCGGTATTTCCAGATACCCGGGCGGCTATCGCGCCACCAGGGCACCTTTAGCCGCATCATGTTGGCAAACGAGCGAGAGGGGTTCAGCCACCCCCGGGCCATCATCCGGATGAATACATTCTCTGTACGCCCCTCTACTTTGCGGATCACATACCGGTCGAGAACGTCTTCGCCAATCATCCACAACGCCCCAATGGTGGGCGTGGCCACATGGTCGACAAAGCCCTGCTGCGGAAACCTGCTTTGCACTGCGCCGATGGTGGCTTCGCTCACCGGGCCAATCTCAAACTGGCTGCTATAGGCAAACGAAAACGCGGTGGAGCGCAAAACCGAACGCCAATAGTCCGCGTTGTTTCCAAATTCAATTGAGCGATATCTTGGGTCGTTTTGCCTCCAGATAAAGCCGGATACGGAACCCTGCATCGGGTGCCCCACGTAATTCACAAGGAATGGATCCCCGTCACCCCAACCATGCAGCGACGAAAGGGAGCGATACCAGTCCCTGAAAAACGGGCCCTTCAGCCCCTCGCGCGTGCCTTCCTCTGTAGCGATACGAAATCCATGCTGCACGCCCAGGAAGAAGGCGGATTGCCGCAGCAGAGGAATCCACTCAACGGCATTCCCTGCCTTCGCCTTTGGTTCCGCGCCGTCCTCCGCGACAGTTGCCAGTGGCGGCGCGGAGAGCCAGTTCCCCGTCCTGATGTGAGGTGCAAACCGGGCAGTGGCAACGTTTGGCCTTCCAGCTTGCCTCTCCGGTTTCGAGATATCTTCCACTGCCAGTGACTGAGCAAACTGCTGCACAAATGAATCCAGGGGACGCGCCTCAACGAGCCGTCCAGCGTCATCGCGAGATACAGAGGCCGGGGCGGGCAGCACGGCTGAGCCGAAAGCAGCCAAAACCAGAATCGCGAATCTGCAAACGCCGAAATCATAGAGATGAGTACGTGGAATCTTCATACGGCAGCGAATCACCCGCACATTCGGTAAGACCACCCATGTGACAATCGGGTTTCGGCGCCCCTATCCAGAACCAACGTACTTAACTCAAGCACTCAAGGAGAGGGAGAGCCGCGGTAATACCTGTACGCAAGCTCTTCCGCGTTCCGCGATAGTCTACGACCCGCACTCTGCCCCGCAACCATGGCATTTGCTAGTAAACTGAATATATCTGGCGGTGCGTCGGGCATCGTCTTCCCCGGTTACGACTATTCCCCTACGAAAGAAGACCTTCGCTTGATCTCTGTCCACAATGTCTCTATGCGCTATGGCGCCAAGATCCTGTTTGAGGAGGTGTCTGTCACCTTCCAGGCGGGTCGCCGCTACGCCCTCACTGGCCCAAACGGTGCCGGCAAGTCCACCTTCATGAAAATCCTTACCGGGGAATTGGACGCACAGAAGGGCTCCGTCACCCGCCCGAAAAAACTCGGCGTGCTCAAGCAGGATCAATTCGCCTATGAGGAACACCGCGTCATCGACGTTGTGATGATGGGCAACGCCCGGCTCTGGGCGGCACTGCAGGAGCGCGAGGAACTGTACGAAAAAGACCACGCGCATCTCACAGACGAGGATGGAATGCGTCTGGGAGAACTGGAGGGCATCGTTGGCGAAGAGGACGGTTATACCGCCGAAAGCGATGCCGCAGTGTTGCTGGATGGCCTGGACGTGCCGGAAGAACTGCACGAACGCCGCATGAGCGAGCTACAGGGCGGACAGAAGGTGCGCGTACTGCTGGCGCAGGCGCTCTTTGGCAGCCCCGGCGCACTGCTGCTGGACGAGCCTACCAACCACCTCGACCTCGACAGTATCCACTGGTTGCAGAACTACCTGCGCAACTACAGCGGTTGCCTTATCGTGATCTCCCACGACCGTCACTTTCTGAATGAGGTGTGTACCCACACCGCCGACATCGACTACGAGACCATCATCCTGTACACCGGCGGCTACGACGACATGGTG
>CAZUAX010000194.1:0-7956 GCA_964618435.1 uncultured Solibacteraceae bacterium
GCGAAAGCACCGCGGCGCTGCGCTCACCTTTCAGTGATTCCAGGTAGGCAGCTTCTGCTTCCTCCAGTCGTCCGAGGCAGTCCAGTGCCCGGGCGTGGCTGGAGTGCCAGCTAGCCTGATAGTTCCACGCCACACCTGGCCTTGCCCTTTCGAATAGATCCAGCGCTTCGGCGCAACGATTTGCTTCCAGAGCCTGCAGTCCGATCGCTACGTTCGCTCGCCAGCTCTCGGGGTTCTTTGCCAGCACGTCCGCCCAAAATCCATTCGCAGAAGCCCAAACGGTGCTGCGCTGGTAAGTTGCCAGCGACAACACCATCAGCACCACAACACCTGCCACGCGGAGCAGGGAAGGGCTCACCCGCAGGCGCAGCAGCAACCCGAGCGTCAACGGCACCAGCCCTAGCGCAGCCAGATAGATGCGCCGTTCCACAGCGGCATCCTGAATGGGAAGCACACTGGAGGTTGGCCCCAACACCAAAAGGAACAGCACAGATCCCAGTGCCACCAGCGGGGCTTCCCGTCGATACCGAACTGCCAGTGCCAGCCCGCTCGCGATCACAAGCCAGCAAAGGATGGCCCAGTGCTCAAACAGGCCTCGTGAGATTGGGAACAGGTAGTCTCCATTCTGGCCCACGGGTAGCACCCACAGCCGGAGATACAGGAGAATTGCGCGGCCTTGGGTCAGCAGGTATTCCCACCACGTGAGGTCTGCCATGCCGAAGCCCGCTGTGGTGGCGCTGGCCAGCGTACGCAACACGACGGCCAATCCTGCAACCGCTCCCAAGGTCATTAGGGCGTAGAGCCGCCAGCCATTCCGCAAGATGTCCGGGATGGACTGGCGGTAAACCCACATGTCCAGCAACAACATCACTGCAGGCAGCGTAAGGGCGTGTTCTTTGCTGAGCATCGCCAATACAAAACACGCGGTGCTTCCAGCCGCCGTCAGCCAGCTTACCTGTGGACCATTGCGCGAAAGAAAGATTGCCAGCGCCGCAAAGTAGAAGAATACACTTAGCGTTTCCGGGTGTGCTGCCACGTAGGCTACAGCTTCGCTCTGGGCGGGATGCACCAGGAAGAGCGCCGCTCCCAGCAATGCCAGGGTCATGCGAAATCCACCCGCCAGTTTTAGCAGCGTCAACAGTCGCAGCAAAATGTAGCCCAGCAATGTGGCCGACCCTGCGTGAAGCAGTAACGACGCCGCATGGAAGGGCATAGGTTGCCCGTCGCCTGCCTGATAGCTAAGCCAGTAGCTGAGCCCGGTTAACGGACGGTCTCCTTGCATGGCCTGCCATGCACTCCAGCGGAAGTACTCGGGCTCTGCGCGGAACTTCAGGGCGATGTCGTCAAACAGGAACTCACCCCGCAAGGACGGTCCATAGATCACAAGCAAGCAAACAAACGCTGCTGCAGCGAAACCGAGCCATGCCCACCACGGAATGGCTGGACCCTCTGCAAATGCGGTAGAGGAGGCAGCCACCCCCTGCGCTGCGTCCACAGGGTTGCTGCGCACGGGGACTGTCTCACTAGGAACGGTTCGTTTCTTTTTCATTGATGTGAGAGAGGTGATATTCCAGAATCGCCAGACGTTGGGCCAGTGCCACGTTGTTGTCTTTGAGCGCCGACACGACTATCGACAGGCGGAATAAGACAAACAAAAAAATGCAGCCCACCAGCAATAGCAGCGTGAGCGACTCGTCCTGCAGGCCGGCCAATGCCGCCAGCCACGGCAGCAGCCCTGGGTAAAATACCACCAGCAACAGCGCCACGCCTGCTCCCAGCCAGCTAACCGAATACTCCACGCGAATGTGGGCTCGCCGTACCTGCACCAGCACCGCGGCAATCAGCACCAGGGTCACTGCGGCTACCAGGCTCTGCATGGGCGGCATCACTTTCCTCCTAACCGGCGGACGTCATACTTCAAGATATTCACAAACACCCCCAACAGGACATGCAGGATGAAATACACCGATTTCCAGAGGGTAATGCTGCTCTGGCCGGCTGCGCGGGGCCGCATGCTGCAGGGGACCTCCCGGAATCGGAACACACATCGCTGCAACACCACCAATGCTTCAATCTCGGGATACTCCAGGGGGAACACCCGGCTGAATAGCTCCAGTGCCGCGCGATTCACGCCCACAAAGCCGGAGGTGGGGTCCCTCACCGGCTGGTCGAGAATCGGGTGCAGCATCAGGCGAAAGAAACGGATCACCACCATCCGGGCAAAGGTAGTTTTATATCCCGAAGATTCGGGCAGGAAGCGGCTGCCAATTACCATCTCAACCCCCGTTTCACGCAGGGTGTCGTAAATGCGGCGGATGTCGCGAGGGTCGTGCTGCCCATCGCCATCAATCCGGATTACCACGCCGTAGCCCAACTCGTAAGCCAGTTTGTAGCCTGCCTGCACTGCGCCGCCCAGTCCCAAATGGTGCGGCAATCGCAGGACCTGGGCGCCAGCATCCTGGGCAAGCTGCGCGGTGGCGTCACGCGAGCAATCATCCACCACCACCACGGCGCAGCCAGGAAGCACCTCCCAGAGTTCCTCCAGGACGCCCACGATGCACGCAGCTTCATTGAAGGCAGGAATCAACACCATCATGTCGCCGGGTGCCTGCTGTTGCATTTCGCTAGTGTGATTACGGTTGGCGGTCATGGCTAGTGTTTGGCCACCCTCCATAGGCTGATCCGATGGGTGTAGATCGCTCGGCGGAAGGTTTCCTTCGAAACCCGTGCATGCTGCCGGATGGCATTTCGCTGGCTTAGCAGACGGGGTAACGCGAGCAAAACGGCGACGTGCGCCTTCAGTACCATCCAGGGTAGCCATAACGCGTTGCTGCTCTCAGCGAACTGGGCCGTCTTTCCCCTTCCACGAAGCAGCGCCACCAGGTGCAGCAGATATCGGAGCGGAGCCCACATAAAGGCAGCCACTGCATCCGTGAAAGGAAAGTTGCGGACCACAAGGAACAGCCGGTTCCGCTCCACCAGATAGGCTTTCAGCGGCGAGGCCACACCTGCGGTGGCGGAGTAGGAGTGCTCCACAATCGCATCCGCCGCATAGCGACAGGGCCATCGCATCCAGATCATGCGCAGCCCAAGGTCAATGTCCTCTCCGTAAAGAAAAAAATCCACGTCGAAATGGCCGGCGTCCTGCATTGCTTTGCGGCGGTAAAGCGCAGCGCACCCGCTTGGCAGTAGCGCTTCCGGCGGTGACACATCATTCGCATATGGTTGCCGATGCGCCCGCTGGACGCTACTGCCATCCCTGCTCATCAACATCCCTGTCGAATCCAGCCAAGTAGTGCCCGCCAGCCGGATCTGGCAACTGAACATGCCAAACTCCGGATAGGCGTTGGCAGCCGCCACCAATGCCTGTAGCCATCCGGGGTCGGCCACCGCGTCGTCGTTCAACACCGCGATTAATGCGGCCTCGCTGCGGTTTACCGCGCGGTTCACCGCAACGCCGTAGCCCACGTTCTGTTCTGAATACAGCATCATCAAGGGGAACCGGGTTTCTGCGGCAAGCGGCGCGGCCAAACGCTGACCGCTGTTGTCCACCACGATCACCTCAAAGTCATTCCAGGTCTGCGCCGCCAGACTATCCAGCGCCATTTGCAGTGGCTCGCCCGCGCGAAGGGTGGGTATCACCACCAATACTTCATATTTCGCCAACTCACCATTCTACGAAACCACTATTCCCGCCCATCAAGGCCCTGCAGATCATAGAATGAGGGTCATGGTAAAAACAACGGTTGTCGGCAGCTATCCCGTTCCCTCCTGGTTACTTGGCGAAACCAGCCGCCTGGTTCTCCGCGATGCCATCATGGTGGTGCTGAAGACCCAGGAACTGGCTGGCATTGACGTGGTTGCCGACGGGGAACTCAACCGTTTTGACCCCAGCCACCCTGAGACCAACGGTATGATCGACTACTTCGTCAGCCGCATGTCCGGGGTGCGCACCCGCTTTTCGTTGTCTGACTATGAGGCCTTCCGCCAGGACTCGCAACTGCGCTATCGCACCGCGCCGGCTGGGGTGGTAGACGACCCCATTGGCGAGGGCAGTCTCTACCTGCCAGGGGACTTCGCGCTTACCCAGTCCCTCACCACACAGCCGCTCAAGTTCACATGCACTGGCCCGCACATGTTGGCCAAGGTGCTAACCGACCGTCACTATCCGCACCGAGGCGCTTTGGCCATGGCCATCGCCGAAGTCCTCCGTGCCCAACTGGCCAGTATTCCGGCTGCTGTTGTGC
This sequence comes from uncultured Solibacteraceae bacterium, assembly GCA_964618435.1. Taxonomy (GTDB): domain Bacteria; phylum Acidobacteriota; class Terriglobia; order Bryobacterales; family Bryobacteraceae; genus JACTMJ01. Next base: position 4,248 of record CAZUAX010000194.1, read on the forward strand.
AACTGGATGAGGCCAATATCGTCGGCCATCCGGAAGACCAGCCCTGGGCAGTGGAGGCTATCAACCATGTTCTGGATGGCATCCAGACGGAGCGCGCGGTCCACATCTGCTTCGGGAATTACGGCGGGCAGAGCGTGCAAAAGGGCTTCTATCAGGCACTCATCCCCTTCCTCAACCAGCTCCATGTGGATCATCTGGTGCTGGAGTTTGCCCGCCGCGGCTATGAAGAACTCATTGCCTTCAAGGACTTGCGCCCGGAAATCGGTATTGGCCTTGGGGTAGTGGATATCAAGGACAACGGAATTGAGACTCCTGAGACGATTGCCCAGCGCCTGGAACACGCGCAGGAGGTGCTGGGTGCGGGAAGGGTGAAGTATATTCATCCAGACTGCGGCTTCTGGATGCTTCAGCGCAGCGTGGCTGACGGCAAAATGAAGGCCATGGTGGATGGTCGTAACCTGTTCGAAGGTCGCGCCACCTAAGGACGCTGCTGAAGAAATCGGGACTGCCACTTTCGGGGGACATCCTAACGAAATTCCAGGAGATCCTCATCAGAAATGCAGGCGGACTCAAGGGTTTTTCTGCAGACTTTAAGCGCGAAAGTGGAGTTTTCCGCCAGGAAACCGTGGAATGGCTGTGGGCTCCAACTTCTGTTGCAGGGAATTGCTTCCGACTCTTGTGTGACGCTTCCATTTTGTGCTAATTTGGAAAGGTTGAGCACACGTCAGGGGACGTAGTTCAGTTGGTTAGAACGCCTGCCTGTCACGCAGGAGGCCGCGGGTTCGAGCCCCGTCGTCCCCGCCAAACCCTTCGCACAACATCTCTTCTTTGTCCTGTTTTCATTGACTTTTCGTCCTTTCCTTCCACAATAGAAAGAACTGTTGTGTTTTCAAGCGTGTACCCATGAGACAACGACCGTACCTACTCGCCATCCCCCTTTTGCTGCTGATCGTCTTGTTCTTCGGCCTCGCCGCCAGCAGCCGTCCTCCGGAAGAACCCCTAATCGCGGGCTTTCGAGGTGTCACGGTGGCTTCGGTGGCAGATGCGGTGGATGAGGTGGCGGGCCAACGGGGCTATCTGGAACATGAGTTCCGTCCCATGGTGGAAGGCGTTGTCGTTGGGCGTGCCCGCACTGCCCTTGTCCGCCCCGCCAAGCCGGAAAACGCCACGCCTGTGCAATCCACAAAGCATTCCATTGAGATGATTGATAGCGCGCAGCCCGGCGAAGTTGGCGTGATTGTGATGGAGAATGGCCTCAACGTGGCCGCTATTGGCGGTTTGATGGCAACAGCGGCCAAAGCCCGTGAGATGGCGGGCATGGTGATTGATGGTGGTGTACGCGATGTGGCGGAAATTCGCCGCCTTGGTCTGCCCGTTTATGCACGCAGTATCTCTCCGGCAACAGCGGTTGGCCGCTATGCCAGTGTTTCCAAGGACGAACCCGTCTGGTGCGGTGGCGTACTGATCTCTCCTGGTGACGTGATTGTCGCCAGTGAGGATGGGGTGGTGGTAGTGCCCAAGCAGCACGCAGAGGCAGTTTTGAAGGTGGCCCTGGAAATTGACAACCGTGAGAGCCGTATGGTGCCTCTCATTCAGCAACTGCGTTCCCTGGGCGAAGCCGTGAAAAAATTCAACCGGATCTAGCCGCTGTCGTCGCCGAATCCTAACTGGACTTTACGGTCTGAAAGTGATGTAATGCGGGCGAGCGGCCATTTTCCGCCCCTTGGGCTTCGCATCCGGCCGCCGGGGAGCGTGCCGCATGGAAGCTGTCGCTATCCTGTCCCCTAGCCGCCAGCGTGTGTGGGACACCCTCAACCACCGCGTGCCTGACCAAGTGCCCGTTGACTTCGGGAGCACCACCGTAAGCGGGATGCATGTGATGGCCATCGCCGCACTGCGCGATTACTACGGTCTCGAGCGGCGCCCGGTGAAGGTTTTTGAACCCCTCCAGATGCTTGGCCTCATTGAGGACGATCTCAAACAGGCCATTGGGGTCGATGTGGAAGGTGTCTACCGCCGCAAGACGATGTTCGGCTTCTCAAACCATGACTGGAAGCCGTGGAGGCTGCACGACCTTGAAGTGCTGGTGAGCGAGCAGTTCGTCACCAGCATCGACGAAAATGGCGACACCCTGCTCTATCCCCATGGCGACCGCAGCGCGGCCCCCAGCGGCCGCATGCCTAAGGGCTTCTACTTCTTCGATAGCATCATCCGTCAGAATCATTTTGACGAGAACCGCCTTGACCCCGCCGACAACACCGAGGAGTTCAAGGTGCTTTCCGATGATGATATTTCCGGTTTCGCTGCTGACGTCGCTGCTGCGCGCGCAACCGGGCGTGCGGTGGTGGCTAACCTTGGCGGAATGGGATTCGGGGACATCGCCCTCGTACCCGCCCCCTTCCTGAAGGAGCCCAAGGGGATCCGCGATATCACCGAGTGGTACATGTCCTTACGCTCGCGCAAGCCCTACATTCACGCTATTTTTGAAAAGCAGACGGAAATCGCTCTCAAGAATCTGGAGCGTGGCTTTGCCGCGGTGGGCAACGACATCGATGCGCTCTTCATCTGCGGCACGGACTTTGGCACACAGACCTCAGCCTTCTGCAGCGTTCCCACATTCCGCGAACTCTGGTTGCCCTACTACAGCCAACTCTGTGAGTGGATCCACAAGCACACCACATGGAAGTGTTTCAAGCACTCCTGCGGCTCTGTCGAGCGCTTCTACGAGAGCTTCATTGAGGCTGGTTTCGATATCATCAACCCCGTGCAATGCTCCGCCTCGGGTATGGATCCGGAAATGCTGAAAGCTCGCTACGGCGACCGCCTTGTGTTTTGGGGTGGAGGCGTGGATACCCAGCAGACACTGCCATTTGGCAAGCCCTCTGAGGTTCGCGAGCAGGTGCTGCGTCGCTGTGAGATTTTTGCGCCCAATGGGGGCTTCGTCTTCAACACTATCCACAATGTGCAGGCCGGCACGCCTGTTGAGAACATCGTGGCGATGATTGATGCCGTCCGCGAATTCAATGGAAGGAAATAGCGCCAATGGCAAACCTTACCCAACTATATGAGGCCGTACTTGATGGCGACCAGAAACTCGCCGTTGCAGTCACCGAAGAGGCCATCGCGGAGAACATTCCCGCCCTGGACCTTATCAATGGCTACATGATTCCCGCTATGGACGAAGTGGGCAAGCGCTACGAGTGTGAAGACTACTTCGTACCCGAACTGTTGCTTTCCGCGCGTGCCATGAAGGGCTCGCTCGAACTCCTGCGGCCCCTGCTGGCTGCCCAGGGTGCTGAACCCGTCGCCCGGGTCGCAATTGGCACGGTGAAGGGCGATCTTCACGATATTGGCAAGAACCTTGTCGCCTCCATGCTCGAAGGTGGCGGCTTTGAGGTCCATGATCTTGGTGCGGATGTGCCGCCGGAGCGTTTCATCACAGCCATCCAGGAAAAGGGCGTTACCATTGTCTGCCTCTCCGCGCTGTTGACGGTTACCATGCCTTCCATGAAGTCCACCATTGAGGCGCTGCGCGAAGCGGGCGTCCGGGATCAGGTAAAGATTTTCGTAGGGGGCGCTCCTGTTACGCAACAGTTCGCTGACCAAATTGGCGCTGACGGATACGGATCCACCGCTGGCGTGGCCGTTGCGCTGGCGCGTCAAGCCGCGGGCGTCGCCGCGCATCACTAGTTGACCGCACGCCACTAGC
>CAZUAX010000195.1:0-3484 GCA_964618435.1 uncultured Solibacteraceae bacterium
CAACACCTGCGCGGCCACGGGCGTATGATCCGCCTGAATGCTCTTGCCAACAACGGCCACCATCACCAGCATCAGAAGGCTGAAGAGTCCGATCATCACATTGCGATTCCGTACCCAATGGTTCCGCATCTCCTACACCCTCTCCACGCGGACGGAACACTTCTTGTAGTCGGGCTGCTTTGAGATGGGGCAGAAGGCATCGAGCGTCAGATCGTTAATTAACTTTGCCTCATCGAAGAACGGCACAAACACCATGCCGCGCTGCGGGCGACCGCGCTTGTCGATAGCCGCGGGCAGTTCGATGGAGCCGCGTCTCGTCACCAGCCGTACCATGTTCCCGTTGCGGATGCCCATTTCCTTGGCGTCCGCGGGATGCAGTTCCACATAGGCCGCGGGCATTGCCTTATGCAGCACTGGAATTCGCCGGGTCATTGACCCTGTATGCCAGTGCTCCACCACGCGTCCCGTGTTCAGCCAGAAGGGATACTCGTCATCAGGCACTTCGGGAGGCGCTTCGTAAGGCCTCACCCAGATCCACGCCCGGTGGTCAGGCTTGCCATAGAAGTCAAACTCGCCCTGTGTACATGCCGGGTCGTACTTCGCGTTGTAGCGCCACTTGGTTTCCTTGCCCTTCACATAGGGCCAGATAACGCCAGGGTTCGCCTTCAGATCCTCGTAGCTGGCCATGTTGTGCTTCGGGCCCTCATGGAAGCGGTAATACTCATTCCAGATCTTCTCTACGTGTTCCTCTTCCTTCCAAGGGAACTGCTTTTCAAAACCCATCCTTCGCGCCACTTCAATCAGCTGCCAGGTGTCGCTCATTGCTTCGCCCGGAGCCTTCAGCATCTTTTCCCAGTGCTGCGTGCGACGCTCGGAGTTCCCGAACATCCCCTCGCGCTCAATCCACATCGCCGAAGGCAGAATCACGTCGGCAATATCGGTGGTGGGAGTGGGGTAAACGTCGCTCACCACAATGAAGCGGCCCTCCTTCTTGGTGGCGTCACGGTACCGCTTCAGCTTGGGCATGGTCACCATGGGGTTGGTCACCTGAATCCACAGGAAACGGATCTCGCCACGGTCCAGTGCGCGGAACATCTCCACCGTGTGATACGTGGGCTTCGCCGGGATATTCTCCACTGGCACCTGCCAGATATCCGCAGCAAATTTACGATCTGCCGCGTTGGTCACCACCCCTTTCGGCAGTTTGTGAGTCAGTGTGCCTACTTCGCGCACGGTGCCACACGCAGAGGGCTGTCCGGTAAGGGAAAACGGGCCGTTTCCGGGCTGGGAGATCTTTCCCGTCAACAGGTGAATGTTATAGACCAGGTTCTGGATCCAGGTGCCGCGCGTGTGCTGGTTCATGCCCATGCACCAGTAGCTCACTACCTTTCGCTTTGGGTCTCCATATAAAGACGCCATATAGCGAATGTCCGCCGCTCTTACGCCGCTAATGGCTTCTACCTTTTCCGGCGTGTAGTCTTCAAGTGACTTGCGGTATTCCTCCAGCGAGATCGTTTCGTCCTTATCTTCGAACTTGAAATTATCCTCGAGCCCGTACCCGATGTTGGTCTTGCCCTTGTGGAAGCTCACGTAACGATCAAGAAAGGCCCGGTTCTCCCAGCCATTCCGAAGGATCTCATAGGCGATCGCATTCGCCACGGCAAGGTCAGTCTGCGGCTTGAAGAGAATCGACTTGTCAGCCGCAATGCTCGTCCGGGTGGAACGTGTAGCGAAATCGACAATCTTCACATCCGGCCGCTTCAGTCGCTGGTCGAGCATTCTTGAGAACAGCACTGGATGCATCTCGGCCATGTTGTTGCCCCACAGCACGAACGCATCGGCATGGTCGATGTCCTCATAACAGCCCATGGGTTCGTCAAGTCCGAAGCTAGTCATAAACCCGGTTACCGCGCTGGACATGCAGAGCCGTGCGTTGGCCTCCACATTGTTGGTACCGATTGCGCCCTTAAAGAGCTTCGATGCAACGTAGCCATCGGGAATCGTCCATTGGCCGGATCCATAGATCGCTACCGAGTCCTTGCCGTGCGATGCAATGGTCTCTTTCATCTTGCTGGCGATCAAATCCAGTGCTTCCTGGATGGGCGTCTTCACCATCTGCCCGTTCTTGCGCACCAAAGCGTGCTTCAGGCGGTCAGCCCCATAGAGGGCCATAATCGAGTGGTAGCCCTTCACGCAGCATAGGCCCTGGTTCACACTGGCACCCGGGTCGCCCTTCACTGCCGCTGCACGTCCATCCTTCACCCCAATCAGCAGCCCACAGCCTGTACCGCAAAACCGGCACGGCGCTTTCTTCCACGTGAGACTGTCCAGGGGCACGTCAATCGCCGGTGCGGCAAAGGTAATGCCAGGAAAGGCAGATCGCGCCGCGGCCACCGCGGCTGCCGCGGCCATTTGCCGAAACAGGTCTCTACGTGTCATTGCGTTCGTTCTCCTCCGCGGCAATTAGTTCGTCCGAATACCCTGCAACCAGGGCAAAGCCATCTGCTTCTGGAATCGCTGCCAGTTGATCTTCCAACAATTGTGTGGCGGCCTTGCCCGAAGTCTCCGTGACCAAGATCACAACGTCTCGATTTTCTGCCGGACTCACTTCCGCTCCCGAGATGTTACGAAGCTGGGATGTCACCGCCTCCCGGCAGCCGGATTTTGCATAGACGAGATAACTCTGGATTGCCATTGCTGCACCATTACGACAGAACCGGCGCGCCTATTCTGTGACCAAAGGCACAGACCCGACATGGCTCTCCGCTTCACTCTGGAGATGCGGACGGCACCACCGTCTGGGAGACCAACGCAACCATGAGTGAACTCATCAACAATCGCCAGCACCGCATCGAAACGCTTAAGCACATCATTCGTCACCTTCACGCCGGACAGGCGCCCGAGCAGGTGCGCGAGCAAATGAAGACCCTGGTGGGCGAAACCGACTACGCAGAGATCGTCGCCATGGAGCAGGAACTTATCGCCGAGGGCATGCCTGTGGAAGAGATCCAGAGCATGTGCGACCTGCACTCACAAGTCACCCGCGACGTGCTGGTGCAGTTGCCTCCCCCTGCACTGCCACCGGGCCATCCCGCCGAAACGCTGCGCAAGGAAAATGCGGCTCTCACCCGGGTTCTGGGCGAGATGCGCATGGCCATGGCGGAAATCCAGACTCTGGCCGACGACGCCATCCCCAAAGGCGCGCTACTGAAATGGCGGCATTGCTACAACGACTTGATGGATATCGACAAGCACTACCAGCGCAAGGAAAATTGCGTCTTCAGCCGTCTGGAAGTGTACGGTATCACCGGCCCGTCAAAGGTGATGTGGGCCAAGGACGACGAGGTGCGCGAGTTGCTGAAAGACCTGGGAGCCGCCCTGGCTGTTACCAATGCCACCGCAGGCGAGTGGAAACTCGTGGCCAGAACGCTCGGCACGGCCGTCGCAAACGCCGTCTCCGAAATGATCTACAAGGAAGAGAACA
>CAZUAX010000195.1:3584-6455 GCA_964618435.1 uncultured Solibacteraceae bacterium
ATTACGGCTGGTGTTTAGTGGAACCGGGAAAAGGCTATCAACCACCCGAGAAAATGCTGCGAGAAGGCAAGCACCTGCCCGTCTCAGACCACATTGCGCTGCCCACTGGAACCCTCAATGTCACCCAGCTTGCGGCGATGTTCTCCACGCTCCCTGTGGACATCACGTTTGTGGATGCCAACGACCGCGTAGCCTTCTTCTCGGAAGGGCCAGACCGTGTGTTTGCCCGAAGCCGCGCCATTCTCGGTCGCAAGGTGCAGCACTGCCACCCACCGAAGAGTGTCAATATCGTGGATCAGATCCTGGACGATTTCAAGTCTGGAAGCCAGAAGGTGGCGGAGTTCTGGATCAACTTTCAGGGACGTTTCGTTCACATTCGCTATTTCCCGGTCCATGACGAAGCGGGTGCCTATCTGGGGACTTTGGAAGTTACCCAGGATGCATCCAGAATCCGCGCGCTCGAAGGGGAACGCCGCCTCCTTGCGTACGATGAACCCGCTACCCAAGGAGCGAACTGATGCCACTGGCCATTCATCCACACACTAAGGTGGGAGCCTTGCTCGATGCCTATCCCGGAATCGAGGACACTCTGATTGAGCGCGTGCCTGCCTTTTCGAAACTGCGTAACCCCATCCTACGCCGGACGGTAGCCAAGATTGCCACCTTGGAACAGGCCGCCGCCGTAGCGGGCATGCCGGTGCGAGACCTGGTGTTGTTTCTGCGAGAACAGGCGGGAGATACCGCCATTGACGACCCCAAGGCCGCTGAATTGCTGCCTGTGCTGAATGATCCCAAGCCGGTGGCAGCAGCAACACCATCCTGGGTGTCTGAAGGCAAAGAATCGGCGACAATCGATGCCGATGCCATGCTGGCTACAGGAGAACATCCGTTGGGCGCAATCCATAAGCAAATGGCGAGCATGGAGGCAGGCTGTTACCTGAAGCTCACCAGTTCCTTCCTGCCCGCTCCGCTATTTGATGCGATGCGCAGCGCCGGAGTGCAAGTCCACTGGCAACAGGCAGGGCCAGAACGCTACGAAACCTTTCTGGCCCCGGCAAACCGCTAGCGGCAAACCCCACGGGGCTACTCGCCGGCCGCACCTGCGGGTTCGATGATCGCGCTCATTGAACCCTTGCTTTCGGGCATCCGCCAGTCCGGACCGTACGACTGGATCTGGCTGCGAGCGTACTCAGCGGCAGGTAAATCGCAGGTGAGCACAATCGTGCGTCCTGTTGTGTCCACTTCCTCAGCATGCCGGAAGGCCTGCTGCGCGCTCACCAGGAACAGTCGCTGTAACATCTCGATCACGTAATCGTAAGTATGGTGATCGTCATCGAGCAACACCACATGATAGAGCGGTGTGAGTTCGTCCTGCTGTTCGAACTCCAATTCCGGAACTGCTTGGGGTCGGGTCATGCCTGTTTGCTGCTAGCGGCTCCGTGGCGTGGGGTTCGTCAGGTCCGCGGGGAAGACTTCCTCTTTCTATTATGATGCGCTACTCGTCGGAGTCGGGGCAGTCAGCATTACATCTGCGCTTTTCATGCGGGCAAAAGCCCTCATTTTTGCAGGAGACGTCAACGAGTGGTTAGAAGCCTGCTACGCCGAAGACGCCAGAACCTCCGGTTTAGCGGCTTGCCACACCGCACAGGATGCTGCCATGCTGAAGGGCAAACGTGATGCCTGCTCCGCACTCGGAAATTACACGGCGCCAATTGCTGCGCCTTGGCCTGGCCCCGCTAGCTGCTTGCAAGCTGGCCGGTGCCGCAGCGCCTTCCATTACGCGCATCGACGCCTTCCCTGCCCCCTATGCGGTCACCAGCTACTTCCGTTTTTTCCCCAAGCCAGAACGGCCCACCATCGTGGTGAAGATTGCCCTGGAGGATGGCACCATCGGCTGGGGCCAAAGCGTCCCCATCCCCACCTGGAGCTACGAAACTCCAGAGTCCGCACTTAGCGCAATCCGCCAGTATCTTGGTCCGGCACTCATCGGCGCTAGCCCGCTTGACCTTGCCGGCGCGCACCATCGCATGAACCGGGCCATCGCACCCAGTTTTTCCACCGGCATGCCCATTGCCAAAGCAGGCATTGACCTTGCCCTGCACGACATCGCCGGCAAACTCGCCCGCATGAGCCTTGCCGAGATGTGGAGCCGTAAGCCGCTGGAGCGTATTCCCCTTAGCTGGACCGTGAACGTCCGCCAGCTTTCTGAAGTCGAGCCACTGGTGGCGGAAGGCAAGTCCCTTGGATACAAGCACTTCAACCTGAAGGTGGCCCCAGACCCCCGCTTTGACGTGGAGCTCGCGAAGATGGTGCGCAAACTTGCACCTGATTGCTTTCTGTGGGCGGACGCCAACGGCGGCTACGACGCTGCCACAGCTCTGGCCGTCACGCCGAAACTGGCCGATGCGGGTGTCGACATCCTGGAACAACCCGTCCCCGCCAACCGCCTCAGCGCTTTCCGTGATGTGAAGCGATTGGGCGCCCTGCCCATCCTGATGGATGAGGGCGTCGTGTCGAGTGCGGACCTGATGGAGTTCATCCGCCTGGACCTGCTGGATGGCGTCGCCATGAAACCCGCCCGCACCGCAGGTCTCTGGGACGCACGGAAACAGGTGGAGATCCTGGAGGACGCGGGCCTGCTCTTCCTCGGGAGCGGCCTTACTGACCCTGACGTTTCACTTGCCGCCTCGCTGCATCTTTACGCGGCTTACGGACTGAAGTATCCCGCAGCCTTGAACGGCAAGCAATTCCTCAAGGGCAGTCTGCTGAAGCAGCCGATTGTGGTGGAGGATGGTTACGCCGTTCCGCCCTTGGGCTTCGGTTTGGGTGTGGATGTGGATGAATCGAAACTGGCCGCCGAGGGAGGCTAAG
>CAZUAX010000195.1:6555-7896 GCA_964618435.1 uncultured Solibacteraceae bacterium
CTGTACACACCCGCCGGAGTGAGTCCCCTGGACGATTTTCCGAAGGACCACTGGCACCATCGCGGCCTCTTCTGGGCCTGGCCTGTGATTGAGTACGAGGGCAAGACTTACGATATCTGGACCCTCGGCCCCGACATCACGCTGAGGCACCACCAGCACCGATTCTCGGCAACCAGCAGCAAAGCCACGCTCGACGCGGAACAAGGCTGGTACGTCGGAGACACCCAAATTGTGAGAGAAGCCATTGCGCTAAACGTTGAATCGGCAGGGGAGGGCTCACGATCGCTCGAGATTGAGGTAACACTTGAGGCCGTCGGAAAGCCCGTTGTCATTGGCGGCCAGCCCGACAAGACCAAAGGATACGGCGGCATGAATGTGCGCTTCGCCCCTCGAACGGATACGCGCATCACCACCCCCGAGGGGGAGATTCCCGAAGACGAGGATATGGTTCCCCATGCCTGGGCGACCCTGGAAGCGAAGTACGACGGCAAGCCTGCGGGGGTACGCGTCGAGTCATTCGAAAGCAACCCCGGTCACCCTCAAGGCTGGTGTCTGCGCCCCTACGGCTTTATCGGCGCCAACTTCCCCGGCACGGGCAGCCATACGCTGGAACCCGGCAAGCCACTGACGCTACGCTACCGGGTGACGGTATTTGACGGAGTCGCCCCGTAGACGCTCTTGCGGGGCTTCGGGTCGTCATCCCCGCTCAATGCTCACGATCTGATGTCCGTTCACCTGCGGCACGGTGAACAGCACACGGCCGCCCTCCATCCGGTGGGATAGGACAGTTCCTTCAGGGGCAAGGCGCACCGCCTTCACCGGCCCATCTGCGCGCACCGATGCCTCTACGTTGTTTAAAGGAATGACGTCCTCAATCACGTCAAAGGCCTGGCCGCGGCGCTCCGGAATGTAGTGCAGCAGGTGCAGTACCAGGCGGCGGGCAGCCACCTGTTCGTTAAGTGCCACCATGGCGGTAGATGGCGCATTCACGCGTACCAGCGGTTGCGGCAGCAGCGCCTCAATAGCATTGCCCACCAGTTGCTTCGCCCACCGCGGAGCGTTCTGCTGGTATTGCGAAAACACGGGATGCATGAAGTAAATCACCCGCCCATTTCGGGTAACGCCGGGATAACCATACTTGAACTCCGAGGGCGTGTGGCGGTGGCTGCAGAAGTGTTCCCAGGTGCGATTGAAGTAGGGCACGTTGGTCTTCACAAGTTCCTGCGCACCGCGCAGACGCACCTCTGCGCCCTTAAGGTACATGACGTATTCTGCTGGGCTCACACCACGGGCCATGTCACCCTCACGCACCACCAGGAAATCGGGGCTGAACACGGCGGG
>CAZUAX010000196.1:0-3810 GCA_964618435.1 uncultured Solibacteraceae bacterium
CACCGCGCCTTCAAAAAGGGCATCGGCCGCGAAGCTGGCAAAAAGATCGAGGACGTGAAAGTGCCCGGCTTTCTTCCCGATTGTGAGGAGGTGCGGAGCGACATCCTGGACTACTATCAGGAGATTGAGCACTTCGATGCCCACCTCGGCCGCATCCTCGACACGCTCGAAGCGGCAGGAGAGTTGGAAAACACCTTGGTGCTTGTCACCAGCGACAACGGCATGGCCTTTCCGCGTGCCAAGGCAACGATGTACGAATACGGCATCCACATGCCTCTGGCCGTCATGTGGCCTGCCCAATGTCCCGCTGGTCGCGTGGTGGAAGATCCCGTAGGCTTCACCGATTTTGCCCCTACTTTCCTGGAAGCAGCAGGCGTTCCCGCCCCCGCGGAAACCACCGGCAAGAGTCTGCTCCCGATTCTGAAGTCGGATCGCAGTGGGATTGTAGATGCGACGCGCACGTTCGCCATTGCTGGCCGCGAGCGTCATTCGCACTCTCGCTTCGACAATCTTGGCTACCCTGCGCGCGCGCTTCGCACCACGCAACACCTTTACATCCGTAACTTTGCACCAGACCGCTGGCCCGCCGGTGACCCGGAAAACTACCACGACATCGACGATTGCCCCACCAAGAGCTACATGCTCGAAAACCGGGAAGACCCTGCCGTCAAGGCAGTCTTCGACCTTACATTCGCCAAAATCCCTGGAGAGCAGCTTTACGATATTGTGGCGGACCCCTATTGCCTGAAGAACCTCGCGGACGATCCCGGGCACGCCCCCATCAAGGCCCGCTTGGCAGGGGATCTCGAAGCAACGCTCCGTGCGCAGCAGGACCCCCGTGTCCTGGGTACGGGCGATATCTTTGAAAGCTATCCCAGGCACTCTCCCATGCGTCCGCAGCTAGGCGGATTCGCGGAGCGTGGCCAGTACAACCCGAAATACCAGCAGTAAGCTCCAAGACAACAGGCCCATTCGGTTCCACCCGGACAGCGCGCCCGCGTACACTGGTTGATTTGGGGAATCTGCACACCACTAGCGGCCGCTGGAAACTCGGCTTTGGCCTGGCTCTCATCACGGCCGGGCTCTGGGGTTCCTTGCCCGTGGCGCTGAAGAGCCTGCTCAGCACAATGGAAGCGCACACCGTGGTGTGGTACCGTTTCACACTCGCTGCATTGCTGCTGGGCCTGGTGTTGGTATGGAGACGAAAGCTGCCTGCTCCGCTGCCCCGAAAGCGCGGCGTGTGGAAGCTCCTTGCAGTGGCCTCCATCGCCTTCGCCGCCAACAACGTCATCTTTGTGCTGGCGCTTGGCTACATCACGCCGACGGCGGCGCAGGTGCTCATCCAACTCGCGCCCATGCTGCTTCTTGCCGGTGGCGTGTTTGTTTTCAAGGAGCGTTTTCACCGTGGGCAAGGCTTCGGCGTGGTTCTGCTGGTGAGCGGCGTGGCTCTGTTCTTTCGGGATCGCTTCCAGGAACTGCTCAGCGGCTTTGGCGACTACTCGTTCGGCGTCGTGCTGGTGATGGTGGCTGCAGCTCTGTGGGCAGCCTACGCGCTGGCCCAGAAACAATTGCTCACGGAATACGGCTCGCCGGTGCTCATGTGGATGATCTATGCCAGTGGCGCCGTCCTGATTTTCCCCATCGCCGCGCCCTCTCAACTGCTGGCGCTGGACGGCATCCAAATAGGCATACTGCTTTACTGCTCGCTGCTCACCATCCTGGGCTACGGAGCCTTTGCCGAAGCACTGGCCCATTGGGAGGCCACACGCGTAAGCGCGGTGATCGCCATCACACCACTCATCACCTGGTCTATTAACCAGGCGGCCTCCGTAATTGCCCCCGGCTACGCGCAAGCGGAGAGTTTTTCGCTGGCCAGCCTTCTTGGCGCAGGGTTGGTAACCGCGGGGTCGGCACTCACCGCACTCGGCAGGCGAGGGTAATCGCTGCTTCAGCCGGTACGCTAGTCAAAGTGCTCCCAGTCAATCCGCAGATGGTAGCGATCTGCGCCGCCTTTTGGGTCGTAAAGCCGTAGCATCATCTCGAAGTTGTTTTCCGCTGTGGGCTGCTGCATCACCACAAACTGCCCCCGGCCATCGCGCTTGGTCACATTCAGGCTGCGCAGCGGACCCATCGGGAAAGGCTGCGTGGCTTCCGTGCCTGCGTCCTGCCCATCCGTGCCCTTCAGTGTTTTCCAGACAATCCGGTCACCCTGCAGACGCACCTCCACGGTGTCATCCACCTGCAGACGCAGGTCCAGCCGCCCTTTTGCTGCTTGCTCGCTGTAGTCCTTCGCGCGCGCCACCGGCACCGGCTCGAAGCCCTCCGGAACGGGCGGAAGGGTTACCGTTGCGGTGGCCACGGCGGCAAGTAATTCCGCAGTCGCGCCGCTCTCCCTCCAGGATCTGCCAAGATCCGGCGTGTAGTGGAACGAAACCCCTCGCGCGCCAATCATTGCTGCCAGTACTGCCTGGTCGTCACGGTTGCCCAGCGCAGCCGAGATTTCCTGCGGCGTTACCGGTTCAGCGGGCATCTCCGCAACTGCATCATCGCGAAAGGTGGGCACTTCCGCGGGAGCCTGCTCCGCAACCGTCTCAGCTTCGGGCGCCGTCGCCGGCTCCGGGGAGGCTGAACTCGCTCCGTCCGGCTCGGGATTGAACTCAATCGCGCGCAGTAGCCTTTGGTTCGCACCTGCCGCAATCAATTGGGCTCGAATCTCGCGGGTAAGCCGGAAATTCACATGTCTGGCACTTACCGCCCTCACCATTGCCGGCTGCGGGGGCCTGCCTCGCTTCAACGCCATCAGGATTTCATCCAATGTCAGCGGCGCCGCAAAAAGCGAAACGGGCAGCCATAGGCACACCCCAACCGCAAGTAAAGTGGCGAGCACACGCACTGGCAATTTGGCAATACGCAGAAACATGAACAACCAGATCTTCCCATGATACTCACCTCCCCCGCTGCTTGCAGTCTGCAGAAGAACCTTCGCCTGGCCGTTGCCCTTCCTTGCCCGCCTCCCCTATGATGAAAGCTACCCGCTATGGATCCTCAGCGTTTCCAGGATGGCCTCACCTTCGACGACATCCTTCTGCAGCCCGGCTATAGCAATGTCCTCCCTGCACAGGTGGACACCAGCACCCAAGTAACCCGAGAAATCCGCCTGAACGTTCCCATCGTGAGTGCCGCGATGGATACCGTGACGGAGGCCCACCTTGCCATCGCCCTCGCCCGGGAAGGGGGAATCGGCATCATTCATCGGAACATGTCGATTGAGCGGCAGGCTGAGGAAGTTGACCGCGTCAAGCGCTCAGAGAGCGGCATGATTGTGGATCCGGTAACCATTGAGCCGGAAAAGAAAATTGCCGACGCCCTGGAAGTGATGCGCCGTTACCGCATTTCCGGCGTCCCCGTGGTGAAGAATCACAAGCTGGTGGGCATCCTCACCAACCGTGATCTGCGCTTTGAAACTCGATATAACCTGCCCATCGCCGACGTGATGACCAAGGACAATCTCATCACCGTCCCCGTGGGCACCACACTGGAGCAGGCTGAGGAGATCCTCCATCAGCACCGTGTCGAAAAGCTGCTGGTGGTGGACGACGAGTACAACCTGAAGGGCCTCATCACGGTGAAGGACATTCAGAAGAAAATCAAGTACCCGGACGCCGCCAAAGATGAACAGGGCCGCTTGCGCTCCGGCGCAGCGGTAGGCGCTGGAGGCGATTTTTTTGAGCGCGCCCAGGAACTTATTCGCATGAAGGTGGACCTGCTGGCCATCGACACCGCGCATGGCCATTCTGAGCGGGTGCTTGA
>CAZUAX010000196.1:3910-7880 GCA_964618435.1 uncultured Solibacteraceae bacterium
CAGGGCAGTTCAGACCGCTATGCGCAGGACCCCAGCCAAAAACTGGTGCCAGAGGGCGTAGAAGGTCGCGTGGCGTATAAGGGATCATTGTCCGACATGGTCTACCAGATGGTGGGCGGCGTGAAGTCCGGCATGGGCTATGTGGGTGCACGCACCATCCCCGAACTGCAGGAAAAGGCGCGATTCGTAAAGCTCTCTAATGCCGGTCTGCGGGAAAGTCACGTCCACGACGTCATCATCACGAAGGAAGCGCCCAATTACCGGGTGGAGTCCAGCTCCTGATTCCAGAATTCCACCTGTCAGCGCTTAGCTGCCAGGTGGAATTCGCAACCAACGCCGGTATATCTGTGATGCCAGCCTAGCCGCGCCACTGGATTGAGGTCGTTTTCCCGTCCCCGTCCAGATTTCCGCCAATGGCGTGCAGCTTGAAGTCCGCCCCTTCTTCGCTTAGTTCCACTTCCGTCCAGCCGGTGGGCTCGCTATCCGCGAAGTTGTAGCCCACCGCCGGCAGGTTGATGCAGTGGAGCCCGTCCACCACGTCAAAGCGGTAGCGGTGGGAATGGCCGTAGATGAGCGCCTTCACTTTCCTGCTAGGCTTCAGAATCCGCAGCAGGCGTTCGGCGTCAAGCAGTTCGCCGTCGTTGTCCCCGGGTGTGTGATGGACAAATACCAGCGTGGGCGTATCGTCAGACGCGCCCAGGTAGCGCTCCAGCCAGGTGCGCTGTTCCTTGCCCAGGAGCCCTGGCGTAAAGTCAGGCATCATGAGCGAATCCAGCACCAGCAGGCGCACCGGTCCGGCAGGCACGGCCAGCACTTGCCGGTCTCCCACCTTCTGTGCGTCTCCCGGCTGCTTGGCGAACGCGGCGTGGAAGTTCTTGCGATGGTCGTGGTTGCCCAGAGCCATGGCGATGGGCATTTTGGCGGAGACTGGCGCCAGCAACTGCACCAGGTTCTGGTAGTCACCAGGCTCGCCGGTAAGCCGGGCGAGGTCTCCGTCAATCACCGCGCCCTCTACCCCTGAAGCAGCAACCGCCGGGGCAACCTTTGCCAGTTGGTCATACGGCCGAAAGCCTCGGTAGGTGTTTGCGCGGTCCGCTGCAACGTGAGTGTCTGAGAAAAATGCCCAGCGGACACGCTTCGCCTGGGCACGCGCCTGGGTGGCAGACTGTGCAAGTGTCGCGGCTCCTGCACTGGTAATAAGAAACTCGCGTCGCGATGGAAGCGTCAAAAAAGGCATAGGTTTCCTCCTGGGCAGATCCGGCGCCGCATGTGCGAACGCCACAACCATCGTTGCGCAAGCTTGTCTTCACGACAAACTGCACAATCACAGGCTAACCCCAATCACGGGCTAGCCCTGGGAATAGGCTAACGGAGGCGGAGTCCCGCGGGCAAAGCAGGTTTGCCGGAAATCCTTAGGATTTGCGCGATTTGTAACGCAATGCCGCTCTCCACCATAATCAAATCAAACGGCAGCGCCCGGATACACTACCGGGCATGCCTCGGGGAGCACCTCATGATGCGGATTTTCTTGATAGCGATGCTGGCAATGCTAGCCGCCCTGGCACTCTGCGCCCAGAATGCCCCTCCGCGCGCAGGTGCTGTGGAAACCTTCCCCTTGGATAGCCTGAAGCCGGGAATGCAGGCAACGGCCTGGACGGTCTTCACGGGTAGCGAAGCCGAAGAGGTGCCCATTGAGATCATCGGCCTCTGGAAAAACGCCTGGGGACCCCGGCAACACATCATCCTTGGCAAGATGGGCGGAAAGGCTGCGGTTACGAATGTCGCCGGCGGCATGAGCGGCAGCCCGGTCTACATCGACGGCAAGCTCGTTGGCGCGGTGTCGCTGCGGCTCAGCGTGTTTTCGCCGGACGCCATCTGTGGCATTACGCCCATTCAGCAAATGCTTGAAATTAATGAGTTCGACGAGAGCCAACCCACTGGCGCAAAGGCGCCCGACAACGCCGTAAGCACCGCCGGAATCGCACTCCCTGAAGGCTTTGCCAGCAAAGTATTCTCGGCGGGTGGTAGCGGCTTCAGCGCGCTGGCCGGCGCCCAGTTGACGCCCATTGAGACCCCTCTTTCCTTCAGCGGCTTCACCGACGATACCATCAACACCTTTGCGCCCATGTTGAAGCAAATGGGCCTGAACCCTGTGCGTGGCGGGGCCAGCCTCGGCGGCGGCGTCGCCTCCGGATCTGCCAGTGCCCCAATGAATTCGGCGAAGCCCGTGGACGGCTGGCAGAATGCCCTGCCTCCAGGTAGCCCGATCGCGGGAATCCTGGTGTCGGGTGATATGAGCATGAGCGGCCTGGGTACCGTCACTTACAACGATGGCAAGCGCGTGCTGGCCTTCGGCCATTCGTTTTTTAATCTTGGCCCGGTTAGTATGCCCATGGCACAGGGTGATGTTTTGATGGTGCTGGCCAGCCAGTTCCAGCCCAACAAGATCGCCAACGCCACCGATGTGGTGGGTGTCCTGAAGCAGGACCGGCACAGTGGCATCATGGGCGTGCTGGGCGAAAGTGCGGAAATGGTTCCCGTCACCGTAAAGGTGCGGAGCTTTACAGAGGGCAACACCGTCCGTTCCGAGAAGGACCTCAACTTCCAGGTCTTTGTTCATCAGAAGTGGACTCCCGTCCTGATGATGCTGACTCTCTTCAACTCCATCAACGGCCTCAACGACTTTATGGACGACGCCACCTACCGATTTGAAGGGTCCATTGAGTTTGAGAATAACCAGCGCATCCAGCTTTCCACCATTCGTCCACAGCAGGACGTGCCCATGCCGGCGCATCTGATGCTGGCTGGCTGGTGGGCGGATAAGTTCAATCAGCTCTTCCAAAACACCATGATGGCTCCGCGGGTGCGAAACGTAGCCATGACTGTTGACCTGCTTCCTCAGCGCCGGGTGGCCGCCATCGAGAACGCCTGGATCGACAAGAACGAGGTCTCCGCGGGCGATACCGTGAACGTAAAGGTATTTCTGCGCCCCTATCGTGGTGAACGCATTGAGCACACCTTTACGCTGCGCGTCCCACCGCAGATGCCCCCAGGCGAGCATCGTTTGCTGTTCTCCGATGCCGACACGCTCAACCGCCAGCAGTCGCTGGTGCGCACTGCAAACAAACACCTGGGCCTTGAGCAAACGGTGTCCCTGCTCAATCAAGAACGAAGCAACGACAAGCTTTACGTCTCGCTGGTCCAGGCCACCCCCTCTCTGTACGCTGAGGATAAGGTGCTGCCACGACTGCCGAAGTCCGTGTTGAACGTCATGAATCCGGCAATGGCGCCCACGCGTTCCACCGTAAACCTCAGCCAGACCATTGAAGAAGCGAAGGCCATTCCCTTTGACTACATGATTGATGGCAGCCTGGCACTGCGCCTGAAGGTGAATTAGGCTGCAACCTCCCGTTCCAAAGACAGAAAGAGAACAATCCACTAATGAGACGAATGGTTTCGTGCCTGGCGCTGCTAGGTTTGTTGAGTACCTTCATGTCCGGGGTAGAGACCGCGACATGGACGCAATCCTCATTGGAGGAGTTCCAGAAAGGCAAGCGCGAGCGGGTGGCGCTGCGTAGCGACGGTACTTTGCATCTGGCTCCAGCGGTAAAGGAACTGCTTGATGCCTCTTCAAACGCGGTTTGGGCGCTGGCAGCCGACGACACTGGTGTGCTGTACGCGGCCGCGCCTGCCCCGGAAGGCGGCAAAGTACGCGTGTTCCGCCTGGCCCCCAATGCCCCGCCGGAAACCTTGGCCGATGTGGATGGCATCACCGCCTTCGCCCTGGCCGTCGACAAACAGAAACGCGTCTATGTCGGGGTTTCCCCGCAGAGCAAGGTCTACCGTATCGAAGGCGGCACTGCCGAGCTGTTCTATGCGCCTCCCGCGGAATACATCTGGCAGATGGTCTTCGGTCCCAACGGCGACCTCTTTGTCGCCACCGGAGACAAAGGTGTGATCTACCGCGTCA
>CAZUAX010000197.1:0-7856 GCA_964618435.1 uncultured Solibacteraceae bacterium
CGATCCAGACGATTGTTGTTGGAGTAATCCACTCGCATTACACCCACCACGGCACCCTCACTCGAATTGTCGAGGTCTACTTCAAAAAATCCGCTGGAAGATTCACGGATCACTCCCTGAAATTCCACCGTCCTGTTCACCGTCGTGTTGATGCTCACTGTGGCACGATTCCCGTTCACGCGGACAACCGCTCGGTTCACCTGCAGATTGTCCCGGCCGTTCCAGGCAACAGTGCCGCGCCCATTATTGGCCAGATTCGTGGGTGGTGGCGTATTGCCCCAACCGGAGCCGCTACCCCAGCCACTGCCTCCCTGGTTGTTTCCACCCCAACCGCTGTTGGTGCCGCCACTGCCACCCCAGCCGGCATCCGTCCCGCCGCTTCCACCCGGGCGTCCCGGCCGGTTGCCGCCAGTGGAGCCGCTGCCCCAACTTCCGCCACCGGAACCGCCACTATCGGAAGACCCCGACAAATCCCACTTGATGCGCACATGGTAGCGCCCGTCTCCACCCTGCGGATCCCGAATGTTGAACACAGCGCGCATCCCATTCCGACGGCTCGGCTCGTCAATCAGTTCGGCGCGTCCGCGGCCATCGCGTACGTCCCAACGCAGGTTGTTCACCCGGCCACGCGGCAACGGAAAGTTACACTCAGAGCCCACATCCTGGGCATCCCGACCAGCCAGCGTACGCGTCTCCACACGGTTGCCACTCAGCGCAAATTCAATCTCGTTGTCCACGCGCAGGCGGATGTCGCATTGCCCTTCGCCGCGCGGCACGTCGGTACGCGTCATCTTCTTCACGGTGAATGTGGTGTTCCCTTCCACCGGAAGAACAAGGCCCAGTACGATAGCTAAAGGCAAAACAAACAAAGCTGCCCGGCTCGGCAGCGTTCCCAGAGTACTAAGCATGGTTGAACTCCTTTTCGTGCTTATTGGAAGTAATCCCATGTGTCACGCGTCGGCGCCTTGCGCACGGCTGGGAAGAAATCCGCGAATCGGCATTCACATGCAACCCGGGCGGCCACGCTCGTTTGTCACCCGCAGGATATCATGGATTCTTAGCCGATTCGGCGCATTCCATGGGCTGGCAAGACGCGTGCGTTGTGCTGTCTCTGGCCTGATTCCGCGGATCTTCTCACGTGCACATCTCTGCAACTATCATTGCCCTGAACGAAGAGCGAAACATCGCACGCGCCATCGAGAGCTTGCGCTGTTGCGAGGAAATTCTGGTAGTGGACAGTGGCTCCACTGATCGCACCTGCGAAATCGCGCAATTGCATGGCGCACGCGTGGTGGAGGCGGCCTGGCTGGGTTATGCCGGCCAGAAGAACCACGCAGCATCGCTCGCCTCACACGATTGGATCCTTTCCATCGACGCCGATGAGGCCCTGAGTGAAGCCCTGGAAGGGGAAATCTGGAAGCTAAAGAAACAGGGTCCCCAGCACGACGCCTATGAGTTCGCCCGGCTGGCCCAGTACCTCGGACGGTGGATCCTCCACTCTGGCTGGTACCCTGACCGCAAAGTCCGCCTCTACGACCGTCGCAAGGCCCGCTGGGAAGGCGAATTCGTTCATGAAAGCCTGAAAGTAGACGGCAGCGTTGGACGTCTGGAGGGCAACCTGCTTCACTTCACTTGCGAGTCCCTCACTGAGCACGTGAAGACGATGAACTCCTACACCACTCTCGCGGCTCAGGAATTGGTCGCACGCCGCAAGCCCATCACCTGGAGCCGCCTGCTCTTCGACCCCCCGATCACCTTCCTGCGCTCCTTTGTCTTCAAGGGCGGCTTTCGCGATGGACTTGAGGGCTTTATCATCGCCTACATGGCGGCTACCTATAATTTTCTGAAGTATGCCAAGGCACGCATGATGGGAGGGCGCGAGTAACCATTCCCATGGAAAATGAGCACCCGTTCCCACCTCGCCGCGGCCACTCTGGTCACATCGCGGGCCGCAAAGTGCTTCACCTCGATCGCGGTCGCGAGATGCGGGGCG
This sequence comes from uncultured Solibacteraceae bacterium, assembly GCA_964618435.1. Classification (GTDB taxonomy): domain Bacteria; phylum Acidobacteriota; class Terriglobia; order Bryobacterales; family Bryobacteraceae; genus JACTMJ01. The sequence continues at coordinate 1,994 of CAZUAX010000197.1, forward strand.
GTCAGCATCAAGCGCTACTGTTGATGCAGGGCCTGCAAGCTTTAGGAGTGGAACAGATACTGTTAGCCCGTCCCCGCGCGCCCCTTGCCGCAGCCGCAGCCGCCTGCGGCATTCCCGTCTTCGAGTTAGGCTATGGCACCCTTCGCACTTTCGGCGACTGGGCTCAGATTACCCATGCCCACGACGCCGATTCCCATATCCGCGCGGCAATCGCGGAATGTCGCCCACTGGTGGTAGCCCGGCGCGTGGCGTTTCCCATCGCCCCCGGCGTACTGTCGCGATGGAAATACAGAAATGCAGAAATGTATATTGCCGTTTCGCAATCTGTCGCCAATATCCTTACTGAGTATGGAGTGGACCCGGCCAAGGTTCGTACGGTTTACGACGGAGTGCCAGCCCTGCCCCCGCCCTTGGAACGGCGCGACGTCGTCGCGCTTGAGAGCAACGACGACGGCAAGTGCAATGGCCTGGTCCGGGAAGCCGCGACCCTTGGCGGTTTCGACGTGTGCTTCGCGCGCGACCTCCCACAAGCCTTTCGGTACGCCAAACTATTCCTGTATCCCAGCCGTGCCGAAGGCTTCGGCTCAGCCGCTGTCCTCGCCATGACCGCGGGAATTCCCGTGATTGCCACTCGGTTGCCCGTATTCGAAGAAGTTTTCGGCGGAGAGCAGCCAGGTTGCCTGGTGGAGAACGAGCCAACGGCTCTGGCTGCGGCCGCCCGGCACTTTATCGATAACGACACCCTGGCCACCTCTGCCGGTACCATCGGCAGAGAACGTGTGGCGCCCCGGTTTACTGTGGAAAAGATGGTATCTGGAACTTTGGCCGCTTACGAGGAGCTATGGTAACCTTCGAACCCTGGATGGCAGCACTGCTGGGCTTGATTGTCGGCAGTTTCCTGAATGTCTGCATTTTCCGACTGCCCCTGGAATTGAGCATCTCCAAACCAGCTCGCAGTTTCTGCCCCGCCTGTGAGCACACCATCGCCTGGTACGACAATATTCCCGTCCTCAGCTATCTCCTGTTGCGCCGGCGCTGCCGGCATTGCGGGGCAACCATCCCCTGGCGCTATCCCGTCGTGGAAATCCTCACTGCGGTCCTCTTCGTCTGCGTCACCCTGTTGGAACTTCCCGGCATCTATACCGCCAAGCTGCTGGTGCTGATGGCCATCTTGGTCACGCTTCTCTTCACGGATCTGGAAGAGCGCTTTCTTCCCGACGCGTTTACGCTGGGCGGTGCTGCGGTGGGATTGGTGTTCGCTTGGTTCGCACCCCTGCAGATGGGAGCGGTGATCTTCTTCTACCGGGCATCCTGGGGCGAATCCGCGGCCAGTCTCGGCGAGGCCGTCTTGGCCGCCGTCTTCCTGAGCGGTTTGCTCTACCTGTTAGGAGAAATCTACTATTGGCTCCGCAAGCGGGAAGGTCTTGGCCTGGGAGACGTGAAGATGATCGCAACCTTGGGAGCCTTTCTGGGCTTACAGGGGGCGCTCTTTTCCCTTGCCGCGGCATCCCTGTTGGGCTGCATTGTGGGTTTGGGCTATATGGCCTGGAATCGCAAGGACTTCGGCACCTATGAACTGCCCCTCGGCACCTTCCTGGCCATTGCCGGCATTGGGCTTACTTTCTATCTTCTCCCGTCGATTGCTCCCCGCTAACGGCAGCCAGTTCCTGCACCGCTCCAGGATGCAGCAATGCGCGGGCCGCCGTGCAGTTGTCACGTGTCCACCGGGGAGCCTTTTCCGCAAGCAGTTCCGAGCGGCTAAGCCCTGGCTTCATCAGGCCGTGGTCGCTGTGCGTCTTGCTGCGCGTAAGCATGTGAAAGATCTCGTGTGCGGCAACCCGTGCAATCGCCGCACCCTGACGCTGCGTCGCTTCCGCACTCTCGCTGTCCGGGTGCTCCATGCCTAGAAATCCGCGCAGGGCACACAGATCCACAGCCCCAAACGGAGTCACATTACTTCCGCTAGCGTGGGTCCAGGCCAGGGCCGCTCTGGGTACTTCCCCAAGCGTTTCCCGCGCATCCCGCGCCTCCTCCTGCTCTAGCATCCGCAGCACCACAATGCGGCCGGAAAACGAACGGGTGGTTGCCTCGTGTAAATCTGCGAAAGCAAAACACACACCCAAGTCCGCCAGCAATTGCCGAAGTTCCTCGTGATAGCTTGCTTCCACGGCTTGAGGTGGATCGCCCTGGGGCCATATCGTAACAACAATCAGTTTCTGCACGCACTCGGGCGGCGAAGCACCGGCAGCCCGGTCACTCGCTTCCGCCCTGCACGGCGCCACCAGTAAGCAAACCCCAACCAAGGCCAGACAACTCGCCCATACAACCTTCATTGCCTGACCTCCTTCCCACTGCCAAGCGCCCTCAGGTTTCGCTGGCCGTGGAATCTCGGACTCGCCACAGTGCGAGTTCGCAGCCCAGCACGATCTCGCGTTGCCATGCGATACCGCCACATCCCTGTGGCTTCTTCGCCGAACAAGCGCGGCACAACCCAACTGGCGCACCCATAGTATGTAATCGTTACGATTCTGTTACAAGTTGAAACGGTCCGCTTGACAAACTTACTTGGCCAATTGGTACCAATCGAAACTAATGCTTCCACCGAACCCAGAGCGCCGCATTCGTCACGCTCTGGAGGTTGCTCCGGCTTTCGGCTGGCCCCTCACCGTTTCCGCAGCCGCTTGAATCTCCCTATCCACAGGAGTTTCCAGATCCGTTTCTGAGCGGGCATTTCCACTTTTGTCGAGAAGCGAATCTGATATCCTGAAGTCACCCACCACGCCGTTGCCTAGCGGCTGTTGTGGCGTCTTCGCGGGATTGCACACATGCGGAACACACGAGTCACTCTCGAAGAACGCGGCATTCGTCTCACCAAGCAGAGAAAGATACTGCTGGAGATCATTGACCAGTCAGGCGCGCACCTGGACGCGGAAAAGCTCTACCAGCTTGCCAAGGAACGCGACCCCAAGCTCAATCGGGTTACCGTCTATCGGACCCTGAAGCTCTTGAAAGAGAGTGGGCTGGTGGATGAGTTGGACCTGATGCACTACAAAGGGGACCAACACTACTACGAAACCCGTATGAAGCAGGAACACGCTCACGTGATCTGCCTGCAATGTGGCCGGGTGGAAGAGTATTTTGGTGAGCCTCTTCGCGCGTTGCGTCAGCAAATTCAGGAATCTCTCGGTTTTGAGATCGTAGCGGCTCGCACGGAAGTGGGCGGCTATTGCCCCCATTGTCAGGCGATGCGCGACGAAAAACTGGCGCCTCGGGTGGCCGTTCAGCCATCTTCCGCCTCTGCGGCCCCGCACGCAGATTAGCAAAACCACACGGTCTTGTCGTTTGTAGCACCCGGTTACTCCCCTCGCGCTAATTCGCTACAATCGGGAAACCGCATGGACGATCGATCTCAAAATACCCCGGTATCTGCAGCAAGCGCCAACCCGCCGCCGGTCGTCTCTCTTGAAGTAGTGCATCCATCCGGAAAGCGCACCCGTACTGCCGTAAGCGCATTCCCCTTCAAGCTTGGCCGACAATCGGACAACCACCTCCAATTGCGTGATAGCCGCATCTCCCGTAACCACGCTGAGATTCGCCATGAGCGCGACCAGTTGCTCCTGAAGGATCTCAACAGCAGTCACGGCACCTTCGTCAATGGCCACCGGGTTGATCAGGCAACTCTTCACCATGGCGACGTCATTGATTTTGGCTTCGACGACTCCTACCGTCTGCAGTTTCAGATGGAAGGCCACGAGATCAGCCGCATTCTGGATCGCCTTGAGCCAGGGGCAGCCGGCGACACGCGAGAAACCGCCAGTCTCAATAAGCTCACTGTCCTGCTGGAAGTGGCCCGCACACTGCAGAGTTCCGTGGGTGTGGAAGAAGTGCTCACCTCCGTGGTAGATGCGGCGATCTCCGTCACCGGCAGCGAACGTGGTTTCCTGCTGCTTGCCGAGGGGGAACGCCTGAACGTTACCGTCGCCCGCACCCGTGATGGCCGAAACCTCAACTCTGAGGAACTCACCGTCCCAACGAGCGTCATTTTCAAAGAGCTTCGCCAGCGCCGTGAACTCCTTACGATGACCTTTGATCCCTCCATGGAGGGCTTCGACCCGCAGAAGACCATCGCCGCCCTGGAGTTGCGCACCGTCATCTGCATCCCGCTCATTCGCATGCGCGCCGGGGGGCCGCCCAAGGACACCATGGACGGTACCGCACAACACGAATCCACCGGCGTCCTCTATCTTGACTCGCGCGAACTGGGCAGCCGCCTTACCGTCGCCGACCGCGAATTGTTGCAGACTCTCGCTTTGGAGGCATCGAATGTTATCGAAAACGCACGCCTCCTCGCCGACGAGCATCGCAATCGCAAGATTCAGGAAGAGCTGGACATCGCCCGCTCCATCCAGCAGAGCCTGCTGCCGCGCTCCCTGCCCCAGACCGGCTGGTTCCGCGCCTCGGGCATCTCCATCCCGTCACAGAATGTCGCTGGCGACTACTTTGACGTTCGCCGCATTCGCGAGGACCGTTTCGTTAACATCATCGTGGACGTCTCCGGCAAAGGCGTCAGTTCCGCCCTGCTTGCGAGTTTGCTGCAGGGAATCTTCATTGCAGCTTCTACCGAGCCCCCCGAACTCCCGGCGCTCATGAGCCGCACCAACGAATTCCTGGTGGAACGTACTGAAGGCGAAAAATACGCCACCATGTTCTACTGCATTCTCCATCGCGACGGCACGCTCTATTGGACCAACGCCGGCCACTGCTCCGGCATTCTGGTGCGCCCGCGCCAGCCGTATGAACTGCTTCGCCCCACCAGCATGCCCTTGGGCATGATGAGCGACGCGGTGTTTGAAGTCTGCCAGACCCGTTTACAGCCGGGTGATAAGCTCTGCCTCTATTCCGATGGCCTCTCGGAGGCGCATTTGCCGCCTACGGAGCGCGGAGCCTTCCACTTTTTTGGGGAAGAACGCATCCTCGACACCATCCGAAAGCACGAATCTGCCAGCAGCCGTGAAATCCAGGAGGCCCTGCTCCAGGAGGTCCAGGACTTCCTCGGAGGCAGCGAGCAAACCGATGACGTCACCCTGCTCATCATTGACTACGCGGGCTAATCGTCGACTGCGCTGGCTAATCATCCCCACGGCATAGCTGGCTTGTCATCTGGCACCCTCCCGGCGTGTCACCCCACCAGGATGCGAACCTCGCTCCGTATGCGATAGCTTGGACATCATGCAATCTTCCCGACGCGCCTTTCTGGCAGGCTTGGCTGCAATGCCAGCCGCGATCTCTCTTGTCCGCTGCGGCAGCAGTCCCACCCGGCGACCGAATATCCTGCTCGCCATTTCGGATGACCAGAGCTGGGCCCATACCAGCATCAATGGCGACCCGGTGGTGAAGACCCCCGCTTTTGACCGCGTGGCGCGGGGCGGCGTTTTATTTCGGAATGCCGTGGCCGGTTCCCCGGGCTGCGCTCCTTCCCGCGCCGCCCTGCTGACAGGGCGCTCTCACTGGCAGCTACGCGAAGCGGGAACGCACGCCAGCTTCTTCCCGCGCGAGTTGCAGGTTTATCCGGAACTCCTGCAGAAGGCTGGCTATCACGTGGGCCTTACGGGAAAAGGCGGAGGGCCAGCCAATTTCGAAGGTTCGGGATGGGACCATAACCCCGCCGGCAAGGGATACACCAACCGCAAGCTCGCACAGCCCATGGAAGGCATCAGCAGCCTCGATTACGCCGCCAATTTTGAGGATTTCCTGAAGGAAAAGCCCGCCGATACCCCCTTCTGCTTCTGGTATGGCGCGCAGGAACCGCACCGCGCCTTCAAAAAGGGCATCGGCCGCGAAGCTGGCAAAAAGATCGAGGACG
>CAZUAX010000198.1:0-7824 GCA_964618435.1 uncultured Solibacteraceae bacterium
AGTTGGGGACTGCGGGGCCTGGGCAGTTGCGGCTTCCGGCTCAGGTGCTGAGGTAGATGTGAATTCTTCCGGCTGGAACATGCGGGTGAACTCACCGGGGCCTTCCGCAGGCTTCTCCTCAACGGGAGTAGGAGACGATGCGGCAGCCACGGGCTTCTCCGGCACGGGGGCACTGGCAGGCGCTGGGGCCTCGGCAGCGGATGGGTCTACAGCGAGATAAAGTTCGGTAAACGCTCCAGGAGCCGGTGTGGACTCAGTAGGTTGTTGGGGCTCTGTGGGCTTAGCGGGTTCGGCCGCCTGTTCGGGCTCTGCTGGCCTGGCTGGCGTGGTCTCCAGAACACTTGGGTCAATCGCAGCATACATTTCCGTAAAGGTGCCGCGAACAGGCTCTTTCGGTTGAGCAGGCGATTCCGGCGCTGAAGCAGGCGCGGAAGCTTCCATCAGCTTTGGGTCCGCAGCCAGGTACAGTTCCGTAAAGGCACCACGTTCGGTCGCAGGCGACGGAATCGCTGCGGGATTAGGCGCTTCCGCCGCGGGCTGCTCCTGTTTGGCAGCCGGTGGATTGAGATTGGAACTACCCACCCACCCAATCCGGTTAGGGTCAGCCGCAAGATACATTTGAGTGAAGGTTCCACCGCCAGGCGCCACGGTAGGAGCAGGAGGCTCTGGAGGCGGAGCGGGTGCCGCTGGACTCGCGGATGCAGGCGGGGGAGCACTAGGTTCCGGCGCGACAACGGGCTCTGGGGCGGGCGTGGATGCAACCGGTGCCGACGCTTCCGGTTTAGCGTCCGCAGCCCCGAACAAGGCAGTGAACTCGCCCAACTCCGCATCGGCAGAACGCCTCGTCTTAGCCACCTCTTCAGCAAACGGCATTGCGCTAGCGACAGGCAAAACTTCCGGTTTTGAGGAGCCAATCACCGGCTGGTCTGAGCAGATAACGCACGGGGATAGTCCGAACACACCACTCTCCACGCGGAAATGACCTTCAGCAAGCCGTTGCTCAATCGACGCGCTCGAATACTGCGAAGGCAATTGGTGGCCGTCCAGGCCACCCGTATAGAGGTAGAGGACAACATGGTCGCCAGTTGCCCGGTTGGTTCCGCGCCACTTCTGAATATCCCCATCCTCGAGCAAGTCTGTCCGTGTGTACTTCGATGCCAGATTCATCAGCTAATGTGCCCCCTCGATTCCCTTAAATGATGTCATCTAAACCCCCGCTCTTCAATGCCTATATCGTGCAAACAGTACGAAATCGGCAAACCGTGGGCGCTCCTAGTCGCCAAGCCCGGAAACAGGTTCCAATGCAACAGATTGCCCCGATACCCTACATCGGGCGAGCGCTAGAAGGCTGCGTGTTTGCATTTGTTAACGGCCGCATCGATAGCGTTCCGCGGAAGGTGTGCCTGTTTCTGCGAACCTGTTCGCGGATACATCATCCGTCGCGCCAAAGGTGCCTGCCGCCAAAACCATGGCGGTCCGCGTATATTGGTTAAGAAACCTAGCCCCGATTGCCATGAACTTTTCTCATCGTTTCTTCCATGCCCTGCTCGCGCTTTTGTTCACTGCCACTCCCATCGTTGCCGCGGATCCAGTGGCGCAGGAAAACCCAGTTTCTCCGGTTGCCGCAATCGAAGCACCCGCCACGCCGCCTTCCAGATGGGGCACAAACGAACTGCTGGCAGCCTATGAGCGCAGCACGCAGCTGATGGAAAGCACTGCCATTCTGGTGCCAAACCTCTCACGCGCCGGGGAACCGTTGCTGGAAACAGCCCGTCAGGCGGTGGCCAATCTGAACGCAAACGGGCAACAGCGCAACTTGGTGTTTGTGTACCGGCTACTCACCAATCTTCGGACGTACCTGCAATTGCTGGACGCTCTCGAAAAGCCCTATCCCATGCCGGATGCAGCCGCCCGCCAAATTGCCCAGCTACGCGATTTGTCCATCCAGTTGGAGGCACTGCATATTCACCTGATGGAGTCCGGCGAGCGCACGATGCGCGGCTCTGACCGTGATAATCTGGCCCGCTATCGTGATGCGAATCAGAAACTTCCGCGGCCAAACCCGAAGTCACCCCGGGTGGTTTTCCTAGGCGATTCCATTACAGACGGCTGGCGCCTCGAGGAGTATTTCCCGGGTAACGACTTTGTAAACCGTGGCATCAGCGGCCAAACTACGGGCCAGATGCTGGGACGTTTCAAGCAGGATGTGATCGATTTAAGTCCGGCGGCTGTGGTGATCCTGGCTGGCACCAACGATATCGGTCGCGCTATTCCCCAGGACGCGATGGAAGACAATCTGGCCATGATGTTTGACCTTGCTGACAAGCATCGCATCAAGGTGATTGTCTGTACGCTGTTGCCGGTGAGTGATTACGCTAAGGAACGCGGGGTCAGGTATGTTCAAACAGAACGCCGGCCACCCAGCCGAATCAATGCTTTTAATGAGTGGCTAAAGGCAACCGTCCGGGCGCGCCGGTATCGCCTGGTGGATTACCACCTGGTGATGGCGGATGAGGCTGGCTTTCTGAAGAAGGATGCCTCTGACGACGGACTGCATCCCAACGCCACGGGCTACCGCGCCATGTCCACCCATATTTTGTCGGCAATTCGCGATGTCCTGCGTCTGCGGTAATCGCATACCCGGTGACGGCAACGAAACCCAGGCGAAATGACGTCTAATTAAAATATGCGGTTCATTGTTGGAGTTTTCATTCTGCTGATGCTCGGGCTTGGCCTGAACGCCCAAACTCTAACGGTTGGGAAGCTTGAGGATTTTCTCACCTCCTCGGTAAAGCTGAAGACCACCGATAAGGAGGTAGCGGGCTACCTCAGTAAAGTGAAGTTGGCCACGCAATTGCCGCCCAATTTCCTGGTGGAGATGAAGGCCCTCGGGATTGGACCCCGCACAGAGGAGGCGCTGAAGGCACTCCAGAGCCGGTCCGCCTCCCTGCCCCCTGCTCCGGAGTTGAAGCCGAAGGAACGGCTGGCTCCACCCACTCGCCCCGCGCCCCCCCCCGAAGAACAGAAGCGGCTGCTGGATTGGATGCGGGATTACGCCTCCAATTACGACAAGAACCTTCCGGACTTCATTTGTGTCCAGGTCACTCGCCGCTATATGGACCCAACGGGCATGGAACTGTGGCAGAAGCAGGACACCGTCACCTCCAAGCTCACTTACTTCGAAAAGCACGAAAACTACGATGTGGTGATGGTAAACAGCCAGCCTGTGCAGAATGTGTCTTTGAAGGATGTTGGCGGCGCCACCAGCACGGGTGAGTTCGGCACCATGCTGCGGGAGATATTTAACCCGAAGTCAGAAACCACGTTTCGCTGGCTGCGCTACGGCACCCTGCGTGGTCGCCTGATGCACGTCTTTTTTTATAGCGTCGCCCGCGAGCGGTCTGAGTGGACGGTGAAGTATCAGGATCTGGACCCGGTTATCGCCGCGCACGAAGGTTTGATCTACGTCGACCACGACAGTGAGCTCATCATGCGTATCGCTATGGAGACCAAGGGGATCCCGAGCAGCTACCCACTATCCAAGGCGTGGACCACACTTGACTACGACTTCACTGCCATCGGAGACCAGGAATTCGTTCTCCCTCTGCGGGCCGAAGTGCGCATGCGCGCCGCAAAGTTGCTTAGTCGCAATGAAGTGGAGTTCCGGCTGTATCGCAAGTATGGTGCGGATACTACTATCACCTTTGATACAGACCTTGAGGAGCTAGACCCAGGCGATATGCGAGAACAGCCTGCGCCGCCCCCTGAGCAATCGGCGCCTCCCAATCAGTAAGGCACTTTGTGCGGTAACCGGAGCAGTTTCATTCTAGGGACTGCAAAAGGGCCAGCGCGGCGGTGGCCGCGCTGGCCCTTTCTGTTTTGCATTGCGCAGGTAACCTAGTCTTCGTCTTCCTCCACGCCTGTACGCGCGGCCTTCGCTTTGGCGATGATCTTCTCCGCCTCTTGCTGCGGCATGAAGTCGTAATGGTCAAACTCCATGCTGAAAGATGCCCTGCCCTGCGTAATGGCAGTAAGCGCGTTCTGGTAGGTGAGCATCTCGGCCATGGGCACCGCTGCGTGAATCAGTTGGTTAGTGCCCTTCATGTCCATGCCGGAAACGCGTCCGCGGCGGCTGTTGAGGTCGCCCATGATATCGCCGGCATATTCCTGCGGAGTGTTGATGGTTACCGTCATCACAGGCTCCAACAGGGCTGGCTTGGCAACCGCCATCGCAGCCTTGAAGGCTTTGCGCCCCGCCAGCTTGAATGCCATTTCCGAGCTATCCACATCGTGATAGCTTCCGTCATAAAGAATCACCTTGAAATCCACTACCGGGAAGCCAGCCAGATAGCCTTGCGATGCGGCTTCTAGAATTCCCTTCTCCACCGCGGGGATGTACGTGCGGGGAATCGAACCGCCGAAGATATCGTTGACGAACTCGAATTCCTTGCCCCGCTCCAGCGGTTCCATCTTGATCTTGCAATCGCCAAACTGCCCGTGCCCGCCTGTCTGCTTCTTGTGTCGCCCCTGCACGTCTGCCGTGCCGCGAATCGTTTCACGGTAGGGCACCTGTGGTTCCTGCAAGGTCAAATTCACGTTGTAGCGCCTGGCGAGCTTGCTCACCACAATCTCCACGTGCGGTTGCCCGGCGCCAGCTAGCAAAAACTGCTGCGTCTGCGGATCGCGATAGAAACGCAGGCAGGGGTCCTCCTCCAAAATCCTGTGGATGGCGTTACCCATCCGGTCTTCATCCTGACGGCTCTGTGCTTCCACGGCGAAGGCGATGGAGGGCTCGGGCAGTTTCACCGGCGGATAAACCACGCCGCCGTTCTTCTCGGCCAGTGTGTGGCCGGTGAGGGTATCGCGCAGTTTGGCCACCGCACCAATGTCGCCGGCATGCAATTCCGGCACTTCGGTAAGGCCTTTGCCGGTGATCGAACTCAGGTGGGAGAACCGTTCATCCGTGCTCGTTTCCTGGTTGAACAGATGCTGGTCGTTTTTCAGCGTCCCGCTCATCAGCTTGAAGCAGGTAATGCGCCCCGCGAAGACATCCGCAAGGGTCTTGAACACAAAAACCGCCGGAGGTTGGCTATCACTCATTGGCCGCACAGCCTCTTCCCCCTGCACCAGCAATTTTGCCGGCGGGCGTTGCGCTGGGGATGGCATGTACTCGCCTACCACGGCCAGCAATTCCGTACTTCCCACGTTGGCCAAACCGGAGGCACACACCACCGGGAAGAGCTTGCGGGCGTGAATCGCATCGCGCAGGCCCACAATCAAATGCTCCGCGCAGACGGTACCGGCTTCAAAGAATTCCTCCATTAGTTCTTCGTCGCCTTCGGCTACCATTTCCACAATGGCTTCGTGCAATTGCTCGGCCCGCTCCATCAATTCCGCTGGAATCTCGCCCAACTTCCCCTGTCCGTTCCCGTTGGGCTCAAAGTAATAGGCCCGCATACAGATGAGGTCAATCACCCCCCTGAAGTCGCGCTCGGCGCCAATCGGCATTTGTACGGCGACCGCCTCCCGGCCGAACACTTCGTGCAACTGCTCCAGGCTCTGGTCAAAATTCGCACGGTCCTTATCCAGCTTGTTCACCACGAATCCCGTGGGCAGTTGGAATTCACCTGTAAACCCAAAGAAACGCTCGGTTTGGGGCTGCACGCCATCCACACCATCCACCACCAACAGGGCGCAATCCGCTGCGACAAGCACGCTCTTGGCGTCGTTCACGAAAAGCGGGTTTCCAGGCGTATCCAGGATGTTGAACTTATGGTTGTTGTACTCGGCAGCAGCGAGGCCAGTGGAAATTGACATTTTCCGCTGGATCTCCTCTTCGTCATAATCCGTAAGCGTATTTCCTTCATCCACGCGGGTCAGCCGGTTAGTGACTCCCGTGGCGTAGAGGATGCCCGCCGTCAACGTTGTTTTGCCACTTTGCGAGTGGCCCAATAAGGCGACGTTGCGGATGTGATTGCTGTCGTAAACCTTCACCTGAGTAAACTCCTTCAACTGAATTCAGATAACTTTGTCAGTTTTCCTCGTTGCGATACTAACACAGTCGTAACACCGATGGCGAGGCGCCGTAAGGCGGGTACGCGAAAGGTCGCGCGCCACCGGGATGAGCAGGATTTCCCAGAGCGAGCGAAAGAAAAACAAAACGCCCCGGACGCTCACCAGGAGCATGCCGGGGCGGCGTTTCCAGGGAAATGTTCTCTTAATTGGAGGTCGGCTGCAGACGCTTGCGCGCTGCCAGCAGACCCAAGAGACCCAGACCGCTCAGCAGGAGCGCCGAAGGCTCGGGAATCGGCGACCCATCACCGAGCCCCACATTGTCGACCCACAACTCGGACTGGGCAATTTCATCCTCAAGGTCGATTGACCCAAAGAAGATGGTATAGGTGCCCGATTGGGTGAACTGATAAGAGCCACTTTGCCAGCCAGACGTCCGCAAGTTATCGTCGAGGCCGAAGGGCGGAAGGTCGTTGGCGCTGGTCAGCAGAAATACCTGGGCAGGCTGACCCAACAGGGCAAAGCCAAAAAACGAGAAATCGTTGAAAACAGTCTCTTCGTCCTCGGGGGAAGCAAAGTTCCAGCGGAAGGTGAGTTCCTCCCCCGCAAGGACCTCGACGCCCTCTTGCCGAATGGCGGAACCCACCGTAGGTTCTCCGCCTATGGCAATCAATGCGAGAGCGCCGGCCTCGAGCCCAAGGAAGGTTTCCAGATCGGCAGCTGGAATTGAGCCGGAGATGATCCGCGCAGCGTTGCTGCCCTCGTCGGGATTGACTGTGGGTGGATAATCCACGCCCGTCGAAACTTCCGCAGTGCCTTGTACCGACCACGACGTTAGGTCGCCGGTTTCAAAGCCGCCATTGACTACATTTGCGAGCAACAGGCTGCAGCTTGCAGCCAGCAAACCAGCCAAACGATAGAAACTTTTCATTCGCATCCAGAATTTTTCCTCAGCACACCAGTAAAATACAGCGGGATCGGTCTTTTTACTCTGGAATTAACCCCAGATGACGCCGACCCGGCACTTTTCGATTATTTCCGATAAACCACTATTGTGCAAAGAGATAGAAGTAACTCTTGCGTCAACACCTTCGTGTGCTTGTTCACAATTTATCGGAACATATAACGAATTTCACCGAAGGTACCCTAGGGGGAACACCTTAGGAGTAACCGAACCTGAAGTCCCTCCTCAGTTGGAAAGGCAGCACCGTGCAGTGAAGGTACCTGGACCAGGCGAGCAATCGGTCAGGACTGGGCGCGCAGCAGGCGATCCCAGATTGCCAGCCACGAGGCATCCCCCGGCGGACACTCCACGGCAATCAGGTCCATGCCCATGTCGTCCGCGTCGTGGAGCGCGCGGTAAAGGCCACGAGCGTAGCCTTGCGGGCTGGCAGGGAGTTCGATATTCGCCGAAGCCTCCCTCCGTGCGTTCCACCACAGCCAAACCACCCGGCCCGGCGGCAGAGGGTCGTCAACAGTAAGGAGACGCACACGGGTACGAGGGCTGTAGTGCCGAGGATGCATACCCGGCGCAGCATGCGGGCCCTCGACGGAGCCAACCAACCGTTCCACAGCTTCTCCAAGCACACCCGCGAGTTGCTCTTCTGTAATGGCGCCTGGGCGAAGCAGCAAGGGCTTTGCACCTGCTAGCGAAACCACCGTACTTTCCAATCCAACTGCACTGGGGCCTCCCTCCAGCACCATTTCGGCGGCAGTGGAAAGGGAACGACGCACATGATCTGACAGGGTTGGCGAAAGGCCCATGAAGCGATTCGCGCTCGGTGCCGCCACCGGAACCTCCGCAGCCTGAAG
>CAZUAX010000199.1:0-7705 GCA_964618435.1 uncultured Solibacteraceae bacterium
TTGGGGCAAGATGAAGATGCAGGTGCTGGAAGCCCTTCTGCGGCTCCGTCAGGCGGCTTGCCATCCCGGATTGCTCGACCCAAAGCTGGGCGGGGCAACCAGCAGCAAGTTTTCCACTCTTATGGACCAACTGGAAGAACTGCGGGAGGAAGGGCACAAGGCGCTGGTGTTCTCGCAATTCACCTCCCTGCTCGCTCTGCTTCGCCAGCGGCTGGATAAATCCGGCTTCCGCTATGAATACTTGGATGGCCAAACCACCGACCGGCAGGCCTGCGTTGAGCGTTTTCAGAATGACTCCGATTGCCAGTTGTTCCTCATCAGCCTGCGTGCGGGCGGGTTGGGGCTGAACCTTACCGCTGCCGGGTATGTATTCCTGCTCGACCCCTGGTGGAACCCCGCCGTGGAAGCGCAAGCGATTGACCGGGCGCACCGAATCGGCCAGACCCAGAACGTATTTGCTTACCGGCTAATCGCGAAGGACACAGTGGAAGAAAAAGTGCTTGAGCTACAGAAAAGCAAGCGCGAACTGGCAGACGCCATCCTCAGCGAAGACAATAGTCTGCTGCGTGACATGAAGCGCGAAGATCTGGAACTACTGCTCTCCTAAGGAAAAGTCCTGTCGACAATCCCAGACCGGCTCACCCGCTGGCGGGTTAAGCAGCCATTGTGGAAACAGCCCTGTCATTGGCATCGGTGCTAATGGCGGAAGAGCAAAGGCCATACCCATGACGGCCTGCGCGGATTTTTCCCATGGGCATTGAGGCCCGCGTTTCGTTCGCAGATTCGATCGGCGACGGCCCTACCATGTCCGCAAACGGGTAACTTCGCGGCCCCAACCCGGAGGCCGCATCCCCTGAACCGGGCAACGGAGTGGTGATTGCAAACCGCCTTCACTCGCCATCCGATGTTAACTACGGTTAGAATGAAGAATTGCGCGTTCGCCGCAAATCACTTCGGTGAAGCCTGAAACGCGTTTCTGGCTGTCACCGTCTCGGGATGGGTAAGCTCCGGAAAGGAAGCCTCGCTTTCATGGTTTTTCACAGGCCGCTGCGCCTGCTGGGGATCGTCGTTTGTCTGACGTTCCACGCGCTGTTACTGCCAGCGCAGCAATCCCCGCAGCCACAACAGACCCAGCAAAATCCGTTTGAGACAGTGGCACCATCGTCTCCAGCGCCTCCGCCGTCCAGCCCCTTCGAAACCCCGAGCGAAGCGAAGCCGGAAGCTGAGGTGCAAACTCCAGCCGACAAGAACACCATTGAAGCCGTGGATTTCCGCGGCGCCCGCCGGATTCCCCAAGCCACCCTGCGCGCACTCATTTATACAAAAGCAGGTGATAAGTACGACGCCCAGGCTCTGCGCCGCGACTTTATGTCGCTGTGGAACACTTCTCGCTTTGACGACATCCGGCTGGAAGTGGAAGACGGCCGTTTCGGCAAAATCGTGCGTTTTGTGGTGACTGAGCGCCGCATTGTTCGCAGCATCAAGTATGAGGGCCTGAAGTCTCTCACCATGTCCGAGGTGCTGGAACGCTTCAAGGAGCGTCGCGTCGGCCTAAGCACCGAAGCCAACTACGACCCCAACAAAGTGCAGCGCGCGATTGTGGTACTGCAGGAGTATCTGGCGGAACGCGGACGGCAGTACGCCACCATCACGCCGGAAGTCTTCCAGATTCCACCCTCATCCGTGGTCGTCACCTTTCTGGTGAACGAAGGCCCTAAAGTGAAGGTTGGCGAGATCAGCTTTGAGGGCTTGCAGGCCTTGCGCCCACGCCAAGTGCGCCGTGCGATGGCAAACACCAAGCCCATCGGCATCCCCTACTCCATCTTTTTCGAGAGTCTGTTCTCCAAGAGTTTCGATTCCATCAAGCTCGAAGAGGATAAGCAGCGCATTTCCAGCTTCTATCAGGAGCGCGGCCATTTTCGCGCCCGTGTAATTGATACGCAGGTGACAATGCGCGATGTGGGCGGCGGAAAATTCAAAATTCCGTTGTTTTATCCGAATAAACCTGGAAAGCGGGCAGACCTTGCCCTCACCATCGAAGAAGGCCCGCAGTACAAGCTGAACGAGATCAAGTTTGAAGGCGTAAAGCTGTTCGCGGCCCCGGAAGCGCTGATGCGCCCCCTCTTCCAGATGGAAAAGGGAGATATCTTCTCCACTAAGAATCTGCGTACGGGCCTGGAGAATATCCGCAAGGTTTACGGTGAATTCGGCTATATCGACTTTGTGCCCGAGCCTAGCTTTGACCCGGTTCCCGGCACCGATCAGATGAACCTTACGCTGAGCGTCGATGAGGGCAAACAGTTTTTCGTCCGCCGCATCGAGTTTTCCGGCAACACCACCACCCGCGACAAGGTAATCCGCCGCGAATTGCTGGTGGACGAGGGCGATATGTTCAACACCCGTCTTTGGGAAGTGAGCATTCTGCGCCTCAACCAGCTGGGCTACTTCGACACGCTGAAGAACGAGGAAGCCACGGACATCAAGCGTGACAACCGCACAAATACCGTGGACCTCACCCTGTCGGTGAAGGAACGCGGACGCAACACGGTGGGCCTCACCGGTGGCGTCTCTGGTATCGCGGGCAGCTTCGTGGGCATGAACTACTCCACGAACAACTTCCTGGGCTTGGGCGAAACGCTCAGCATCAGCACGCAGTTGGGAGACCGCATCCAGGATGTCGTGTTTGGGTTTACAGAGCCCTACTTCCTTGACCGTCCCATCCAGGCGGGGTTCACTGTCTACACCCGACGATTTAACTTCGATCAAGGCCGGGAAGTCTCCATTTTTTCCGGTCGGAACCTCACCCCAATCTTTGACTCTCTCGGCTCCGCCAACCGCTTGAACTACACCCAAAATGGTTTTGGCTTCAACACATTCATGTCAACGCAGTTGAAGCGGTCCTTCGCGCGTGTAGGCATCAGTTACGGTTACGACAAATCAAACATCAATCCCCAGAGTGATGGCGCCAGAAACCAGTTCGAAACCATCAACTTCCTGAGTTTTGATGGCCAGTTGAACCAGCTTTCGGGAATTGTCACCAGCCGCATCGTGCCGTCCTACACCTACAACACGGTAAACCATCCCATCACGCCCACCGGGGGCAAGAGCCTGTTCGTCTCCACCACCTTCGCGGGTGGGTTTATGGGGGGCAACGTAAATATGTTCCTGCCCACCGTGGAAGCCAAGTACTTCCGGAAGGGCTTGCGGGAAGGACATGTGATTGGTTTCCGCGCCATGGCATCGTGGCTGACGGGCTATGGCGGAAAGGCGGCGCCTCCGTTTAATCGCTTCTACATTGGTGGTGAGCAGGATATCCGCGGATTCAACATCTGGGAGGTCTCTCCCATTGCCTTCATCCCTAGCGAAACCCGCGTGCAGGTTTTGAACAGCGATGGAAGTCCACGTGTGCAGCGATTCGTGGATAGTGCTGGCAATGTGTTCTTGCAACCAGTGAGCCAGAGTGTGCCTGTCTACCAGATCACCTTCCCGGGTGGCGACTTGATGAGTGTCAACAACATCGAGTACCGGGTTCCGATTTTTGGCCCGGTGACGCTGGCTGCGTTTTTCGATGCTGGTTTGAATCGGGTTACACAAACAGAGCAGCTGCGGCTTAATCCGGAACGGATTCGCTTCCTGAACGCCCAGCACCCAGCAGCATCCTTTGAACAGAAGGCCAGAGTTTTCGGACCCAGCCAGCAGTGGCGCACATCCACGGGCTTGGAACTTCAGGTACTCATGCCTGTAGTGAATGCACCGTTTCGCTTATACTGGGCCTATAACCCCACCATCGTGCAGGGGGTAGCCCAAGCGCCTATCGTGTTTGACCGGTCGCAGTTCCCCAACGATACTACGTTCCTGAACGCGATTGAGCAGTTGACGGGAACCATCAGCGGACGCGGCGGTGGCGCTTCCCGTATTCCGTTCTTTGAGCGCAGAAGTCAGTTCCGGTTCACGGTGAGCCGCACCTTTTAGTTAAGCGTGCATATTCGCGTCAAGGTTTTGCCAGTGCCGGATGATTCCGGCGATCATCGAAGTGACAACAGGGCAGCCCAAGGCTGTGCCGAGGAGTGAATTTGTGATTCTGAAGACGATTGCAGGCGGTCTTTTGGCCCTGGCTCTTAGCGCCACCATGTTCGCCCAGAGCGCTCCCACCAAGGTGGGCATCATCAATGTCCAGGTGGCCATCATCAGCACCCGCGATGGCCAGGCCGCAGTGAAGGAACTGCAGGACCGATTCAACCCTAAGCAGAAGCAGCTGCAGGATAAACAGGGCGAAATCCAGAGCCTGCAGCAGCAGTTGCAGCGTGGTGCCAATACCATGAGCGAAGAAGCCCTTCGCAAGCTTCGCCAGGACATTGACGATAAACAGCGCATCCTGCAGCGCGATAGCGAAGACGCGCAGATGGATTTTGATCAGCAACAACAGCGTGTGTTTGCGAGTATCAGCACAAAGATGCAGAGCGTCATCGACAAGTACGCGCGCGAGCAGGGCTTCATGCTCATCATCGACGTGAGTTCTCCGCAGTCTGGCGTGCTGTTTGCTTCCAACAGCATCGACATTACGAAGGATGTGATTGCTGCGTTTGATGCCGACACCACTACTGCGGCAGCGCCGGCCGCCCCACCTGCTGCCCCTGCGAAACCGTAGCTTCGCGCAATCTGATTTCCAACCTGATCAAGAAGGCCTCCCGTGTGGGAGGCCTTCCCATTTTCATATGGCTCACCTGAATTACTACCTTGATTTCACCGTAGCGGTATTCGTCGTGGAAAACCATCGCGTCCTGTTGGTTCACCACCGGGGATTGGACCGCTGGCTTCCGCTTGGCGGCCACATTGACCCAGGCGAGGACCCCATCTCTGCCGTCCACAGGGAGGCACTTGAAGAGAGCGGCCTGCGTATTGAACTACTAGTGGAAAAGCCCCTGCCCCTGCTGCCGGACGTGAAGGTACTGCCGCCTCCGCTTTATATGGACATCCACCCTATCCAGGACCAGCACAAGCATCTGGGAATGGTCTACTTCGCTCATCCCATTGAGGGAGAATTGACGCTCGCTCCAGCTGAGCACCATGCCATCCGCTGGTTCCAGGCGGAGGCAATTGAAGCGGCTCCGGTGGAGGAGATTCCGCTAAACGTGCGGTTCTACGCACTGGAGTCGCTCCGGCGATATGCGGAGCGATCTGCCACGGCCAGCTAAGGGTTTCTGGTATTTGATCCTAGGGGACCATCCCCCAGGTCTGGGTTGCCGTCGCCTGAATCCGAGCTTTGCGTTTGCTGCTGGGGCATCGCCTCGTGCACCCGCTCACGAAAGCGCCCCCGCAGGGACGCCGCCAGGGAGACAGAATCCTCGCCAAATCGCGCGCGCAGTTTGTCCGCCGCCTGCAGGGCATGCTGCAGACGTTGATGACGCTCCCCGCCCAACAGCCCAAGTTGCCCCTCGTGATCCGCCAGGCCCGAGGCCTGGACACCGATCAGCCTTACCAGCGCACCCGGTTTCCAATGTTGACGAAACAGAACGCGCACTTCCTGATAGATTTCCGCATCAAGGTTGGTACGCTGATCCAGAGTTTTCGCGCGGGTAATGGTCTGGAAGCGATGGTCCCGCAGCTTCAACTGCAGCGTCCGCGCGTGCAGCCCCAACTGCCGCAGTCGCCGCCCCACCATTTCCGCCATCCGCGCCAGCACCGCCTCCAGCGTGGCGGCGTCCGCCGTATCTTCGCTGAATGTATGTTCGTGACTCACTGATTTCGGGTCGTCGTCCGCCCCAATCACATCGTCGAACCATCCACCCGCATCCCGTCCCTGCGCCTTACCCACCAGTGCGAGCCCCCACTTGCCGAAACGGCGCTCCAAAATCCGTTCGTCCAAAAGCCGCAGGTCGCCCACGCGCTGAACCCCTAGCTCCGCAAGTGCCTTCTGCATCACCTTGCCCACGCCAGGGATTTTCCCCACCGGCAGAGGTGCCAAAACCCTGGATTCCATCCCTGGCAAAACTTCAAAGACACCATTGGGCTTGGCGAGATCAGATGACACCTTAGCCACCAGCCGGGAGGTGCCGATACCCACTGAGCAGTTCAGCATGGTTTCCTGCCGGATACGTTCATGCAGCACGTGGGCGGCGGCAAGAGGTGGCCCATAAAGCCTGCCGGTGCCGGTCATATCCAGATAGGCTTCGTCGATCGAAGCCATCTCCACTACAGGAGCAAAGGAATCAAGAACTGCGCGCACCTTTCGGGAATACGTGCTATACCGGTCACGGTGCCCCTCAATAAAAATCGCGTGTGGACACTTCTGGTAGGCGGTCCGCAGGGGCATGGCGGAATGGATACCGAATCTTCGGGCCGCGTAGGAAGCCGCGGAAACCACGCCACGCTCGTCACCTTTGCCCCCAACTACGACGGGTTTGCCTTTGAGCGAAGGGTTATAGAGTTCTTCCACGGACACGAAGAAGGCGTCCATATCGACGTGAAAGATCACCCGCCGCTGTTCAGCAGCCGGGACCTCGGGTTTCCAGGCCGATTGATTCCCGCCCATTTCCTCTCCGGAACTCTTGGTCGTCACCCCCGATGTCCCGCAAAAACGGGGGCTATCCGTGGCGGATCATCAGCACGTCGCCATCCTGGACGATGTACTCTTTCCCCTCAAGACGCATCAGCGCGGTGCCTTTAAGACCGCTCCAACCGCCATGCTCCACCAGGTCCTTCCAACTCGCTACCTCGGCCCGGATAAACTTCTTCTCCAGGTCGCTATGGATTTCCCCGGCAGCATGCACCGCCTTGCAGTTTATGGGAATGGTCCAGGCGCGAACTTCGGGTTCCCCGGCAGTAAGGAACGACATCTTGCCGAGCAGCGTGTAGCTGGCGCTTACCATGCGCTCCAGCCCATTCTCTTTCAATCCGTAACTCTCCATAAACTCGGCCGCTTCCTCATGGCTCATCTCCGTGAGTTCGGCCTCTACCTTGCCACAAATCGCCGTCACTCCAGCCTGTTTGCGTCCGGAAAGGATCTTCTGCCGGTACTCCGCTTCCAGTTCGGACAGGCGAGGCGCATCTTCCTCCCCCACATTCAGGACAAACAGAATGGGCTTCTGCGACAAAAACATAAAACCCCGCACCAGTTTCTCGCCTTCGGGATCAACCTCTACTTCGCGCAGGGGCTGATTATCTTCCAGTGCGGCCTTAAAACGCTCCAGCACTTCATATTCCTTATCCAACTTGGGATCCTTGATTTTTTTGCGATCCTTCTCCAAACGCTCCAGGCGCTTTTCCACCTGCACCAAGTCACTGAGGATGAGTTCCGCTTCCACGTCATCCAGATCGCGCAGAGGATCCACGCTGCCCTTTTCATGCGGCACCATGTCGCTCTCAAACACGCGCAACACATGGGCGAAGGCGTCGGCAAAGCGCAGGCTGGCAAGATAGCTGGGTTCGCGAAGTGCCTCTTTTGAGATGGACGGCACGTCAAGGAATTCGATGGTGGCGTGCGTCACCTTTTCCGGCTGAAAGACCTCAGCCAGGGCGTCCAACCGGGGGTCAGGCACCTTTGCCACCCCTACCCGAACATCCATGGCACCCATCCGGCTGGATTCATGTACACCGGTCAGGATCGTGAACAGCGAGGTCTTGCCTACCATGGGCAGACCGATAATTGCAGTTTTCATATCTTTCTATGAGGGTAGCGCGAAGCGCGCGGGTAAGCATACCAACA
>CAZUAX010000200.1:0-4874 GCA_964618435.1 uncultured Solibacteraceae bacterium
GGCTCATTTTCTGCCGTCTCATGCTGCAGAAGCCCAACTTCCTTGTGCTTGACGAGCCCACCAACCACCTGGACCTGGAAGCCATCAACGCCCTGAATATCGCCTTGCAGCGCTATGAAGGAACCGTGCTTCTGGTGACCCACGACCACGACATGATCGACGAAGTAGCCACGCGGATCTGGCACTTTGAACATGGAGAGGTAGAGGACTTCCAGGGCCCCTACGAGGAATACCAGAAGGAGCACGAGGGTGCAGTTGTGGGGGCGCGCAGCTAGGGTCGCACAGGTGCGTCTACAGATGCAGGGTCTCCAGTGGCCCGCTCGCCTTTCCCCGCGGCTACCCGGCTTAGGCTCTCCTGGCCGGGTGCAAACTCGCCGTGCGTGTTGGCATCGCAAACGTTGTCATGGACAAAGTTGGGGCCCAGCACGGGCAGACTCCCGCCACCCAAATCGTCTGCTTCGGTGACGCACCACGCTTCCAGATAGAAGTGAATGTAGTTGTCGCGAATGACGTTTTCCCGGGATACGTGCCGATCCCTGGGTTCCCGCAGTGAGTTGCTAAGGATCACGGGACCATAAATCTGCCCGTAGTGACGGATGTGATTGTTAGCCACGGTACAGCGCTGGCTGTCGTTCAGGGCGATCGCAAAACCTCCGAGATTCAGCAACGTGTTGCCCTCAATGCGAACCTGCTCAGTGGCTTCGGCCCCCGCCGTGTTGCTGAGATTGATGCCCTTGGTGAAATTGCCCTTCTGGTGACCTCCGAACTCGGCTACCCGGTCGTTCACAAAGTGCCAGGAGTCTTCCCGCCCGGAAACACGCATCGTGTTGTCAAGGACATCTCCCCGTGTAAACCCGTCCAGATCAATGCAATGCCCGTTCACGTTCAGCATCTCGTTCTTCCGGTAGACGGAATCCTTCACCAATCCTGACGTATCAATCCCCACCGCTGGAATGTTATCGGCTCCGTCCGGACGGAACCCGGGGTACCACGCTGGACGGGGAGCCGCCCCCGGAGCGGACGCGACATACCCAATCCGGTGGAACTGGTTCTCCTCCACTACCGCCCGCAACGCGTTGGCGATCAGAACACCGTCCATACCCACGTCAATAAATCGGTTTCGCCTGACCGTAATTTCCTCGTTCAGGGTATGGAAGCCATAACCGTGGCCCCAAATGGCGTGACCGCTGATCCTTCTAAACTCCGAATCTTCAATTGTCAGCCCCACCAGGGCGTGGCGAGCAAAATCGAGATCGCGGCCGTCATTTTGGTAGTGAATGCCGCCAGTCCAGCTTCCATATCGAATATCTCCCGGTTTTCCAAAGACATGCGGTTGATTATCGCGAAGCTGCAAGCGCCGGAAGTTTACATAACGCACGCCACCGTAACGCGCGTCGATAAGGATCGCATAGCCGCCTGTGCGTTCAATGATGAGATCTTCCACCGTGATATCTTGCACGCCCCGGTGGATGGTAATGCTCGTGTTACGCAGTAACTCGGGGTGCATGGGGTCACCATGAATGGGAGCCCTTAGCACGCTGGGGCCTCCGGAAGGGTCCAGGTAAGGAATCGCATGGGGCTCGCTCACCTGCCCATCCACCCGGAAACGGCGCAGCGTCACCCCATTGGCCCTTACATTCAGGAGCCCCTCACCGTTTTCTACACGAACTGCGCGCAGCAGAACGGTTGCCTCGCCCTCCCCTTCCAGCGTCAATCCCTCGCGCGCCACTTGCAGGGGGGCTTCCAGCAAATACTCGCCGGCAGCCAGACGCACGATTCCGCCGTTCTCCGGGTTATCGATTGCCTGTTGCAGGCAAGCGGCAGCCGCTGCCGAGGGGGGGCATGCCGGATCGCCACCATGCGAAGGCGCTCCGCAGGCAGCGAGGCAGACGGCAAAGGACAACCACGTGCGAGCGAGAGGCAAGCTGGCGCGGCGAATGGAGTTGCGAATCATCCACCTCCATTGTAGTGGGGGATCCACATCCCTACTTTTCCTGGTATTCAGGCTCTTCCTGGCACTCAGTCATGGCCCATAAGCAGGTCCCGTTGCGGCCTACTTTCTTGCGGTCACCACTACGCGCTTGCCACGCGCCAACTGTTCGTAAGCATCAGGGGGCGGCTCCAGTTGCCTCACCTCACGGAAGCCTGCAGCCTGCAGCAAAAAACGCAGCGCACGGGGGGAAGGGCAAGTTACTACAGGGGTGGAACCTGTCTCTGCATTCCCTTCCCTATATTCCCCGGTCTCATCAATCACCGCCAGCACTCCATGAAAGGGCCGGGTCCACTCGCGGCTACCCCATTCCGTCACGCCCTCCACCTCGTCCACCACCTGGGTTTCCAGAACAAGAAGTTCGCCGGTAAGTGCGTGCAGTCGCCTCAGGACCCGCATGGGGTTCTCCAGGTGATAGAGCAGGCCGTAGCAGAGCACCAGCGGAAACTCGCCTATCGTCGCTGGGTCCAGTTCCTCGGCATCCGCCTGCTGGAATCGAACTGCGCCAATGCCTAGCTGCTCGGCGACAAAGCGGGCGCGCCGCAAATTGTCTTCCCGGAAATCGAGGCCCAAGACTTCCGAAACGCCCATCTTCCGTAGTGCAAAGGTGTAATATCCCTCGTGACAGCCAACGTCAACAGCGCGGATGGCGGAGACGCGTTCTCCAAAATGCGAGGCAACCGCCGTCTGCAGCATCTGCCGCCGTGTTTCAAAAATACCTTGCACTTCGGCGGGAACTTTGGAGGGCGTGACAATTCCAGGCGCGAGGGAAAAGGGGTAGAACCACGGCCCTAGTGCCTCAATTTGTAGCTGCAGTTGTTCGGTATCCATGCGGGGAGAAGGTTCGCGACAAGCTAGCCACGCACCCTACTCTTAGTGTCGCGCAGTCTGGCCAATAGATCCAAAGCCACCCACTGCGGAGTCGCGATGGCACCATGCATGAGACAGATAGTGAGACAAGCCTGAGGGGAGCCAGGGGATTGGCACGGGGAATGCTTCGCGAAACCTGCAGGGGACCAGGCACAAGAATGCGCGGTATCGCACGAGAGTGGGGCGACACCGCGCGGCGGAACGGACTCTTACCGTTCCTGTATGCTCTTGACGTGATTCGTAAGCGTCTTTAGCCGGACAACGGCTTCACGCTCATCCGTCGATCCGGAAATCCGCTTAAACACAAAACCCCACGTGGGCATGTCCTGCGCGCCATGCGCCGGGATATTCATGTCGCCCGCAATCGAAGTGTACACGCGATCTTCGGGAAATTTGCCCTTGTTGTTTTTGGTAAGCTGCGTCAGGTCGGTGACCTTCGCCTTCATCGCCGGCGCCGCTGGTCCGTCGCCTTTTCCGCGCGCGCCGTGGCAAACCGCGCAGTAGGTACGATACATTCCTGGACCGTCGGTGGGCGCGGTGTACGGCGCGTCGGTGCTGCGCTGCACGGGACGCTGCTGCGCCTCCATCGTTCCCATCCATACAAAGCACGCCGCCAAAACGGGCAAGCTCAAGATGAACCATTTGCTGGCTTTCATTTTCATATCACCCTCCATAAGCAGTGCTATGGGAAAACACTTTACCATGCGGCACTCTCCCAGTAGCGTTGCCCCCGCATACTCGGGATGAATAGCGTCCCAAGTCCACCTTACCAAAAAAAGAGTACAAAGTCTTATAGATTCGTCACGCGAATGACCCTAATTCAGATTTTTTGTTCTTTTTTCTACCTAACGTCTGCGCCTGTGCCCTGCTGACCACAAGCGATAGGCGACTGGCGGGGGCGGAATGGGGGCCGAGACAGGAGGAACTTGTTGAAGCGAACGCGCACGGGAAGCTGTCACCGCTGCTTTGTGCAACATCCACAGAAACACCACGCCGCAAACCATAGCCAGCAGGAAGCCCCGCACCAGGATGTCGGCCATGCCGAGGATCAAGGGGAATGCGGCGGTCATCACATCAACTCCTTCACTGATGAATACGAGCAATAGCCGCAAAATGTTAGCGGGAACTGCGTTAAGAAAGATAAAGTTGGGTAAAAGATTGGGCGCCGGAGTTGAGTTGATTAACAATCCGGACGCAGGCCCACCCGCGAGTTGGCACGGATTGGGAAACGCAGCGGTCACTGGAATCATCATCAAAGTTAGGGGCAAAGAACCCCGTGCGAGTAACTGGCCATGCCCACAACAATGAAATTCTCCCGGCGCTGCATGTTCCTGCTGCTATCTCCTCTCGCCCTTCAGGCCAATCAACGGCTCTATCTCACCGACGGCAGTTACCATACCGTGCGGGAGTACAAGGTGCTGGCCGATCGCGTGCGCTTTTATAGTGTCGAGCGCAGCCAGTGGGAGGAAATTCCCAAAGAACTGGTAGATTTCAAGCGCACGGAGGGCGAGGACGCCAGCCGCAGAGCAAGCCAAGCCGAAGAGCAGAAAATGATCGACGCGGAGGATGCCGTTGAACGTCGCATGCGGCGTGAGGCTGCGGCAATCCCCATGGATGCGGGAGTTTACGTGTTTGAGGAGGGGAAGGCACGCGAGATTCCGCTGGCGGAACTCGAAATGGTAAACGACCGAAAGCGCTCCTTCCTGAAAGTAATCACCCCTCTCCCCATGGTTGCCGGGCGCAACTGGGTGGAACTCAAGGGACTGCACTCACCCAACGTCTTCCGCACACCCCGGCCGGAATTCTACATTCGCCTTCATGCCCAACAGCGTTTCGGCTTCCTGAAGATGACTGAGCGTAAAGGAAACCGAGTGGTACAGACCTGGGAACTGATCCCCGTTACCAAGGAAATCCTCGAAATCCAGGAGGAAGTGGCGGACTTCCGGCGACAGGCCGGACCGATGCTGTATCAGATTTGGCCCCAGAAGGATCTGGAACCGGGCGAATACGCACT
>CAZUAX010000200.1:4974-7698 GCA_964618435.1 uncultured Solibacteraceae bacterium
TACTAGATGGTTCACCCATCGTGCGGATGTGGCGGAATTGGCAGACGCGCTAGTTTCAGGTACTAGTTCTCGCAAGGGAGTGGAGGTTCAAGTCCTCTCATCCGCACCAAAGTTTTCTTTTCCCACTTGTTCTGCTCTTCCTGCCACATTCCTTCAGAGCCCCTCGATGACTTGTTTTCCGTTGGCTGTTTAGCTGCCCTCTCCCCGCCCACTCGTGCGACCATAGAGCTTGGGAACCAAACAGCAGGCGTGCTTTGCCGGATGCGGAAGCACCCCCGACGCGCAGACATCTCATCTCCGCAGTTCCCCTATATTCCGGACTCCGGGCTCCGGTTCGCCTCCGATCTTTTGCTTGAGCCCCACTCCCGCTCGCGGGCTATTTTTGTCCGGAACGCATGTGTAATCCCAGACCCCTGCAATCAGGAGCATTCTCAGCATGAGTGACGCACAATACCGTATCGAAAAAGACTCTATGGGCGAAGTGAGAGTACCGGCTTCCGCCCTCTACGCCGCGCAGACCCAGCGCGCCGTGGAGAATTTCCCCATTAGCGGCATCCCCTTTCCACGGCCTTTCATTAAGGCGCTGGCGATGGTGAAGGCAACCGCCGCGGAAGTAAACCAGTCGCTAGGACTGCTGGACGGTGCCATCACCGGCGCAATCGTAAGCGCAGCCGGCGAAGTGGAAGCCGGACAGCATGACATTCAGTTCCCGCTCGACATTTTCCAGACCGGCTCCGGCACCAGCACTAATATGAATGCCAATGAGGTGATCGCGACCCTCGCCACCCATCGGTTAGGCTCCAAGGTGCATCCGAACGATCACGTCAACTGCAGCCAAAGTTCAAACGACGTTATTCCAACCACCATTCACGTCAGCGCATTGCTGGAAACCGACGGCCACCTTATCCCCGCCATGGAATACCTGGCTGGCGCCATTGAAAAGAAGGCTGCGGAAGTGGACCATGTGGTTACCACCGGACGCACCCACCTGATGGATGCCATGCCCATCCGGCTGAGCCAGGAACTGGGCGGCTGGGCGGGCCAAATCCGCGATTGCATTGCCCGCCTAAAGGCAACCTACCCGCGCATCGGCTCCCTGGCCCTAGGCGGCACCGCCATCGGCACGGGAATCAACGCACATCCGGAGTTCGGGGCCAAGGTCGCCGAGGCGCTGGCGGCGAAGACCAAGCTCCCCTTCCAGACCAGTGGCAACTACTTTGTGAGCCTGTCGAGTCTCGACGCTGTGGTGGAATTGAGCGGCCAACTGAAAACCTTCGCTGTTGCCCTCATGAAGATAGCCAACGACCTGCGCTGGATGAACAGCGGCCCCATTCATGGCATCGCTGAAATCGCTCTGCCCTCTCTGCAGCCGGGCTCCAGCATCATGCCCGCCAAGGTAAACCCGGTGGTGCCCGAAAGCGCCGCCATGGTCTGTGCGCAGGTGATCGGCAACGACGCAACCATTACGATTGCCGGCCAGTCTGGCAATTTCCAGCTGAACGTAATGCTGCCGGTGGCTGCCTACAATCTTCTGCAAAGCATCCACATTTTGGGTACCGCCAGCCGTATGCTCGCCGATAAGGCCATTGCTGGCTTCACCGTCAATGAAGCGAAAATCGCCTCCCTCGTGGAGATGAACCCCATCCTCGTTACCGCGCTGAACCCGGTGATCGGCTACGAAAAGGGCGCTGCTGTTGCGAAGCAGGCATTCAAGGAAGGCCGTAAGGTGAAGGACGTTGCAGCCGAGCAGACTGACCTTCCCATGGAGAGGATCAACGAAATCCTTGACCCTCGCAAGCTTACCGAAGGCGGCGTCGCCGGCGCGTAAGCCGAGTTTCACACTATGGGCCAGGGGCGGATCGCCCTTGGCCCGTCCAACGCTCCCCCGCTGCCGCTTAGGAAGGCAGCAAACGCCCTAGCTTCTCTATTGCCGTTGATTAGACCTAAACTGGCGTTCCGGATGCCGATGAAACCCATTCCTGAACCACCCAGCACACCACATATGAGCGCGTGCCACGCGCGGACCCCAAGCGCATAAAGGTCGAGGCGGCTACGGCTTGCCCGGCTGCTTCCGCCACATGCCTTTCAGGTCGTAGAGCTGGATGCGGTGTTGGTTGATGATTTCCTCAGCGGCGCCCACCGCAATCGTGGTCTGGACGTCTGCCCCGTAGCCTCCGTAGGCGGCCGATCGAATGTCTGGAATGTAGCCGGGCCAGCGATCTGGGGTGGTCTGCGTGTAGCCAAAGAACAGTGGGACCGCCGCGTCGGCTTCCCGCTTCCAACGGGTTTGCATTTCCAGGAAGGGCTCACCCGGAACCGTGGCAATGGCAATCTGGCCGTTGATGAGCACGGTGCTCATTCCCAGGGAAACCTGTTCGGTGGGGTCCCACCGGTCTGGAAAATGCATGGTCCGGGTACGGTAGCCAATGGAAGCCGGTGCTTCGGCAACAGGGGCGACTGTCTTCACCGAGCGAAGTACCTCCTCGGCCAGCAGTTCGCCCATCTTGGTCATGGTGGCGAGGTCCTTCTCCTGATCGCCGGTGCGACCCTGGAAGAGCGGATTTGTGCAACCCGCAGCCCCCTGCACAAACATCGCCTGAACGCCGGAGATGGCGGATTCGACTCGCGCCTGTAGGACGCCGGGGTAGTCCGCTGAGTACACACAACTGGTGCTGCCAAGCACCACAGGATGGGCGGCATAGTGCATCAGAAGGGCACGCGGCT
>CAZUAX010000201.1:0-7684 GCA_964618435.1 uncultured Solibacteraceae bacterium
TGCCCAGATAGCCTCCCGCCCAGTAACCCAGCGTCAGGCCAATCGCCAGCGATCCTATATTGAAAAAGCTGGACGCCAGCGCCGGAACGCCAAACTGGTTGCAGGCGTTCAAGACACCCATCGCCTGCGCGGCCAGGGAAACCAGCAACAGGAAGGGAAACATGATGCGCGTGAGTTGCACTGCCAGTTCAAACTTGCCCGGCACCGCATGGAAATCCGCCGCCACAAGATTGATGAACTGCGGCGTGAAAAGCATCCCCAGCACACATAGGCCCCCTACAAACAGGACAATCGCCGTGGAGACCAACTGCACCAGGATCGCTGCGTCGCGCTTCGACTTCTCGGTCAGGTACTGCGTGAAGGTAGGGACAAACGCGGAGGAAAGCGCACCCTCCGCAAACAGGTCGCGCATCAGGTTGGGGATGCGAAAGGCCAGGATGAAGGCGTCCATCACCGGACCCGCGCCGAACAGGGTAGCCATCACCACTTCGCGCAGCAAGCCCGTGAGGCGGCTCAGTCCGACAGCGCCGGAAACGATCCCTGCAGATCGCACAATCCGTGCGTGTTCTTGCTTGCCCGCTTCAACGGATGGCGACACTGCCGCCTCGTCTACCGGTGGCACTGCAGGACGCGTGGTGGGCAACGACGGTATCAGGATACTTCCCCGGATTGCTCATTGCCGTAAAGTTCCAGGAAATGAGCGACAGTTTGAATCCCCTTATAATAATTTTCCACGGCGAATTTCTCATTGGGGGAGTGTAATCCGTCGTCGGGCAATCCAAAGCCCATCAGCACAGTAGGAATGCCCAGATGCGTGGCGAAATCACCCACAATCGGGATGGACCCGCCGCTTCGGTCAAACACGGTCTCACGTCCGAACGATTCCGCAAAGGCATTCGCCGCCACACGAATGGCAGGGTGGTCGGGATTAACCACCACCGCCGGGCTGCCGCTAAGTACGCGCAGTTCCACCTTTACCCCCGCTGGGCAGCGTTCCTGCAGAAACGCCTCGAAGGCGGCGGCAATCTTCCCAGGGTCCTGGTGCGGCACTAAACGGAAACTCACTTTGGCCGTGGCCTCCGCGGGAATCACCGTCTTCGCCCCGGCGCCGGTAAATCCACCGGCAATGCCATGCACTTCCAGAGTGGGCCGGCTCCACATGCGCTCCAGCACCGTCCGGTCGCTCTCTCCGGTAAGTGCAGAGGACCCCACTTCATTGGCCAGGAACTCCGCCTCATTAAACGGCAGAGACCGCCAACTCTCCAATTCCACCGCGGTTGGCTCATCCACCTCATCGTAGAAACCGGGAATCAGAATGCGCCCCCCGGCGTCCTTCGCTTGGCTCAGAATCTCAATCAGCGCAAAGATGGGGTTCGGCGCGGCTCCTCCATAGATACCCGAATGCAAGTCCCTCGCCGCCGCCTGCACTTTCACTTCCGTGTATACCAGGCCACGAAGCCCCACGCAGAGGGTGGGCAGACCAGGCGCGTACATGGAGGTATCGGAAACCAGGGCTACATCCGCCCGCAGCTTTTCAGGATTCGCGGGTACGAATGCCGCCACGCTCTTGCCGCCAATCTCCTCTTCACCCTCCACCAGAAACTTCACGTTTACCGGCAGTTTTCCCGAGGTCCGCATGAGGGATTCAATCGCCTTCACATGGGCATACATCTGGCCCTTGTCATCGGCGGAACCACGGGCATAGATGTTGCCGTCGCGAATTTCGGGCTCAAACGGCGGCGAATGCCAAAGCTCCACCGGGTCGGGGGGCTGTACATCATAGTGGCCGTAACAAAGGACAGTGGGCTTCCCAGGGGCATGCATCCAGTCCGCATACACCAGCGGATGCCCCTCTGTTTCAATCACTTCCACATTCTCCATACCCGCTTCACGCAAACCCTCGGCCACGAAATTCGCAGCCGATCGCACGTCGTCGCGGTGCTCTGGCAGGGTGGAAATACTGGGGATTCGGAGAAACGTAAGCAGTTCCTCCAAGAGACGCTCACGATTCTCATTCACAAACTGAGCAGACGCAGAAGCCATGATGTACTCCCAAGGAATACACCATTATATGGCGTTACCCGAGAGCTCGCGTGACTGCAAACGCAATCGTTAAAGGGCTGCTTCCACTGGCTCCGCCATGGGAGTAGCAGTTGAGGGCGATAGCAGGCAGCGACGTACCTCCGGCGCAGCAAAGGGCGCCGCCAGGAACTCCGCAACCCCTGCCTCCGCCGCCTCCGCCCAAAGGGCTGGGCTATCACTCAGCGACGTAACAATCAGCGGGGGAGACGGGGACTGCTGCTGGCA
The DNA here is from genome assembly GCA_964618435.1 of uncultured Solibacteraceae bacterium. Classification (GTDB taxonomy): domain Bacteria; phylum Acidobacteriota; class Terriglobia; order Bryobacterales; family Bryobacteraceae; genus JACTMJ01. The sequence continues at coordinate 2,308 of CAZUAX010000201.1, forward strand.
CAGCGCCAGCACATCGCGCCAATCTCCATCCGGAAGGCAACTGTCGGTCCACACCGCGGCAGAAGGAAACTCCCGCAGGTATTTCGCCAGTTCCTCAACGCTTCCTAAGGCATGGAAGCGATAGCCCAGCGACTCCGCGATGGGCCCGAGGCGATGCAGTTGCTCTTCCCGGGAAATCAAAAAAGGAATGGTTCGAGGATGCCCATCAGCGACGGGCGAAGGACCCGCAAGGGTCCGGGGTAAAGGGGCGAATCGACGGGGCCCCAGCCGGCTTACTGAACACTTCATGGTGCGCATCTACTTGGACGCAATCCAAAGCTTTCTCTATACAGTCTATATCGGATTTTCGCGAAAAACTGAGGCTGAAGAGTGTAAATTCCGCTGGAAACCAGCACTACTCCAGATTGCAACCTCCTAATTGTATAAACATGGATAATTCATGATCGTTGTTACCTTAGATGCGATGTGCTTCCCGATCTCTGTTTCCGCTCTGTGTCGCACCGCACAGCGGGGACTGAAGGAGGCAACGGAGGCAGCAAGCACAAAACACCTCCCGCCGATAGCAGGATGCATGGACTGAACTTCAGTTGGCATTCATTGGCTAGCCACATTCCGCGCAAATGTTTGCCCATAGCCAGCCGACGATGCCCGCTCACTCCCATTCCGCCTCTACCCCTCCCCTGCCGCCTCTGCATCGCGATATTCTGTACGCAAAGCTACTCCAGCCCATACGAGGTCTTCCCATGCAGCGTAGACACTTCCTGATGACTTCAGCCAGCGCAATCAGCGCCCAGGCTTTCGCGGCTTCCAAGTCGCCAAATGACACCGTCCGCATCGCTGTGCTTGGCGTCAACGGACGAGGACGCAGCCACATTGAGGGCTACTCCCGGTTGAAGAATGTTGAGGTGGTTTCCCTGGTGGAGCCAGATCTTGCCGTTGGCCGAAAGGTGGCCTCCATGATCGAGGGAAAAACCGGGCGCAAGGTGGATGTTGTACAGGATTTGCGTAGAGTCCTTGACGACAAAAACATCGACTGCATCAGCGTGGCCACCCCGAACCACTGGCACGCCCTCGCCACCGTGTGGGGTTGCCAGGCGGGCAAGGATGTTTACGTGGAGAAACCCGGCAGCCACAACGTCTTTGAAGGACGCAAAATGATTGAGGCCGCCCAGAAGTATGACCGGGTGGTGCAGCACGGCGTCCAACTGCGGAGTTCCGCGGCCCTGCGCGAAGCAGTGGAAAAGCTGAACGCCGGTGTCATTGGCAAGGTATATATGTCGCGGGCTATCATTTACCGCTGGCGACCCAGCATCGGCAAGCACCCGGTCATGGAAGTACCCGGCGATCTCGACTACAACCTCTGGCAAGGCCCCGCCCAGGAAGAACCGTTTTCTCGCCGCCTGGTCCACTACAACTGGCACTACAGTTGGGCCCATGGCAACGGCGAAATTGGCAATCAGGGCGTGCATGAAACGGACATGTCCCTCTGGGGACTGGGAGAGCAGATGCCGCGCCATGTGAGCGCGATGGGTGGCAAGTTCCTGTGGGATGACGATAAGCAGACGCCGGAAGTGCTCACTTCCAGTTTCCTGTTCGACAGCGGCAAATACCTCGAGGTGGCGGTACGCCACTGGTGCACCAACGAGGAGCATGGCGTTGGCGTGGGGAATATCTTCTATGGCTCGGAAGGCTATATGACCATTCACGGCTATAGCAAGTACGCCACCTACCTGGGCCAGAAACGCGAGCCCGGCCCCACCCGCGATGAGGGAGGAGACCACTACGCCAATTTTGTGGACGTGGTGCGCAACCGAGACAAGAGTCTGCTGCACGGACCCGTGGAATCGGCCCATTACTCGTCGGCAATCGCGCATCTGGGCAACATTGCCCACCGGCTGGGACGGCGGCTGGAGTTCAACCCGAAAACAGAGAAGTTCGTCGGTGACACGGAGGCGGATGGCATGCTTACCCGCAACTACCGCGCTCCCTTTGTAGTGCCGGAAAAGGTGTAATCCAGGATGGGGGCATTGCACCCCGCTCACGCGAATGTGGCCCCGGTCTGGCTGCCAGGCCGGGGCCAAACTGCAGCTATTGCCGGGCGGCAATAAACACTTTGGGCGAACTTAACCACTTGGCCTAATCGCCCAGTTGAGCCAGATACTGTTTTAGGCTGGGTACCGTTTCCCTGAATCGCTGCTCGATATCCGCGAGGCGCTGCCGCAGCACTTCTGCACCCCCGCGGCGTTCATTTTCGAAAGCCTCGCAGGCTTCCACCAGATCACGCGCACCCAGGCTGCTGGAACTGCCCTTGATCTTGTGCACCAGTTCCCTTGCGTCCTGCCAGCGCTGCGTCTCCGCCATCGTGCGCAAGCTCTCGATTCTTGCCCCGCTATCATCCAGAAACAGATTTACAATGTCGCGCACAACATCCGTGTCAAGGTCAGCCCGCAGACGTTCAAGGGCCTCATCCACTCGACGGGACGAGGCAACGCCTCCTGAGGTAGGGCTCTCTGCTGGCAATTCTTCCGGCTTTGTCCATCGCCGCAGCACATCGGCCAGTGCTTCCATGCGAATGGGCTTCACCATAAACTCGTCAACGCCCGCTTCCAAACATCGGCGCTTGTCGTCCTCATGGCCAAATGCGGTCACGGCAACAATGGGAACCCGGCCGATGCTCTCCTCATTCCCGCGAATAAACCGGGTTGCTTCAATGCCGTCCATCTCGGGCATCTGGCAATCCATCAAGATGGCTGCATAGTGACGGTGACACACGGCATGCACCGCCTCCAGGCCGTTGGACACAATTTCAGCACGCAGTCCCAGTTTCTCCACCATGCCCTGGATCACTCGCTGGTTTACAGGGTGGTCCTCCGCAATCAGTACGGTCTGCGTTTGCCGCCCGCTAACCATACCGATACCTTCGTCGCTGCCTGCCAGAAGCATGGCCACGCTCCAGGCTAATTCATCCCCGGCAAAAGCCACGGGGGCGGAAAAGGCGCGAAATCGCAGGAGAGATCCATCCTCACGACGATGCAAACAATCGGTATCGTGGACCTTGCTCCATGGAATCCCCGCTGGCCCATCCATTTCCGGAATGTCCTGAAACGTGGAATCGAACGCGAAAAGTTGCTCGAAGCTGTTTGCCGCCACGATATCCGCACCGCCCAAGCGGCCCTTCAAGGATTCGCTCATCGCCAGCAGATGGCCCGCGTCGTTCACCACGCAATGGCCCACACAGTGCGGATCACTCAACAGCGATACGTGCTGCCGTAACGTAGCCTGCAGTTCCCGGGCAGCATCCAGTTCACGCTTGTCTTCCCTCGCCTCCATGCGCAGTGCAATCTGCCGGCACACCTCGCTCAGCAGCACGCTGGTTTCATCCGATACCTGCGGACGAGGAACGGGGTGGGCCAGCACCAGCACCGCATAGCAATCGTGGGAAAGCACAGGAAACCGGTAGAGCATCAACAGCCCTGGCTCGCCCGCAAGCACTCCCGCCAACAAGCTAGTGGCCTCCCCTTCCAGGGAGGCGTCCGATACAATCGCTTCGTGCTCGGTTCCTTCCAGCGCATCGGGCAGCAGCAGACCCGCGGCGCGCGCCGCATCGTCTTCCATCCCAAGGTACGCCAGCGGCCACACATTGCCCTTTTGTTCCAGAAAGAGGGACGCGGTGTTCGTCAAGGCAACGTGCGCAGCGAGTCGCAGTAGACCTTCCAAAGCGTCCGGTGGCAGCGCATAAGGAACAGGACGCGGACGGACAGCGCTCGTGGTGGGTGGCGTCATCAAATGCTCTCGATTCACCGATCAGAGAGTCCGCATCAGCAAATCAGCTGGGAGCGGTTTCACCAGTCGACAGCAGTCTTTGCCGCAATGGTCTCTGGCTTGAGTAGATCTCAGATAATAGTATCCCGCCTTGTAAGGCGATTTCCAGAACAAAAAGCTATGATTCTGTTCTAATCCGCCAGCGGCTTTCAAAATGAGGCATCATAGTTTGCATGAATCGCCGGGACCTTTTCCGTATCGGAGCGAGCGGTGCCGCCGCAGCCAGCCTCTCTGCGCAGGGCCAACATTCTGCACAGCACCAACATCCGGTCACGCCATCCGCCACCATAGAAGCGTCATCCACTACCTGGACGCCCTCAGTGTTTGACCGTCACCAGAACGAAACAGTCATCCTTCTCTCCGAGCACATTATCCCGGAAACCGATACGCCTGGCGCCAAGGCCGCCAACGTGAACCGTTATATCGACCTCTTCCTGCGCGATGGAGACCCGCGACGCCGAGAGCAGTTCCTCCAAGGGCTTTCCTGGTTGGACGGCTATTGCATTCGCCGAGCCAAAACCCCCTACGCCAGATTGCCCGAGGCGGAACAGGTTGCCGTGCTGCAGACTCTGGACGCAGGCGGCGACCCCGACATTGAGACGGGCCACGCCTTTTTCCGTATGGTGAAGACAATGACAGCAAGTATTTACTACGCCACGGAGATCGGCTTTAACGAACTTAACAAGGGCGGGCGCGTCCCCTCTGGCTTTGGCTGCGACGGCGCAAACCAAGCCTAATCGCGTAGCCCACCGGGATCCTCCAGACAGCTAGCCGCCATGCATTACCCTGACTCGGTGGAATATCTCTACGCCTTGGGCAACGAGATGCGCTCCGCCAAATTGGGTTTGGACCGCATGCTGGCTCTCCTCAATGCCCTTGGCAACCCACAGCAGCGCTTCCAGATCGTCCACGTGGCCGGCACCAATGGGAAAGGCTCCACCTGTGCAATGATCGCGTCCGGCCTTCAGGCCAATGGCAGATCCACCGGGCTTTACACCTCTCCTCATTTGCTGGAGCCAACCGAACGTATCCGCATCCATGGTGCGGACCTCTCCCGCGAAGCATTCGTGGACGCTTTCCAGATGGTCCATACCGCCGCCGAAAACATGCTCGCGCGCGGGGAACTCGACGCGCACCCAAGCTACTTTGAGACAGTAACCGCAATGGGTTTCTGTGCATTTGCCCAAGCGGGTGTGGAGTGGGCCGTAGTGGAAGTGGGGCTTGGCGGCCGGTTAGATGCCACGAACGTGGTGAATCCAGCGCTCACTGTCGTCACCCCCATTGATTTCGATCATGAAGCCTGGTTGGGCCATAGCATTGAGAGCATCGCCGCGGAGAAAGCGGGCATCCTCAAGCCTGCAGTTCCGGCCCTCTCCAGTTACCAGCGCCCGGAGGCACTATCCGTGCTCGAAGCCCGCGCACGGGAGGTGGGAACTTCGCTGCATCACACGCGCCAGTGGACACAATCCAGCGTGGAAACTCATCCGGATGGTGTTCGTTTCCAATTCCAGCAGAAGGCCGCCGCCCCGGACGACCCGCCGCTTACCATCGACTG
>CAZUAX010000202.1:0-4418 GCA_964618435.1 uncultured Solibacteraceae bacterium
ACCGTGAGTATCGGCATAGCGCGCCAGGTCCAGCCACTGCATGGCCATGCGCTCGCCATAGCGGGGCGACGCAAGCAGTGCTTCCACTCGTTTCTCGTAGGCGTCGCTGGACGGATCCGCCAGGAAGCTATCGATGTCCTGGGGCGTGGGTGGAAGGCCGGTGAGGTCAAAGTGCAACCGCCGAAGCAACGTGGCCTTATCCGCCTCCCTTGCCGGATGCAGTTCTTCGCGCTCCAGCCGGGCAAGCACGAAACGGTCAATCGGATTGCGTACCCAGGCGTCCTTCGCCACACGGGGGGGCGCCGGACGCTGCGGGGAAGTGAACGACCAGTGCGATTCGAACTCGGCTCCCTGGCGGATCCACTCGGTAATCGTCTCAAGCTGCGTGGGGGTTAGGGGGTCACCAGAACCTGGTGGCGGCATTGCAAGCGCACGCTTGGGATGGGCGGCGCGTTCCAGCAACTTACTGGCAGCCGGGTCGCCGGGCACCACAATCTGATACTTACCACGGTTCTGCAGCAGCCCTTCGCGCGTATCCAGACGTAGACCTACCACACGTTTTTTCTCGTCCGGACCATGGCAGGTATAGCACTTGTCAGAAAGGATGGGCCGTACATCGCGGTTGAACTCCACACGTGGGGCGGCCAGCAAACAAGGCAAACCAATCCATAACGCTGCCAGATAAGAAATAACATGAGAGATACGCGGAAAGTACATAGCGTGAAAACGAAACGAACCCAGCCCTTGGGGTCATTTGTACCACAGGTGAACAAGCCATGCCCGCGCAGATCTCCGTCGTATCTCATTGGATGCGAGTCCGGTAGTCTGATGGTGCCGGAGGCGGAACTGCTAGGGAAACAAGCGCCGCAGCAGTTCCACACCGCGCAGCACCCGCTGCAACAGTTCCGTATCTTCGGCCAGTTCCTCCGCCTTGTTCTCCGTATGCAGGCGTTCTTCCAATGGCCAGCGCTGCGATTCCGGTATCGCCAGCGCCAGATATACCCCCGTGGCATTGAACGAAACGAAGATCGGCTTGCCAAGCAGCTTACGCAGTTCCACCCAGGTGCGGAACATTTGTTCGGGGATTGGTGGTGGAGTTCCCACCGATTCGTCAATCACCAACATCGCTTCCGGGTCGAAGGCCTGCACCATGTTGCTCACCTGCACGGTGCCGCCCCGGCGAATCACGCGAATGCCCCCGGCTTTCCCCGCCGCATAGTGTTCACGATCTACCAGTCGTACGGTGCCGGGCCAAGACATGGGACGCTCCAGGTGGAAGAAGAGCCCCTTGAAATAGGTAACGTCTTCCTTCCTTTCATGACGGACGTCAGAGATATGTTTCCAGACACGGATGGCAGAACCGGTGAAGCGAACGCCCCCCAGGTTGCCCTCGAACCCATAGGAGGCCTCGAACCGGTCATGGCGTGGTTCGAAAAGCTCGCTTGCCTTGAATGTCTCGACGCTCATGGCGGCCTCGACGTTGGTGCTCAAGCCGGGAAGAAAATCTCGCAGGGTGGGGATCACCGCCTGGCTGCGAAAGGCTGAGATGTATTCGTACTGGGCGTCGCCACGCCAGCGAGAGAAACGCTTGAAGCTGATGATGGCTAGGGCAACCACGCCTACCGCAACCACCATCGCAAATCCAAATACTACCGCAAGGTTCTGAGTGACATGGTTACCCAGGAACCAGATTGTCCCCACGAATCCACCCGCCAAGAGAGCCAGGTAAAATGCAGATAACGTGATGTAGCCGGAGAATTGTAGCAGTGCAAGACTTCGCGTCCTCCGGCGCATCGATTCCAGCTGGGGCAATCGCTGGTCGAACGCAGCAATGAGGGCAGGGTTGGAGGGCATGGTGATACGCACCCGCTAGAGTATCTGCTACCGGCCGATCAGCTTTGCCAGTTTGGATCCCGCTCGGATGATGGTCTCGTCGCGCTCAGGCCCCGTGGCCACACAGCCCACCTCAACGCCCGTCTTCGCTTCCAGGAAATCGATATAGCGCTTGGCGCCCTCAGGCAACTGATCGAAATCGGTAATGCCTGCAGTCTTGCCCTCCCAGCCAGGCACGTTCTCGTAGACGGGCTCCAGCGCTTCCACTTCGCGGATCGAGGCCGGCAACCAGTTGATTTCCCGCCCGTGCAGTTTGTAACCTGTACAAACCGGGATCTCTTTCAATCCGTCGAGCACATCCAGCTTTGTAAGCACCAGCGAATCGAAGCCGTTGATCGCCGCGGTGTACCGCAGAATGGGCACGTCGAACCAGCCGCAGCGCCGCGGACGGCCGGTAACCGCGCCAAACTCATTTCCCTTCTTGCGCAGCTCGTCGCCGCCGGCTCCGTGATCTTCCGTGGGGAAAGGACCACCACCCACGCGGGTAATGTAGGCCTTCGACACACCCACAATGCCGTCGACAGCAGTGGGCGGAACTCCGGCACCCGTACAGGCGCCGCCGGCCGAAGCATTCGAACTGGTCACGAAGGGGAACGTGCCATGGTCAATATCCAAAAGCGTACCCTGCGCGCCTTCAAACATGATGCGCTTACCGGCCGCAATCTCCTTGTGCAGAAGCAGGGCGGTATCCGTCACCATGGGGCGAATCAGTTCGGCCAGTTCCTCATACTGAGCGGCAATGGCACCTGCATCAATGCGGTCCTCCAGATGAAAAGCTGCCAGTACGGTCTGTTTGTCCTCCGCAAGGCTCTTGAATGCTTCCGGGAAAAAGTCCCTATCCAGCAGATCCACAACACGCAAGCCACGACGGCCATACTTGTCTTCGTAGGCCGGGCCGATGCCGCGCGACGTGGTGCCAATGGCCGTTTGACCCTCGCGCGATTCCGTCAGCTTTTCCACCAGCGGGTGGTACGGGAAAATCACGTGGGCACGGTCGCTAATGGCAAGCTGCTTTTCAACTTCCACCCCGTTTGCCCGCAGGCTGGCAATCTCCGTCATCAAGGCGCCAGGGTCAACCACCAGGCCATTTCCAATTACGGCGAGCTTGCCCGGGCGTAGAATTCCAGCGGGAATCAGCTTCAATACGAACTTGCGCGGACCCACATACACCGTGTGACCAGCGTTGTGGCCTCCCTGGTAGCGAACTATCACATCGAAGCTCTCCGAGAAGAGATCAACGATCTTGCCTTTGCCCTCATCGCCCCACTGGGCGCCCAACACGATGATATTGCTCATGGAAAGTAGACCAAAACTCCTAATTATAGCCCACCCTCTATGTTACGCTTGCCAGTGATGGAGCTCCACGCAATCTTTCAGGGCCTCGGTGACGCGCAATTCCGCGAACTCCTGGGGCAAATTTCCATGGGCCGGTTGAAGACATACCAACTCTTTGAACCACTTAAGGTCCGCACCCACCTTCATAAGTTGAACGCGGAATCGCTCAAGAAGGCCTCTCCCCGTTTGTGGGAGCGCCTGGTAGCTGGGGAGGAAGCCCTTGCTTCCGAACTCGCGCAGTCCATTCTGGTGTCAAAGATGGACGTCGTGATTGAAGTGCTCGACTTCCTGGGCGTTCCGCATCGTGACGGCTTTTTTGAGAAGGAGACTCCACTGGCGGAACACCTCACCGACGGGTGGCAGCAGCGCGTCTACGACGCCTTCCGCGACAAGCATTCGCCCTCCCTGGTGGCCTTCTACATCAACCACCTTGATAAGGAAGCCCGCGAGGGCGAGGCTGCCCTGTTCGTTCCCCCGGCGTAGTGGAACCCATGCCACAGGGGGCAGCCTGCACAAGGGCCAAGTTCCCCACCGCAGCCAGCTAGCCATCCTGGAAAGTAAGCTTCGCGCGGGATAATGGGCACACCAATGCCGCAGCCACCAACGGGCGCAATGCTATTCTGGGTGTACTAACACGCCGGGCCGCACCCTTACGCTGGCTTTGTGGCTAATGGCACCCATCATGGATCGCAGCAATTTCACTACCCCAGGCGGCATTGTCGTCACGCGAACTCTCACCACGGTTCCGTTCGCCGATAGCATGGAAGACCTGCTGGCGCGGCTGGAAACGCGGCGCGGCTTCTATCTTTCCTCTGGCTACGAGTATCCAGGGCGCTACTCCCGTTGGGATATCGCCTCCGTTTGCCCTCCCCTGGAAGTGGTGGGCCGCGGACGCAGCCTGCTCTTTAATCCGCTGAACCAGCGGGGGGCCCTCCTTTGCCAAATGCTGTTTCCCGTGCTGGAACACCATCCTCATTGGGAATCCATCACGCTCGAATCCGGCAGCATCCGCGGCATCCTGAAGCCTCTGCCCGCACTGTTTCCCGAAGAGCAGCGCAGCAAGCAACCTTCCGCATTCACCATCCTGAGAACGCTCATTGACGAGTTCCGCGGATTTGGCGACCCTCATCTCGCCCTGGTGGGCGCATTCGGCTACGATCTGCTGTTTCAGTTTGACCCTATCCCCCTTC
>CAZUAX010000202.1:4518-7619 GCA_964618435.1 uncultured Solibacteraceae bacterium
CTGGTGGGCGCATTCGGCTACGATCTGCTGTTTCAGTTTGACCCTATCCCCCTTCAGCACCCGCGCGAGAACCAGAACGACCTGCACCTCTTCCTTTGCGATGACATCTACTTCGTGGATCGCCGCAAAGAGGTGATTGAGCGCTGGCAGTACGATTTCGAATACGACGGCGCAGCCACAATGAACCTGGAACGCGACGGCCAGCCGCTGCCGGCGAGACCCGGGTTTCGCTCCGGCGAGATTCGCTCAGACCATACTGCCGAGCAGTACATGGCCAACGTGGAAACTGTCCGCGAAGGAATGCGCAAGGGCGATTACTACGAGGTAGTGCTGCGCCGCACTTTCTCCACGGAGTTTGACGGCAGCACAGCCGAACTCTTCCGCCGTCTGCAGCGTCACAGCCCCAGCCCCTATGAATTCTTCCTGCAGTTTGGCGACGAGCAACTGATTGGCGCATCGCCCGAGATTTTCATCCGGGCAGCCGGTGGACGCATTGAAACGTGCCCGATCTCCGGCACTGCCGTGCGTACCGGTGACCCCATGCGCGATGCCCAGAACATCCGTGAGCTGCTGGTTTCCGCCAAGGAAGAAAGCGAACTCACCATGTGCACGGACGTGGATCGCAACGACAAAAGCCGCGTCTGTGTGCCCGGTTCCGTGCGAGTAATTGGGCGGCGGCTCATTGAATCTTACGCGGGAGTCTTCCACACGGTGGACCACGTGGAAGGCATGCTGGCCCCGGGCTTTGACGCGCTGGATGCCTTCCTCAGCCATATGTGGAGCGTCACGATGATCGGCGCGCCTAAGCGGTCCGCCGCGCTTGCCATTGAGCAACTGGAACGGTCTTCCCGTGGCTGGTATGGTGGCGCCATTGGAATGTTGAGCCTGAATGGCGACATGAACACGGGCATCACCATCCGTACCGTGCATCTGCGAGACGGCATCGCCAGTTACAACGTGGGTGCCACGCTGTTGTACGATTCCGTGCCGGAAATGGAGGAGCGCGAGACGCAGCAAAAGGCTGCGGCGTTTTTCCGCGCGCTGGGTGGAGTGGCCCCCAAAGAACTCGAGTTGCGGCCCGCTGAGTTCACCGGCGAGGGCATACGCCTTTTGCTGGTGGATAACAACGATTGCTTCATCCATACGCTATCCAACTATGCGCGACAGACAGGTGCGGAAGTGGTTACGTATCGTGCGGGTTTCCCGCTCTCCTTGCTGGAGGAGATCCAGCCAAACCTGGTACTGGTGTCGCCTGGCCCAGGTCGCCCGGAGGACTTCGGGGTTCCGGCCCTCATCAACGAGGCGGCCCGCCGAGGCATTCCCGTGTTCGGGGTCTGCCTTGGATTGCAGGGCATGGTGGAAGCCTTTGGCGGTGAACTCGGAATCCTCTCCTACCCCATGCACGGGAAACCATCCTCGGTGCGCCACGACGGCCAAGGCGTGTTTGCAGGGTTGCCCGATGAGTTTATGGTGGGCAGGTATCACTCGCTCTATGCCATTCCGGAGCAGTTGCCAACCTGCCTGGAAGCCACGGCATGGAGTGAGGACGGCATCATTATGGGCGTTCGACACAAGGAACTGCCGCTGGAAGCTGTGCAATTCCACCCGGAGTCAATTCTCTCCGCCGAAGCGGACAATGGCATGAAGCTCATGGAGAACGTACTGCGCGTGCTCCCTCGGAGGCACGCCGCAAAGACCTCCGATTCCGGAGTTCACCAGGACAAGTCAGCGCCAAGCTCCTAAACTAAAGCTATGGCAGATGCCCCGCAAATGTGTCTGCTGGCCATTGATGACGACCCAGCCACGCTGGAACTCATTGAGGCCGCGCTCGAAGGACCCGAACTCCACGTTCACTGTGCCAGCAGCCCCGAAGATGGGCTAGCCCTCGCCTGGCGCTACCGGCCGGAAGTGGTGATTGTCGACCTCATGATGCCTGGCATGAGCGGCCTGGACGTGCTAGACGCCATCACCGACCGTCTTCCACAAACCGATGTGGTGTTGCTTACCGGTAATGACTCCGCGCAGTCTGCCGTGGAGGCCATCCAGCGGGGGGCCGCGGACTACCTGTTGAAGCCGATATCCGTAAAGGAACTTCGCAAGAAGATCCAGGGAACTCTGCTGGAAGCGGAACGTCGCCACCGGGCGGCACTCGCGGAACAAGAAGCTGCGGCGGCCCATACCTTCCGGGGAATGATTGGGCGAAGTGTCGCCATGACGGATGTCTTCGCCCGCATCCGCCGTGTAGCACCGCACTATCGCACGGTATTGATCCAGGGTGAAACCGGCACGGGTAAGGAACTGGTTGCCCGCGCGATGCATGAGCTTAGTCCCGTAGCCCAAAGCCCTTTCGTGGTCTGCAATTGCGGGGCGATTGCGGAAAGTCTCTTCGAGCGTGAGTTATTTGGACACGTGAAGGGCGCCTTTACCGGAGCCGACAACGACCGCCCGGGGTTCTTCGAAGCAGCCAACGGAGGCACTTTGGTGCTGGACGAGATCGGGGAACTTCCGATGCCAATGCAGACAAAGCTGCTGCGCGCCATTCAGCACCAGGAGTTCCAACGTGTCGGCTCGCCCGCCACACGTAAGGTGGATGTGCGCATCATCTGTGCCACCAACCGCGACCTGCGTGAGCGCATTCGTGAGGGGGCCTTCCGCGAAGATCTTTTCTACCGCCTGTCGATGGTGGAAATCAACCTCCCACCGCTCAAGGAGCGCATTGAGGACCTGCCGCTGCTGGCCAGACACTTTCTCACGCGCTTCGCCACGGAATTCCAAAAGCCGGTTGAGGATATCAGTCCACGGGCACTGGCCGCGTTGGCCCGCCGACGCTGGGCCGGCAACGTGCGGGAGTTGGAGAATGTAATTGGCAGCGCGGTGATGCTTTGCGAGGGGCGAGCGCTGGATGAGGTGGACCTGCCGCCAGGGCAGGAAGAGGCACCCGCCGGGCAGATTGATATCTGTCCAGGAGATGGCGTGGAACCACTCGCCGAGGTAGATCGTCGCTATGCTCGGCTGGCTCTCCAGCAGTGTGGGGGCAACAAGGTACGCGCCGCCGCCGCGCTGGGCGTAAGCCGTGCGACGCTATACAAACTATTGGCTCC
>CAZUAX010000203.1:0-7611 GCA_964618435.1 uncultured Solibacteraceae bacterium
TCGATGTTCTTTTTATCGCCCACGCCCAGGCCCAGGGCGCCCGAGATGGTGACATGCTCCGGCTGCATGCGGATGAAGCCGCTGTCTGGATCTTTCTGTGCTTCGGCGAGGGGTTTCATGCCCATCTTCACGCGCTGGGCGTCCAACTCCTCCCAGCCGATGGTGTCCATCGCCACGGGGTCTGTCGCAAAGAACATGGCCTTGTGTTCCCACACATACTTCTGGCGGGAGGGGTTCATCACCGGGCCACCGTGGGCAAGGGCCTTGATGGCGTCGCCGATGTGCAGGATGCACTTGTGCCGGATTACCGGAATGGAGACGGCGGTGGGGATGAAGGTGCCGCAGGCGTTCAGCATGGGCGAAGAGTGGCTGCGGTTGACGTTGTTCACCATGCCATGCGACATGTTTTTGAGTGCGAAGGTGATGCCGGCGGACTGATGGTGCTTCAGCAGGCTGAGGTTGACGATCTTGTTTACGTCCTTGGTAACCCAGTTGGCCACGTAGGAGCGGCGGGCGCGCTCGTTGGAAAGGTCGAAGCCGGGCAGGGTAAGCTGCATGTCCATGTAGTGATCCGGGTCATAGCCATCCAGGCGCTGCTGGCTGCGGTCTGAGTAGTCGGCAGCCCAGCCGATGCGAACGCCCTCCGGCAGCCACTTGTCGAAGCCTGCCTGGTAGAACTCGGGCTTGTAACGGTCATAGGCCACCATGTTCTTGCGGGGTACGCCCGCGGCTTCCAGGCCGGCGACGATTTCCTGAACCACCTCGGGGGCGGAGATCACGTAGGGGCGGCTGACCGGATTGAGCTTGATGCCCACCACGTCGCCCGGTTCAAAGAAGGTGCGCCACGCGGCCACCCAATCGGGCGCTCCGGTGAGTTCCTGCATGCCGCGGCGCATCATCTGGCGGACCGGCTCCTGCTGATAGGCGCCGGAAATGATGGAGCCGCTATGCTCCACGCGGGCCACCCGGCCGGGGTAGAGCCCGGGCATCGAAAATTTGGTGGGTTCACTTTTGGAGTAGGTGGAGGAGGCCTGGACGAGCGCCGGACCCACAAGCCCCAGAGCCATCATGCGCGCCAGCCAGTCGCGACGGCTTTCGGCGCGGTACCCTTCTCCCTGGAATCGTTTCGTTTCCCCGTGCAGCAAATGCATTGGAGGCCTCCCCTGGGCCGCACATCAGCGAGCCCTATGAAGGTGACAGTAGCACAATCAAAAGCCGGGGTAAATGACGGATTCTTCGTCATTTACCCCGGCTAATTTCGAACCGGGGAAGCAGTCAGGAGGGCGTCGCGCCTACTCCGCACCCGTCTCCACCCAGGCGCCCTTCCTGGCCGAATCAATCACCGCATCGCAGACCTTCTGCGTCTGCAGCGCACTGCGGAAATCCGGCTGCGTGGGCTTGCCGGACTCAATGCCCATCACGAAATCCGCCAGTGCGTTCAGGAAGGTATGCTCATAGCCGATGCAGGTGCCGGGCACCCAGTAGCGGTTCATGTAGGGGTGCTCTGAGTTGGTGGTGTGGATTTTGCGCCAGCCTGTGAGATGGCTTTCCACCTTCTTGCCGGATTGCTGCTGCTGGTATTCAAAGAACTGCAGGTACTCCGGTTCTTCCAGGTCGAAGTAGACGCTACCCGCCTCGCCGTTCATCTCAAAGGTGTTGAAGTTCTTGCGGCCGCGGGCATAACGAGTGGATTCGAACGTGCCCATGGAGCCGTTGGCGAACTCCGCCAGAAACATGCACGCGTCGTCGATGCCCACCGGCGCCACTTCGCCCGTTTCGGCGTGGACCCGTTCCGTAACGAAGGTTTTGGTCATCGCGCTCACCCGCTGGATGGGGCCGTTCAGCCACATCGCGGTGTCGATGGAGTGGGCCAGCAGGTCTCCGGTAACCCCGGAGCCTGCCGCGTTCACATCCAGCCGCCACAGCGCGGCGCCGCCCTGCGGGACGTCTGGCGAGATGGTCCAGTCCTGCAGGTAGGTGGCGCGATAGTGGAAGCTCCTGCCGATGCGGCCTTCGTCGATAATCTGTTTGGCAAGCGCAATGGCGGGCACGCGGCGGTAGTTGAACCACACCATGTTCGGCACGCCGGCCATTTCCACGGCGCGAGTCATCTCTTCGGCCTGCTGGATGTTCATGGCCAGGGGCTTTTCGCACAGCACCATTTTGCCGTGCCTTGCGGCCTCAATGGCGATATCGAAGTGCGTGTCGTTGGGCGTCCCAATGTCCACCACGTCAATGTCCTTGGCGCTGACGATGGCGCGCCAGTCTGTCTCCACGCGTTCATAGCCCCAGTTGCTGGCGAAGGCAGCGGCTTTTTCCGCGTTGCGCCCGCAGACCGCCTTCAGCACAGGCCGATGTTCTACCGGGAAAAAGTCGTTGAGACGCTTATAGGCGTTGGAGTGGGCCCGTCCCATAAACCCATAGCCGATCATCCCAATGCGCAGTTCTTTGCTCATGTGTGCCTCCTGATTGCCACGCCCGGCCCGCTAGCCGTACTTCTCCGCGAGTTCATCCATCTTGGTCTTGCAGGTTGCCGTGGCTTCCCAGGCATCCGGCCAGAAGCAGAGGTCGATGGTCCACCAGTCATGGCGCTGCTGGCTGGCCTTCACCAGTTCCGGCACAATTTCGTCGAAGTTCAGGTAGCCGAGGCCGAAGGGGGGATGCGCGGAGGTTTCGTCCTCGCCATTGGCGTCCTTGTGGCAGGTGCCATCAGAGTCAATCAGATGCACGTGGAGGATGCGCCCGTGCAGCTTCCTGATGAACTCCAACTGGTTGGGAAACACTTCTTTTTCGCCGGGCTGCCGCGCGCCCACAACGCCCACCATTTCGCCATGGCAGGTGTCATACATCAAGCCGAAGTTGTCTTTGTTGACGCCGTCGTGGATATGGAGGATCTGGCTGGGCTTGTTGAAGGCGAAACCTGGTTCGAACTCCCACACCACGGTCTGCCCGTGGTCTTCGGCAATTTCGCAGCAGCGTCGCCAGGTGTTCACCACGCGCTGGTAGGCAATGGCCGGGTTTACCTCATCCAGAATGGTGGGTGGCTGCACCGAATCCACGCGGATGGTGCTGATGCCCAGGTCTTCGGCGAATTGTGCGTTCTTCTTGAACTCTTCGATGTACTTTGTCTGGTCGTCCGTATTGATCAGCTTTTCGCCCCAAAGGTTGGCGGCAATGCCGGAGAAGCCTAATCCCATGGCCTCCATCCTGGCGCGGAGTTCCTGGCGCTGCGCCTTCTCGGGTAGCGCGCCGGGCCAGTCGCTGTCAGGTCCGTTGGGGTTTCCCGGGTTCGGGTGCGGCGGGAAGGCGCCTAGTTCGACGCCATGAAATCCCAGCGCCTTTAGCTTCTCGCACACGGTATCGAAGGGAACCGGGTTGGATGCGTACGGGCCGATGGTATAGGCCCAGGTTCCAATGGAAATGCGTTTCGACATGCCTTTCTCCTTCATTCAATTGCTGGTCACCTGCGGACGGCGCTTCGGTATGGCAGCCGTGGCCGTCCACTGCGGTGGAGAATGTTGTGCTTGCGCGCAGACGGTGCGCGCCACTAGTCGCGGGTCAGAATGCGAATGTTGCGGAAACGGGCTTCCATACCGGGTCCGCGGTGCAACTGAAAGGCGATCACGCCAGAGAGCTTCAGGTCGTCCGTCAGTTCCGCGGTCAACAGGCCATTGATGAGGATTTGAATGTGGGGGCCTTGGCAGCGGATCTCCACTTCATTCCAGTCCTTGTCTTTCACCACCGTCTCGGCCTTGCCCTTCCAGCCGTTTACCATCACGCCGCGCTTTCCCTTTTCTTCATACACGCCGCCCCACCAGTTGCCTTCCGCCATGTCGGCCTGGTAACCCTGCACCACATAATCGGGCAAGGCGGTACTGCGGAACTGAATGCCACTATTGTGGTTGCGGAGCTTCACGTCTGCCTTCAGGATGAAGTTGCCAAACTCAGCGCCTTTGTAAATCAGGAACGTGTTCTTGTCGATGACCATGCCATCCGTGGAGCCGACAATCTCGCCATTTTCCACCTTCCATAAGCGGGGGTCACCCTCCCAGCCGTTCAGGGTCTTGCCGTCAAACAACGGCCGAAAGCCCGGCTCATCGGCCGCCATCATGCCAGCGGGCGCAAGCAGCACAAGACAAAGTGCAATCAAGAAATAGCGAATAAACTGCGGACGCATGGATTTGCTCCTGTGAGGACAAAATATCTTCCGGCATCAGCCGCGAGTAACCCGTTGAGACGACAGCCGCCGCGGGATGCCGATGGCTGCGGAAACCGATGGAATCGCACCCGTGATGAACACGGTAAGGCAACCGAGGGCGATCATATCATGAGCCCAAATCTGGAGTCATTCCGGGCTCGCACCACGGGCTGGCCCGCCGGGTGGTGAGGTGGCATTCGCGGGCTGGGCTGTCGCATCCGCGTAACTGCGAGACAATAGGAAACTGGCCCATGTCGCAATCACCGATTTTCCTGGAATCTCTCCTCACCGAGCAGCGCAACCCTGCAAGCGTGGCCATCGACCGTCTGCCCACCCTTGACCTGTTGCGAGTGATCAATGTTGAGGACGCGAAGGTCGCGGCAGCCGTGGAGGAAGCGCTTCCGGTGATCGCGGAAGCGCTGGATCTGATTGCTGCCCGGCTGTCCGTTGGGGGGCGTTTGTTCTACACCGGAGCGGGCACCAGCGGCCGGCTGGGAGTGCTGGATGCAAGCGAGTGTCCACCTACCTATAACGTCCCTCCCGGCCTGGTGACCGGCTTTATTGCGGGCGGGGACGGTGCACTGCGGCGATCCATTGAAGGGGCGGAGGACTCGCCTGAGCAGGGGGCAGCGGACCTGATTGCTTATGGTTGCGGCGCAACCGACGTGCTGGTAGGCATTGCCGCCAGCGGCCGCACACCCTATGTGATTGGTGCGCTCGACAAAGCGCGTAGCTTAGGCGCGGCGACGGTGGCGCTCAGTTGCACGTCACCAGCGGCCATCTCCGCTCATGCCGATGTCGCTATCGAGGTGCTGTGTGGCCCGGAGGTGATCACTGGTTCCACGCGCATGAAGGCGGGCACGGCCACCAAGCTGGTGCTGAACATGCTTAGCACCGGGGCCATGGTGAAATTAGGACATGTCTACGGCAACCTGATGGTGAATGTCCAGCAGACCAACGAGAAGCTGCGCCACCGCGCTGTGCGCATTGTGGAGCAAGCGCTTGAAGTTCCTCAGGAAGAAGCCCGCGCGGCGCTGGACGCGGCGGGGGGAGAAGTAAAGACAGCCATTGCCATGCACCTCCTGGGCATCCGCGCCGCGGAAGCCCGTGAACGTCTGCAGGCATACAACGGCAACCTGCGCCGCGCCGTCGACGCGGGCGACAATTGCTGAGATAGGAAACTACCGAAGATCCATGGACAAGCTAGTAGTTCAAGGCGGGCGACCGCTGCATGGTGAGATTGCCGTGAGCGGCGCGAAAAACTCGGCGCTGCCAGCGCTGGCGGCATGCCTTTTGACAGAAGAGACCGTAACCCTGGAACAGATTCCAGGCGTACGTGACATCCTTACCATGCAGCAGTTGCTGGAGTATACCGGCGCCACCGTGACTCCCAGCAACGGTCATCTGGAGGTTACCACCCGCGGACCTCTGAACCCGGAGGCACCCTACGACCTGGTGAAGACCATGCGCGCCAGCAGCCTTATCCTGGGTCCGCTGGTGGCCAGGCACGGCAGCGCCCGCGTCTCGATGCCGGGTGGCTGCGCCATCGGAGCCCGTCCCATTGACCTTCACCTGATGGGCCTCGAACGCCTTGGCGCAGAGATCCGCCAGGAGCATGGCTACATTGAGGCCACTGCCCCGCGAGGCCTCACCGGCGGACGCATTTACTTCGACAAAATCACTGTGACCGGCACGGAAGACCTGATGATGGCCGCCACGCTCGCCAAGGGCGACACCATCCTGGAGAATGCGGCCCGTGAGCCGGAGGTGGTGGACCTTGCCGAATTGCTCGGCAAGATGGGCGCCGTGATTGAGGGCGCGGGCACCTCTGTGATTCGAGTTCGCGGAGTGGAGGCGCTGCACGGAGCCCGGCACGCCATCATTCCCGACCGCATTGAAGCAGGCACCTACGCCATCGCCGCTGCCATCACTGGCGGCGACCTTACCATCCGAAACTGTCGCCCCGGGCATTTGGGCGCGCTTACCCAGAAGCTCTGGCAGGCTGGCGTTCACGTAGAGGAACTCGATGCCCACACGATGCGCGTTTCCGCCACGTCTACCCTTCGCGCCCAGGACATGAGCACGGAAGAGTATCCGGGCTTCGCGACGGACCTGCAGGCGCAATACATGGCGTTGATGACGCAGGCGGAAGGCATCAGCATTATCCGCGAGACCATCTTTGAAAACCGCTTCATGCACGTTCTGGAATTGGTGCGGATGGGCGCAAGCATTCGCATCGACGGCCGCCAGGCGATTGTGGCGGGTTCCCGCAAACTCACGGGTGCACCCGTGATTGCCAGCGACCTCCGCGCCAGCGCCTCCCTGCTTCTGGCAGCCATGGCCGCCGATGGGGAGACCATCATCGACCGCGTCTACCACCTCGACCGCGGCTATGAGCGCATTGAAGAGAAACTGGCTGGCGTAGGCGCCAGGGTGTCACGCGATTCGGACTAGCATTTTCACCAAAAGACCAGTAGGAGCATCGAGCACATGAAGAACCACAACCCTGGCTTTCTCGCCTTGGTGAGCGACGCGAAATCCCGCGTGCGTGAGATGGACATCGACGAGTACCTTTCCTTGCGCGCAAGCGGAGAAGCCCATCTGTTGGTGGATACGCGCGAGGAAAGCGAGTTCGCCGCGGGCCATGTGAAGGGTGCGCTCCACTTGGGGAAGGGCATCATCGAACGTGACATTGAGACCGTTGTTCCACAGAAGGACACGAAACTGATTCTCTATTGCGGTGGCGGCTATCGCTCCGCATTGGTGGCGGATAATTTGCTGAAGATGGGCTACGCCCAGCCCGTTTCGCTGGACGGCGGATGGCGAGCCCTGAAAGACTCTGGCATTGAGCTGGAGTAGCGCACTCGGTTTTGCAGCTGGCTGTTTTCGGATGCTGGCGGTTTCCGGATGGTGCTGGTTTTCGGATGCCCGCGACCTTTCATCGAATGCGTTAGCATAGTCCGCAAGATGCCTGAACCCTGGTTGCGTGGACCTCTTACTGACGTCGACCCTATGGTGGCGCCATTGCTCATGAGTTTCCAGATGGCCCGCGAGGATCTCGCGCTCCATACCGAGGGGCTGACCTTCGCCGAACTCTGGCGCGACTGGCCCGGCGTTGCTTCCGTGGGTTTCCATCTTCGACATATCCAGGGTTCCGTGGATCGCCTCTGCGTTTACCTTGAAGGTCGCGAGCTTACTGACCGGCATATGGTTTTCCTGGCGCAGGAAGCGGACGCTGGGCCCACGCGAGAGCAGTTGCTGGCAGGCATCGGGGAAAGTTTCTCCCACTGCGAGCGCATTGTCCGCACCCTTGGGCCCGGTGAGTTGCAGGAACCTCGCTTCGTGGGCAGGAAGAAACTGCCGACAACGGTGGTGGGCCTGGTGGTCCACATTGCTGAGCATACGCAGCGCCA
>CAZUAX010000204.1:0-5622 GCA_964618435.1 uncultured Solibacteraceae bacterium
GCGGGGATAAGGCAACGCGGGCCAGGAGGGGCCAGAGGGACACGCTTTCACTTTTAGCGCGGAGTTTTTGGACCTGTCCCGACTTGCTGTGTTTCAATCTTGGGTGCAGACCGAGGTGGGCCGTCGGTCCGGCGGCTTTGCGATAAGGGTTTCGCACGCGCCACTTTGGGCGATGGTTTTCGCCACAACTACGGTTTCCGCCTGATAGAACTCCCCCGCGTGCGTGCCGTTTTCAGTGGCTGGGCCTCCGCGCACGTTCACTGCCACAACGCAGGCAATCAGGCGCCAGATGGGGAGGGAAATGCGGGAAGCGATCAGGCCAACCTTGCACCAATTTTTCCCAGGAACACCTTTTGCGGCCCGCTGGGGTGGAGCCAGCAACAAAACGGGCGGACCCACCCGGTCCGCCCGCGATATGTCCAGCGCCTCGCGCGGTCGCTCTAATACTTCACATTGCAGCCATAGGGTTGGCTGCGGGCCATGGTTACCGGCTTGCCTGCCATTGCTTCAGTAAGTGCGGCGGAGACGTAGTTTTTCGAGGTCTTCACGTCCGCAACATCGGTAGTGGCTTTGTCGTCGATGCCACCGTTGTAAAGCAGGTTGCCATTGGGGCCAATCACGAACATGTGCGGGGTGGTGGCGGCGCCATAAGCCTTGCCCAGCACACCTTTAGGATCCAGGATCACCGTGGTGGCGTTAGAACCCTTTGCCTTATAGTCTGCCTTGGCCTTCGCCGGCGTACTGTGACCTTGCTGGCCTTCCGCGGAGGAGATTACCGATAGCCATACCACGCCCTTGCCGGTCCACTCCTTCTGAAGCGACTGCATGTTGCCGCTGTTGTAGTGCTTACCCACAAAGGGGCACCCGTAGTTGAGCCATTCCAGCACTACGAACTTGCCCTTGAAATCAGAGAGCTTGTGGGTGTTGCCATCCATATCGGTGACGGTAAAATCGGGTGCGGATTGGCCGACCGTGGCCGCTGCGAATGCGGACGATGCCAGCAAAAAGCCTAGCGCCAGAGCGACGAGCGTTCGAGAGGAAAGAATCTGCATGTAATGTGCCTCCTTCTTTCGGTTGCGTTGGGTTATCGTTGGGAGAGCGCGGCCGGTGGTGCGCTCTTGGCGGGCAAATCCGCAAGAGCGTCCAGCACGATGCCCTCTGTAAGCAACTCTGGCAGCAGTACCGGCCGTCGAGCGCCCTGCTTATACAGTGCGTACACCGGAACGCCGCTGCGTCCTAGCGATTCGATCTTGGCGGCGATGGCAGGGTCATTGTTCGTCCAGTCCGCCACCAGCAATTCCACACCTTTTTCCGCAAACGCATTCATTGCCGCGTCTCGGTGCAGCACCGTGCGCTTGTTCACCTGGCAGGTGAGGCACCAGGCGGCGGTGAAGTCTACGAATACAGACTGTTGACTGGCCAGAAGGCTTTCGAGTTTCGCTTCCGAGTACGGTTGCCAGGCTGATGCGCTTTTGGCGGAGCCACCTTCCACGGCTGCTGGTGCCTCCTGTTGTGACGCATTCCAGGCGAAGGCAAGGCCTGCCGCCAGCGCCAGCATTGCCATCGCGCGGGTGACCACACGCGTGCGGGTGGTGATGGCGTAGGGGTTCCATTTGCCTACGATCCAGCCCGCGACGGCCAGCAGCAGCATGGCCAGCAGCAATCCCGCTGCGCCGTCAATACCTGTTTGTAGGCCAAAGACCCAAAGCAGCCAAATGGCGGTGGCAAAGAGCGGAAAACTGAGGGCCTGCTTGAGGGTCTCCATCCAGGCACCGGGGCGGGGAAGGAAGCTCAGCAGGCGTGGGTAGAGCGATAGCACCATATATGGGGTAGCCATGCCCGCGCCAAGGGCGGTGAATACCATCATTGATGTGAAGGCCGGCTGGGCAATTGCGTAACCCAGGGCACTGCCCATAAACGGGGCCGTACACGGCGTCGCCACAGCAGTAGCCAGCACACCACTGAAGAAGGACCCGCTATACCCTTGCCCTGCAGCGCCGGTGCTGCCAAGCCTGGTTAAGCCCATTCCCACTTCGAATACTCCGACAAGGTTGAGTGCCAATCCGAAAATCAGCAGGGCAATGAAGGCCACAAAGGCCGGCGACTGCAACTGGAAGCCCCACCCCAACTGGCTACCACCGGCGCGCAGAACCAGCAGGAGGCCGGCCAGCGCCCAAAAGGAAGCAAGCACGCCGAAGGTGAACACGAAACCATGGTTGCGAATTTTGCCGCGATCATCCCCAGCCTGCTGCACGAAGCTCATGATCTTCAGGGACAGCACGGGGAACACACAGGGCATCAGGTTCAAGATGATGCCGCCAATGAAAGCACTGATCAAGACCAGGAAGAGGGTGGAGGAGACACCATCTCCGGCAGGTGCCGCCGCGGGCAGTGCGATGCTGCCTAGCGCTTCCACGGGAGCTTCGAAGGTGATTGCATGCACCTGCGCGCCAGGTTTCCAAGACGCCGAATCCGGCAGCGTCAATACGCCACGTAGCCGTTCCGCGGGTTGGTTGGCAAACTCGCTTTCCTGCAGCGACATGGTCAGCACATCAGGGCCGGCTCGCAGTTCCTGGGGAGCGGCATGGGTGAGCACCTGCTGATCCTGCACAAAGAACCGGACCTCACTGGAGGCGAGGGAGGCGGCCTGAGGCGTCTGGATTGCCAGGATGTAGCCGTTCTCCGAACGGGCGGCACGAACGCTGAGGCCCTCAATCTCTGAGGCGGGCGATGGCAGCGCGGCGCGGGACTTGGCGATGGAGGGTGCCCATGCCAGATTTTCCTCAATCTCGGCGCCCACGGTAAGGGTCAACGCGATTTCGTCTCGCGCGGGCAGGCAAACTTCCTTGCACACCAGCCAGTCCGCACGACCCTTCAGCTCAAGTTGCGTGCCTGGTCTCAGGTTTTCCGCAACGCGGGCGTCCATCAGCAGCAGTACTTCGTCCTCGTAACCATAACTGGCCAGGGGCGGCGTGGGAATGTAATGGGGGGCCGGGTATTGGAGGTCGCCCACGGTGATGCCTGGCGGCAACTGCCATTTGATGCTCGCAGCCATACCGGCATCGCCCGGGTTAATCCAGTAACAGTGCCATTCGGGATCGAGCTTAATGCGTAGCGCGAGTGTAACCTCTTCGCCGGGAACCACCGTGGAGAACTCCGCCCCTAGCGTCGCTTCGGAATGGGGGCTGCTATCCTTGGCGGCCGCCGGAGCTTGGGCCAAGCCGGCTGTTGCCAGTGTGAACAACACAAAGATCGTTGACAAAAATCGCATGTAACTTGCTATCCCTTATGCAGCCGCGGCTGGCTTGCCCGCGGCAACCTCGCCCTTTCCATAGCGAGGGAAACCCAGTAGTTAAGGAGGCGATGACGACGAATGCACTGGTTACACCAGTCGCTCCAATTAACCCTTATACGGATTCACCAGCCAAAGGACACGATTCGTTTACCGGACAGCCGGCAAAGAATCGTCAAACTTCGTTTCCCTTGTACATTCCCGCCACGAACTCGCCGTAGCCGTTATATACAGGAGTCTGCTCCACTTCCATGGTGGGGATGCGCTTGTCAGTAGCCTGGCTCCACCGGGGGTGGGCTTTCCCTGGATTTACGTTGGCGTAGAAGCCATATTCCGCTGGTACCGATTGGTTCCAGAAAGTAGTGGGCTGACGCTTAACAAACTCAATCTTTACCACGCTCTTGATGCTCTTGAACCCATATTTCCAGGGGACAACCATCCGGACCGGCGCTCCATTCTGTTTGGGCAGAGGTTTTCCATAAAGACCCGTCGCCACCAGAGTTAACGGATTCATCGCCTCATCTATGCGGAGCCCCTCGTAGTAAGGCCATTTGTACCAGGGTTGCTGGATCATGCCGGGCATTTCCTTTGGCCGGTATGCGGTCCACCAGCGCACAAAACGCGCTTCCGGCTTTGGGTCCGCCAGTTTGATCAGGTCAGACAAGGGGAAGCCGGTCCACGGTACCACCATGCTCCAGGCCTCCACGCAACGAAACCGGTAGACACGCTCTTCCTGCTGCATGCGGCGGGCAAGGTCGTCCAGATCCAGCGTCATCGGATTATTCACTAGCCCTGTGATTTCCACTTTCCACGGTTCGATTTGGAACTTGCCCACTTGGTGTTTCACCTGCTGCTTATCAACAGTGAACTCATAGAAGTTATTGAAACCTGTGGCTGCTGCCTCCGGGCTGATGTCGTCCCGGGAGAATTGTGGGTTTCGCTTTCCCGCCTTGAACCAGGATGCCTGCTGAGCAGCCGCCTCGAATCCTCCCAGTGCCCATCCTGCCATGCCAAACCCGGCGGCACGAAGCAGTTCCCTGCGGTTGAGCCACGAATGCTCCGGGGTAATTTCCCGTGCTGCAACATCCCAAACCCGCGGAGTACGAATCAACATGCTTCCACCTCTCACCGCGTGCATAGCGGTGCCGAATACTTGACTTAGTTTTTCCCAGTCACCGCTTCCTGATTGCCGAGTTCTCTGCTTTCCGGCGTGCCTCAATGGCCTGTGCAAGCCACCTGTGCAAGCCAGCGAAATGCAGGCGAACCTGGTACCATGGGGCGCACTTCACTCCATTGTATGCCGCTACCTGCATGAAGTATTCCCGTTGCCAGTTATCCCGGTGGAGGATGGGCCGTTGCGAAGCGTCGCTGGTTCACAGAGAAGGGACCCACACCTGAGGAGAGTGCGCCAGAGGGTGAGAGCTTCGCCATTGCAGCCGAAGGGGTCCATCCCATTTAGTGTTCGGCACGAAGCGTACGATGGTTACGGGCAATCACCAGAACCTCGCCGCAGTGGCGCTTCAGGAAGGGCAGCGAGGACAGTAAAACCTGGTCAAGTCCATTCAGAACGTGCAGCAGCCAGCGGACCGGGCTTTGGTGGTAACGGCCACGCATTGCGCGCTTCAGCATGCCAAGCAAGTGCATGGGTCGCAGTTGGACATCCGCAAACGATTGGCGGAGGATGGCGACGTGCTCGTCGCAGAAGATGACGTCCTCTCCCTGTTCCTCGGGTAATGCACTGCGGCGCCAGTTCCAGCGGCGAAGCCCGTTAAGGAGCGGATTGTTACCGTAAGTTTCGGTAAGAACCAGGGTGCCTCCAGGTTTGAGGACGCGCAGCAATTCCTTCCAGGCACCGGGGTACTTAATGGTGTGGTGGAGTGAGGCGCAGCCGAAGATGAGGTGGAAGGACGCGTCCGCGAAGCAGGATAGGTCAGCCGCGTCGCGCGCTACGCCCTCACAAAGGGTGGCTACGTCGCTGGCCTCGGCGCGGCGGAGACAGACGGCAACGGCGTTTTCCGAGAGGTCAAGGAAGGTTACGCGCGCGCCTTCCGATGTCGCCATCCAGAGGCCGAAATCGCCGGTACCGCAGCCATAGTCCAGCACTCGCTTCCCCTGCAGATGCATACGGGACAGTGCGGCCAGGGTCGACGCATAGAGGCGACGGCGCTCAAACACTTCCTTATGGGGGTTGTCGAGATCCGCGAGGAAGCCAGAGGGCGTAAATCGCAGATCTCCGTCTGGCAATGCCAAAAAGCGGGCGTATTGATTTTCGTAGTACGCCTTCTCGTCGGCGGCCGTCAAGGACATTGGTTCAGTGTAATGCAGAGCAG
>CAZUAX010000204.1:5722-7593 GCA_964618435.1 uncultured Solibacteraceae bacterium
TCTTTTGGCGTGGCGAAGTTACGCAACTGCTCCACGAAGACCTCGCTGTAACCGACATCGTTGGCATAGGCGGTGATGGTGGCCAGATTGTCGGTAAGCGCTACCACCCGGAACTTCTTGTCGCGTTGGTAACTGCAGCCCTTCAGAATGTCGCACGTGATGTGCGAAACGCTGGATGCGCTGCCCCCATTGCCACAAAGGTAAACCGTGCCTCCGCCATCGCGGGTCTCGCGGAACCATTCAATGGCCTGGTCCACCTTCGAAGTGTCCAGGGAGGCAAGGGTGTTCTGTAAATCAGTCAGATAGGAAACGGCGAAGCTCATTACTTTTCCAATTCATCCACAAGGGCCAGCGCGCCATAAAGGACGCTATCGTCGGCAAGGCAGGCCGTCACCACGTCAATGCGGGCGGCGCTCCAACTGGTGATCTGCTGGCGCAATTCCGCTTTTAGCGGGTCAATCAATTTCTTGCCCGCCTTGCTGATGCCGCCTCCCACCACAATGCGGGCGGGGTTCAGGAACAAAATGCAGGCCTTCAATCCAATGGCCAGGTCCACGACATACTTCTGCACGAAGCGGTGGTCGTTCATGAGTTCCTTGGGAGGCTTGCCATAATCCCGCTCAATCCATAGTCCGGAGCACATCCGCTCTAGACAGCCTTTGGATCCGCAGAGACATTGGGGCCCATCTGGACGAATGGTGATGTGGCCAATCTCACCAGCAAAGGAGTCGGCGCCACGAAACAAAGATCCGTTGATGATGATGCCGCCGCCGATGCCCGTGGAGATGGTGATGTAAAACATCGGATCCGCGTGCGCGCCAGCCCCAAAACTGTATTCGCCCAGTGCCCCCACGTTGGCATCGTTATCGATAATGGCGGGGATGCCCAACTCGCGCTGGATGTAGCCGGGGAAATCAAAATCGTTCCATCCGCCTACGTGGGTGCTTTTGTCCACGCGCTGTTTAGCGTAGTTTACCGGGCCGCCGAAACCAATGCCGCAGCGATCCAGAGGGAGTTTGGATGACCAGTTCCTGGCGACTTTTCCGATCTGCTCCAGCATCCAGTCACGACCACCTTCGCGGTCGGTAAGGTGGGTTTCTCGCAAAATCATCCGGCCGTCTTCAAAGACGCCCATGGTGAGCTTTGTGCCGCCGACATCAATGGCCAGTACGTTCATTAAACTAACTGCTCCGCCGCGCGAAGAATCTCATCTGGCGAGGCCGTTCCGGTGCCCTTCTTCATGATCGTAACCGAGGCAACCGCATTTCCAAAGCGGGCGGAGAGAACCGGGTCGCTCGAAACACTAAGGGCCATGGCCGCGCCGGCGGAAAAACTGTCGCCCGCGCCGCAGATATCTACAGGATCTTCAATGGTTTTTGTGCGCACACGCTCACGGCCTTTAGGGTGGATTACTTCGACACCTTCACCGCCGAACGTAACCATCATCACGGGGGCTTGGACGTGCATGCGGAGTTGCTCAATGCTCAAAGCGCCCAACGCAGTTGATCCGCCAAGTACGCGACCGCAGGCCCCGGCTGCCTCGCTATCGTTCATCTTCACAATCACATTGCGGAAGTGCTCAGCACGCATCCGGGAATCTACCCAAATCACTTTTTTGGGGGCTTCCAATGCGAGTTCGGCAAGCGCATCGCGAAGGGCAGCCGTCACCACCCCTCCCTGCTCCGTCTCGGCTTGATCAGATACCAGCACAACGTCCGCGAGGGGTAACGCGGATCGCAGGTTGCGGATTACCTGCTGCTGCGTCGCCAGGCTCCAGTCGCGCGTATTGACGAAATCGGTGCGGGGCAGATCCTCATTGCTATTTGTGACATTGAGGTACTTAGTGTAGGTAAAAGTTTGCGCGCCCGGGT
>CAZUAX010000205.1:0-3595 GCA_964618435.1 uncultured Solibacteraceae bacterium
AACGGGAACTCCGCCAACAACGGCGAAGTGCGTGTGGGAGTGTTCGTCTGCTACTGTGGCGGCAACATCTCCGATATCGTCGACGTAGAACACGTCGCGCAGGAGGTGGCCAAGCTCCCTGGAGTTGTCTGTTCCACCACCCACATGTTTTGCTGCTCCGATCCGGGGCAGGCCCGCATTGTTGAAAAGATCCAGGAGCACAAGCTCAACCGCGTGATTGTCGCGGCATGTTCGCCCAGTCTGCACGAACTCACGTTCCGGAGGACAGTGGCACGCGCGGGCTTGAACCCCTACCTGTTTGAGCATTGCAATATCCGTGAGCAAGTCTCGTGGGTAGTGGAGGACAAGCAACAGGCGACCGATAAGGCTACCCGTCTGATCCGCGCCGCAGTGGCGCGAAGCCATCATCTGCGACCACTGGACAAGCGCCGGATCCCCATCTTTCCTTCAGCGCTGGTGATTGGCGGAGGTGTGGCAGGACTCACTGCCGCGCGTGACCTTGCCGCACGTGGCATTGAAGTAACCATCGTGGAATCCAGCCCCTTCCTCGGCGGCCGAATGTCCCAGCTCCATCGCATCTTCCCCACCGGGCAGCGGGCGCGCGACCTCATTACTCCTCTCATCCAAGAGGTGGCTACCAATCCGAAAATCACCATCTACACCAACGCTCAACTGGAAGGCTCTACCGGTTTCATCGGTGACTTCCGCACCACCATTCGCCTGATTCCCCGTGGAGTTTCCAGCGAGTGTCCCTATCCGCAAGCTGCTATGGATGCGTGTCCCGAAGAAGCACCAGACCCATTTAACCTTGGCCTATCCAAGCGCAAAGCAATTTACCTGCCCTATGATGAGTGCTACCCATCCGTCCCGGCGATCGACTGGAAGGCATGCACGAAATGCGGCGCGTGCGCGGATGCCGTGGGCGGCAAGGGCATTCATCTCAACGACCAGCCCGAGGAAGTGGAAGTTCGCTCAGGCGTCATCCTGCTTGCGGTTGGCCTGAACACCTACCCGCCTCGCATGGGCGAGTACGGCTATGGACGCTTTCCGGAAGTCATCACGCTTGCGCAGCTGAACCGGGTGCTTGACCCTACCGGCCCCACCAAGGGGGAACTCCGCGTGAACGGCCACAAGGTTCGAAGCGTGGGATTCCTTCACTGTGTGGGCAGCATGCAGCGCGAGGGCATCCATCAGCCCATGCCAGACGGCAAGATCAACGACTACTGCAGCCGCATCTGCTGCACAACCACCATGCACGCCGCCGCGGAAATCAAGACTCGCTTCCCGGACATGCTGGTCTACGACTTTCACGAGGATATCCGCACCTACGGACGGCGCCACGAAGGCTACTACGACGAAGTCTGCGAAAGAGGTGTGTCGTTCCTCCGCTTCGATCCCATGCGGCCTGTGAGTGTAGCGGCTGACCCGCGCGGGGACGCCCCACTGGTGGTGCGCACCGTTGACCGCCTCACGTTCAATGAGGAGATCGAGGTGCCGCTGGATCTTCTTGTGCTGGCCACCGGTTTGATTGCCCGCGATATGGATAAGCTTGTCGATCTCTACCGCTGCTCGGTAGGCTCCGACCGCTTCCTGCTGGAGGTGCACCCAAAACTGCGCCCCGTGGAGCTGGCAGTATCTGGCCTATTCGTGGCGGGCTCAGTGCAGGGGCCCATGGACATCATGGAGTCTACTGCTTCGGCGGCAGCCGCTGCCTCAAAAGCATCCGCACTTATCACCGCCGGTGAAATCGAACTCGATCCCTTCATTGCCGCAGTGGATCCTTTGCAGTGCACGGGCTGCCGCATCTGCTTGAACGTTTGTCCTTACTCCGCCATCGCTCGCAATGAAGAACTGGGCAAGGCGGAGGTAAACAACGCCCTTTGCACGGGATGCGGCACTTGTGTGGCAAGTTGCCCGTGCGATGCCATCCAGCAGTATGGCTTCACCGATAAACAGGTGATGGCTGAACTGCTGGCTTTGCTTGAACGAGAACCGGAAGTAGAACCCGAGCCGGTCGGGGTGGCTTAATCGGCCAGGAGGGAGTCGCCATGTCCGAAGCAGCAACAAACGGACACACCGTGAAGGACGTCGCCGAGACCGCGCCCCTGGCCGTTTGGCAGCCGCGTATCGTGGGCTTCCTGTGTTACTGGTGTTCCTACACGGGAGCCGACAGCGCCGGTACCGCGCGCATCAAGTACCCGGCGAACGTCGACATCATCAAGGTGATGTGCTCCGGCCGGATCGACCCCGAACTCATTGCCACCGCCTTCCTCAACGGGGCGGACGGAGTGATGGTTCTGGGCTGTCACATAGGGGATTGCCACTACACCTCCGGCAATCACAAGACGATGGTGCGAATGCCTTTGCTCCGCCAGGTACTGGAGGATATGGGAATCGAATCGGAACGTTTCCGTCACGAATGGGTAAGCGCCGCCGAAGGGGACAAGTTTGCACGTCTTGTCCGGGAGATCACTGAGCAGGTCCGTGCGCTTGGCCCGCTGAACTGGAAGCAACTGCAACGCTCGCGAGGAGTGAATCATGGCCAGGATCTCGCGCCATGGGGAAGGAGCCACCTGTGAGCGACCACACTAAGCTGAAGATCGGAATGTACTGGGCCGCAAGCTGCGGCGGTTGCGACATCTCTCTCCTGGAAATCGGCACCAAAATCGTCGACCTCATCCAGGTGGCCGACGTCGCTTTCTGGCCCTGCGCGGCGGACTTCAAGTACGCCACCGTGGCTGGCTACCCGGACGAGTATCTGGATGTCTGCTTCTTCAACGGAGGCATCCGCAACAGTGAGCATGAAGAGGTAGCCCGGCTCTTGCGCCAGAAAAGCAAGACCCTGGTGGCCTACGGCGCGTGTGCGGGCGATGGCGGCATTCCCGCACTCGCCAACCTCAGCAGTGTCGACGAAATCTTTCGCGCCGCCTATCACGAGAATCCTTCGCTTGATAACGCCCAAGCCATCGAGCCGGGGCCGGAAACAGAAAGCGCAGTTGGCTGTCTGCATTTGCCCCGGTTCTATCCGGACGTGCTGCGCCTGCGGGACATCGTCCCCGTGGATTATGAAATCCCGGGTTGCCCGCCACAAGCCGCGCGCGTTTGGGAAACCATCCAGGCGGTGGTGAGCGGCGCAGTTCCGGCACGGAACAACGCAGTGCGTGTGGGTTGTTTCGATAAGACGGTCTGCGATGAGTGTCCCCGGGAAAAACGTTTAGTGCGCATCACGCAATTCAGACGTCACCACGAGTTCGTGCCGGAGCCGGATTGGTGTCTGTTGGAGCAGGGCATCATGTGTCTTGGTCCAGTTACCCGCAGCGGCTGCGGAGCGCTCTGCCTGCGATGCGATATGCGTTGCGAAGGCTGCTATGGCCCGCCAGCAGGCGTTGAGGACCAGGGCACGGCGATGATTGGTGCGCTCGGCACCCTGCTCGACGCAAAGACAGAAGAGAGGGCTCGGGAACTGGTTTCACAAATTGTGGATCCTACCGGAACTCTATATCGCTTTAGCATGGCCTCCAGCACGCTGAAGGTCCACCGTTAGTCGGAAAGGGAGGCATCAGATGAGCACCACGGAATCGGCGCCAACCGGCAA
>CAZUAX010000205.1:3695-6225 GCA_964618435.1 uncultured Solibacteraceae bacterium
CTTACCGCCAAGATGCTCCGTGAACTGCAGTACAACCTGTTTTTTGTTACGGACCACACCACCCACTTCTACGCCCTCGGCGCGCCTGATTTCATCATGGGACCGGATAGTGACCCGGCCACCCGCAACCTGATTGGTGTAATCGGCAAGGTGGGCACGGAAATTGCCGGCAAAGTGCTCCAGTGCCGCGCTTGGGGCCATGAAGCGGCGGCGATCTTCGGGGGCAAGGCGGTGAACCCTGCGAATGCGATCCCCGGTGGCATGAGCAAAGGTCTCAACGAGGCGGAGCGTAAGCGGATTGAGGAGATCAGCCGCTTCATGGTGGACTTTGGCCAGATGACGCTAAAGATCCTTCACGACGTGGTGCTTTCCAACAAGGCTTATCTGGACCTTATCCTAAACGGGCCCTACCGTCAGGAGACCTATTCCATGGGCCTGGTGGACGACCAAAACCGCGTGAACTACTACGAAGGCAAGATACGAGTGGTGGATCCCGACGGCGATGAGCTTTGCAAGTACGCCCCTCAGGACTACATGCAACATGTAGCTGAACGCGTGGAGCCCTGGAGCTATCTGAAGTTCCCGTATCTGAAAGCAGTGGGGTGGAAAGGGTTCGTCGATGGCAGGGATTC
Organism: uncultured Solibacteraceae bacterium; assembly: GCA_964618435.1. Taxonomy (GTDB): domain Bacteria; phylum Acidobacteriota; class Terriglobia; order Bryobacterales; family Bryobacteraceae; genus JACTMJ01. Next base: position 4,328 of record CAZUAX010000205.1, read on the forward strand.
TGGAGTCTACACCGCCACACCGCAATCTCGCCTCAATGCCGGTGACGGGATGAATACGCCGCTTTCCCAAGAAGCGTATGAAGAGTACTTTGAGACGCTCACCGGAGACCGCAGCGGACGTAAGCCGGTTCACCACACGTTAGCCATCCACTGGGCGCGCTGTGTGGAATTGCTGAATGCCGCGGAGCGTGCGCTGGAGCTTGCTCAGCATCCTGAAATCACTGATCCAAAGAACTTTCGGGTGGTCTGCGACAAAGTGCACGGCGAGGGCATTGCCACCGTGGAGGCGCCGCGCGGCACTCTCACCCATCACTACGTCACCGATGACAACGGCATCGTGAAGCGTGCCAACCTCATTGTGGGCACTACTAACAACCATGCCGCCATCTGCATGTCCATCAAGCGTGCAGCCAAAGGCTTAATCCATCGCGGTGTCGATGTCACGGAAGGGGTTCTGAACCGAGTAGAGATGGCGTTTCGCGCCTATGACCCGTGCTTCGGCTGTGCCACTCATAGCTTGCCCGGGCAAATGCCGCTTCGTGTGTGTATCCGTGATTGGGATGGCGCACTGCTCAGCGAGAAAAGCCGCTAACCGCGGGGGGAGGACGAGCCATGGAAGACCAAGTGATCCGTGAACGCTACGACGCACTGGTTGTGGGCGCGGGCATCGCCGGGATGCAGGCGTCTCTTGACCTTGCGGGCCAGGGCTTTAACGTCCTGCTCGTGGAAAAAGAGCCATCCATCGGCGGTGTGATGGTGGGCCTCAACAAGGTTTTTCCCACCCTTGATTGCAGCAGTTGCATTTGCACGCCGCGCATGGCGGAAGTGGCCCACCACGAGCGCATCACTGTGCTTACCTACACCGAACTCGATGAGGTGGAGCCCGACGGACCGGGCTTCCGGGTGACGCTCACCAAGAAGCCTCGTTACGTGGTGGAGAAGGATTGCATTGGTTGCAGCCTCTGCGAGCTGGCCTGTCTCGCTCTCGCTCCGCATGAATTTGACTACGGTATCGGAGCGCGTGCCGCCATCTACATTCCGCATGGCAATGCCATCCCGCAGGTTGCCGTGCTCGATCCTGAGTACTGCATGTTCGACGGGGCCTGCGCGCGCGTCTGCCCTACGGACTGCATCGACTTCACCCAACTCCCGCAGAAGATCGAGTTGGAAGTGGGGGCGGTGATCCTGGCTACCGGTCTTCACTTGACCCCCATGACCGCCAAGAAGGAGTACGGCGGCGACAAATTCATGAACGTCATGAACCCCATGGCCATGGAGCGAATCCAGTCCTCCAACGGCCCCTACGGCCACATCTTGCGTCCTTCCGACGGCAAGATTCCACGTTCGGTTGCCTACGTGCAGTGCGCTGGAAGTCGCGACAAATCCATTGGTGTGCCCTACTGTTCGCGGGTCTGCTGCATGTATGCGCTCAAGCAGGCCATCATGATCAAGCACCAACTCCACGACACGGAGGTCACCATTTACCACATGGACATCCGCGCCTTCGGCAAGGGCTATGAGCAGTTCTACCGGCGCGCGCTTGGAGAGGGCATCCACGTAGTGAAGGCCAAGGTGGCCAAGATCACCGAGGAGGAAAACAAGGACCTCACCGTCCGCGTGGAACTGATTGACGAAGGGGGCAGGGTGGCGGAAGTCCGCCACGATATGGTGGTCCTTAGCCAGGGCATCATCCCAGGTTGGCGTCCCAACGGCATCATCGGTACAGAAACCGACGATGACGGATTTTTCTCCATCCGGCAGATGGTTACGCGTCCCACGTATAGCTCCATGGATGGCGTCTTCATCGCTGGAGTTGCCTCCGGTCCCAAGGATATTCCCGACGCCATTGTGGAAGCGGGTGCCGCTGCCATGGAGGCCGCTATGTACCTCGACCGAAC
>CAZUAX010000205.1:6325-7495 GCA_964618435.1 uncultured Solibacteraceae bacterium
CCCAAGGAAGTGGTTCACTGGGGCGATGTTGTGCTGGCTAGCCTTCTTGGTGTCCTGCTGCTCATCAACGCGTCGCGCATGGTGTATTTCGTCACACGCGATGGCCCGCCGCTCACCGTGGGAATCCTCCTCACACACCTAAAGGAACTCATCGTTCACGGCCTTACCCAAAAACGCTGGCGTGACTGTGCCACGGATTCATCAAAACACTGGCTCCGGCACCTGCTACTCGTCACGGGCTATGGCACCATGTTCCTGCTGGTGGTGGTGTTTCTTTACTGGTTCCAGGTGGAGGACGCTTCCTTCCACTGGACGAGCCTGTTGGGTTACTACGCCACCCTCGTTCTGCTGGGCGCCACGGTTTGGATCATGAAAGACCGCCTCGAGAAAAAGGAGCAAATTCACAAGTACAGTGACCTCTCGGACTGGCTCTTTGTCGGCCTGCTCTTCCTCACCAGTCTTTCCGGAATTCTGCTGCACCTGGTCCGCCTTCTGGATCTGCCCATGGCCACCTACGTCCTCTACGTTTTGCACCTGATGATCGCGGTACCCATGCTGGTGATTGAGGTGCCATTCAGCAAGTGGTCGCACCTGCTCTATCGTCCATTGGCCATGTACCTGGAGGCCGTGCAGCACAAGGCCAGAGAGCGCTATCCGGCGATGCTTCCCGCTGGCTCGCGTCCGGTGGCGATATGACCTTCGCACGCGAAGGGCGCACGCTCGTGCTGGGTCTCGGCAACCCGGTTGTCTCTGACGACCGGGTTGGCCTTGCCGTCGTCGAGCGAATAGAAGCCCAAACCCCCGAGGCAGCTATACCTGGCGTTGATTTCGCCACCAGTACCCGTGGTGGGTTTGAACTGCTGGACCTCTTGCATGGCTACAATCGGGCCATTCTGGTGGATTGCGTGCAATCACCAAATCCGCAGCCGGGGCGTATTCATCAACTCAGCCTGAAGGATGTAGCCGGCTGCCCACGGCTAATCAATGCTCACGAGATCAGCCTGGGCGAAGTGTTCCTGCTCGCGGATTTGCTGGGCATCGCCATGCCTCAACAACTGACGATCTTCGCCGTAGAAGGCGGAGAACTGGAGACCATCAGCGAGCAGATGACCCCCGCCGTCGAAGCAGCCGTCGAGCCCCTGGCCACGGAAATCGTGGCTCTTCTCCACG
>CAZUAX010000206.1:0-4432 GCA_964618435.1 uncultured Solibacteraceae bacterium
CCGGTATCAAAGAGTAGTCCGGGATCGTAGGCAAGGAAAAGGATGGCCACTACCGAAAGAAGGTTCACGGGTCTGGCACGACGGTAGGCCAGAGAACCCACGAGATACAGGGTTACACCGAAGGATGCCCGTACTGCGGGCGTTTCATAGCCGGAGAGCAACGTGTAAGCCCAGCAGGCAAGTATGGCCAGCAGGAAGCGTAACCAGCGCGGTAACGGCAACAGTTGCAGCAACAGCAGGCAGGTTCCAGCGAGAATCGCCACGTGCTGGCCGGAAATCACCAGCGTATGAAAGACGCCCGCGCGCCGAAACGCATCAAGCGTATCCTCGCTCAGAGCGTGGTCCTCGCCGAAAAGAATTGCGGGGAAGTATCCGGCGGCGAAGCTTCCTGGGTTGAAGCGGTGGGAAACTCTTTTCAGCAGGGATGCGCGGATTTGGTGCAGCCAGGCCAGTGTGGAGGAGCCGCAGACCCCTGGATGCACCTGCAGGCTATCGGCCCCTGTTGCAGATGCCAGCCAGAAAATGTCCTGGCGCAGGAGGTGGCGTTCATAGTCAAAAGAGCCGGGGTTACGAAAGTTGCGGGGAGGGCGAACGCGCGCCTGCAGCGTCAGGGTGTCGCCGTAATGCAGGGGGGGGAGTGTCTGGTTCGCGCGCGGATAAATGCTCGTCTGAATGCGGTGGCCGGATTCCAATTCCAGCAGAAACCGCGTCTGCTCAGGTTGCTGGCGAACCGCGGAAACCACGCAGCCATGAATTTCCGCCCGTTCGCCGGCCGGCACATTGGTGAGAGGAACCGAGGGCAAGGGGTGCAAGCTCAGCCACCATCCTCCCGCGAAAAAGCAAAGGGCGAGGAGAACCGCCCGATAAGTCCGCGGTGGGCTGGACGGCAGTCTCGACCAAGCCAAGAAGAACGCCAGCAAGAGAGACGGGGCGTATTGTATGGGTTCCCCTGGAAGCAAACACTCCCCTATCATCCCGCCCACAATGGCAAGCAGCGGCGCGAACAAAGGATTTCGCCGAAATACACGCAACTGGGAAGAAGTGGCGATTCCGGGGGATTATTCTCAAGAAAAACGCAGTGCTTGGTAGGCCAAACTGGTGGATCAAGACGGAATTGCGAGTCGGCATCCGGGGTTGATGAATCGGAAGCCGCTGCACTGCATCTCCAATCCCATGAAGCAACTTCTACTGCTACTGGGAATGTTTGTGATGACGATGACTTCCATTGCGGCTAACAACGCCTACGATTTCAAGATGACAGCCATTGACGGCAAGCCTGCCGATCTTGCTGCCTACCAAGGAAAGGTGACGCTTGTGGTGAATGTCGCCAGCAAGTGTGGCTATACGCCCCAATACGAGGGCCTGGAAGCACTTTATCGCCGCTTTAAGGACAAAGGCGTGGTGGTGCTGGGCTTCCCAGCCAACAACTTTGGTAGCCAGGAGCCCGGCAGCAATGAAGAGATTGCCCAGTTCTGCAAGCGAACCTACGACGTGAGCTTCCCGATGTTCTCCAAAGTGAGCGTGAAAGGCAGCGACCAGGCGCCACTCTACCAGTACCTCACTTCGCCAGCGGCCAACCCCAAGACTGCCGGCGACGTGAAGTGGAACTTCACCAAATTTTTGGTGGGGAAGGATGGGAAGGTGCTCGCCCGGTTCGAGTCCGGAGTGAGGCCCGATGCCCCCGAACTGGTGCAGGCCATCGAAGCGGCATTGAAGTAGACGGAAGTCCAAAGCAGCGGAAACGGTCCATTCGGCTGACAGCGTCCGACCGTTTTTGCGTGTAGCCGAAGCTTGTGTCGTTACCTCCAAAAGTCTGAAACGTCTGAAGCAGTCCAAGGAGCACCTGACGATAGCTCTTGGTATGCAAATTCATGAAACGAAAAGTCCAGTAGGCAGTGTCATACTGTATAGCGGCAAGCCATATCTGGGATCTTCTGCAGTGAGTGTGGATGTCCAGACGTTGTGCCTTGATGTTTCCAATGCAACCAGCGTTGGCCTTTTGGGGCACTGAGGTTTGGGGCATCAATTGCAGACGATTCCTGAGATCTGACATCGTATGCTGCAGAGGGTGCTACGGAAGCAGTGCCCGCGAGCGGAACTTCCGAGATCAGAACTCTCGACATCAGATATCACGACCGCAGATTGGCTTCCCGTTTGCTTGGAGGAAAAATGAAGTCTTGGCTGAAACGATACCTGCCCGGGATTGCACTGTGTGCAGCGGTGGCAGTAGGTTCGTCGTTGATCATTCACGCAATTGCCACCCCGGAGGCCGCGGAACCAGCAAAGGGTGCTGATGCCGCTGCCTATGCGGCCGATGAAAAGGGTCCTCAGGCGACAGCCTGGAGTTTCGCGACAACCCTGAAGAAGGCACGACGCGCCGTGGTGAACATCCAGGTGGAAAAGGTTTCGAAGACGCCGGCTGGCATGCGCCAGTTTCCGTTTCCGTTTGGGCCCTTTGGGCAGCCTGACCCCGATGATGACGGAGCACGCCGCAGCCGTGGCGCCGGGTCTGGCGTGGTAGTCAGCAGCGATGGCTATGTCCTCACCAATAACCATGTGGTGGAGGACGCGGATGAGGTTACCGTAACTTTCTTCGACGGTCGCAGCTTGAAGGCCAACGTCGTTGGCACTGACCCTCCCACCGATCTCGCGGTGCTGAAGGTGGAGGCGACTGATCTGTCCCCGATTGAGTTTGCGAATTCCGAAACCGTTGAGGTGGGCGACCTCGCATTTGCCATTGGCAACCCGTTGGGTATTGGCCAAACGGTGACTATGGGCATTGTGAGCGCCACAGGCCGCGGCAGTATGGGCATCATTGGTGCGAACAACGGCAACGCGGGCTACGAGGACTTCATCCAGACCGACGCTGCCATCAATCGCGGCAATTCGGGGGGTGCTCTCATCACGGCCGATGGCCGGCTGATGGGTATCAACACTGCCATTGTGTCGTCGAGCGGGGGCAATGACGGCATTGGTTTCTCCATCCCCATCAATATGGCGCGTTTTGTGATGGACCAACTGATCGCCAACGGTAAAGTGCAGCGAGCGATGATTGGCGCACTTCTGCAGGATGTCGACGATTCCATGGCCAAGGCTCTGGGGATGGATCGCCCGATCGGTGCCATGGTGAACGAGGTGATGCCCGGTAAGCCGGCACAGAAAGCGGGTGTCCAAGCTGGTGACGTGATCACCAAAGTGAATGGGCGCGAGATGCTGACGCAGTCCCAGGCGCGAAACACCATTTCGATGATGAAACCCGGCACCAAAATCAACTTGACGGTGAATCGCGATGGCAAGGAACTGGATTTGCCAGTGACCCTGGCACCATTGGACGATGCCCCAGTGGACACGCCTCGGGCCACCGAAGAGACGGCGGGCATGGATGGGGTTTCTGTGGAGGAACTCACGCCGCAGTTGCGCCGCCAGTTGCGGATTGAAGATGACCAGTACGGCGTACTCGTAAGCCGTGTGGCCCCCGCCAGCAAGGCGGCGTCTTCCGGGTTGCGTCGCGGCGATCTGGTGGTGGCGATTGATCGGCAACCTGTTCGAGATGCTGCTGACTTTGAGCGTCTGATGAAGGCATCCGGCGGCGATGCCATCTTTGTCCAGGTGAAGCGTGCCACCCAAGGCAGAGGTTGGACGAACCTTTTCCTGGGAATTGAACGCTAGACGCCTGAGCAATCTCGGCGAAAAGAGGCCAGTGCCCCTGCGTGGGTAACTGGCCTCTTTTTGCGTCTTCAGCATGTTACGGCCGAATCCAGGTCTGGCACTCCGCCACGATCCAAGGCCACGATCCAAGGTCCGTGCCGCGGGGTGATTCACGATACCCTGAATCCATGGCCGTTGTCGGAATCGCGGTGGGGGGCGCATTGGGTGCGTTGGTGCGCTATTTCGCTACGCTCTGGGCGCAGGAGTATCTGGCGCGCGGCTTTCTGATGGGATTTCCTGTGGGCACTCTGTTGGTGAATGTGTTGGGATCATTTTTGCTGACGGTAGTAGCCGGCTTAGGTCTGCAAGGAATCCTCTCCCCGGAAGCAAGGCTTGCGCTGGGCACCGGGTTTGTAGGGGCAATGACGACGTTCTCTACCTTCGAGGTGGAAACGGATCTGCTGCTGCGGGAGGGCGAATTTGGCCGGGCGGCAGCCTATGTCCTCGGCAACCTGCTGATTGGCTACCTCGCAGTACTGGCCGGACGTTATCTTGTCTATAGGATGGGTGGTGCGGCATGAACCCGCAGGACAGACTCCGCCCCAGCATCCGCGCCGCGTTGTTGCGGATTTACTTGGGCGAAAGCGACCACGCGGGGCAGCGTCCCGCATTCGAGCAGGTGCTTGAGTGCGCGCGCAGGCACGGCATGGCCGGCGCAACCGTGTTCCGCGGAGCCAGTGGCTACGGAGCAAATTCCGTCATTCATCACGCCAGCCCCTGGAGA
>CAZUAX010000206.1:4532-7396 GCA_964618435.1 uncultured Solibacteraceae bacterium
TGTGCTGGCTGCTTTTTGGGCGGATTTCGTAAATTCCTTATTTTCATAAACTTCGCGAATCGCACGGGCAAGGTTCTCGGCATGGAGTCGGGTTCGAGGGATCGGCCTTGGAGCCAGTCCCTTGCGGTGCAGTAAGCGAGCCCACCCGAATTGGTCTAGCAGATGGGGAACCACGATGCTAGGAACCCCGGCGCGACAGGCTGCCGTGGAGGTGCCTGCTCCGCCATGGTGGATAGCCGCACTCACGCGAGGGAACAGCCATCCATGGGGAGCATAATCCGCGACATAAAGGTCCTCCGCCGGCGGCAGATCGAACCGGCTAAACCCTCTTTGGAGCAGCAACGGCACCGCTACCCGGCGTGCGGCAGCAACAAGCAATTCCGCCACTGCCTGGCCATCCTCGGCACCCATTGAGCCAAAAGTGGCCAGGAGCGGGCGCGGATGCCGGGCGAGGAAGTCCTCCAGAGTCGGAGGCGGAGCGAATTCCGGCTCGTTGAGGAACCAGGCTCCGGTCTGCACCAGATTTTCCGGGAAATCAGGATAGATTGGGGAAAGAGCCCGCGAAGCAGCCAACAGATTCAAGTGGGGGGAGTGCCGACGCATCAGGATGGGCGCTGGAGCGCCAGGATTGTCACGGCGCCAAGTGCTGAAAAGGCGTCTCTCCTGGCGCTTCCAATAGAGGTTCCCCAAATTCCAGGACAACCGGTTCAGGACTTTTCCCAATGACCCCATGTGCAAAGCCAATTGGTGGCTGGTAGCGATACCACCGCTTTCAAACCGGACCTGAGCCCAAGGGATGTTCAGCTCCTCAGCTGCCACCATCGCCATGGCATCCAGAAAGTGCACCACTGCCAAGTCCATACCGCGAAGGGCAGCGTGAACTTGATTGTAGGTAGTGGCGGGATTCTCAAACATCTCCTGTGCGAGAATCGTAAATTGGGTCATCGGATTCTGGGTGGCGATGATCCTCTGGAGTGGCGCACGGACACGTTCCCAAGTTGCATCGGGTCCAATCGCGCGGAATTCCGCTCCAAGCGCCTCAAAACGTTGGCGATAAAGGCCGTTTGTGCAAGCGTAAACCTTGTGTTTTCTTGCGATCAGAACTTGGGCGAGCGCAAGGAAAGGCTGGATGTCGCCTGTGCTTCCGATGGTGCAGAGTGCAATATGCATGATGTCAGGGCGGTGCTGTGATGTCGCGGGCGTAGACTGGCGCCCGGGAGTGGCAGATTCTTTTGATCTCAGAGCTTTGTGTGGATGCGGTTCGAAAACTGCTTAGTTTACCCTTCCGGCTGCATCCATAACCACATAACCCTTTTGGTAGATGAGTGAAGCAACATGTTGAAACCCAAAGTTGAGGCACGTGAAGACCTGAATCCTCAGGAAACCTCCGAATGGATTGAGGCTCTCGATCAAATCGTGGACGAGGCCGGCCCAGACCGCGCCGCCTATCTGTTGCGGAAGCTGCGCGACCGTGCGGTGAGCTTCGGTGCAACTGGCATTGACCGATTCACAACGCCGTACGTGAACACGATTCCAGCTGAGCTTGAGCTGCCCTATCCGGGCGACCGCGCCATTGAGCGACGAATCAAGAGCTTTATTCGCTGGAATGCGATGGCAATGGTGGTGCGCGCCAACAAGTACGACAACGGAATTGGCGGCCACATTTCCAGTTTTGCCTCGCAGGCTACGTTGACAGAGGTGGCGTTCAACCATTTCTTCCGAGGGAGCCACGGCGACCAAAGGGGAGATTTTGTGTACTTCCAGGGGCATGCTTCCCCTGGCGTCTACTCCCGTGCATTTCTGGAAGGCCGCCTCACCGAGCAACACCTGCTGAACTTCCGGCACGAATTGCGCGATACCCCGGGACTTTCGAGTTATCCGCATCCCTGGCTGATGCCCGATTTCTGGAGCTTTCCCACGGTCAGCATGGGTTTGGGGCCCATCAACTCCATCTATCATGCGCGCTTCATGCGGTATCTGGAGGACCGTGGACTCATTCCGCGGACTCCGCGTAAGATCTGGGTTTTCTGTGGCGACGGTGAGATGGATGAGCCGGAATCGCTGGGCGCCATTTCGCTGGCTACGCGCGAACGCCTCGATAACCTGGTGTTCATCATCAACTGCAACCTGCAGCGCCTTGACGGTCCGGTGCGCGGCAACGGCAACATCATTCAGGAATTGGAAGGTGTGTTCCGTGGTGCAGGATGGAACACGATCAAGGTGATCTGGGGCTCCGACTGGGACTCCATCCTCGCGCGGGACGTCTCCGGAAAGATGCACCAGCGGCTTGAAGAAATGGTAGATGGCGAATTCCAGGCACTAACCGCCATGGACGGCGCTGGCATCCGCAAGGAACTCTTCGGGAAATACCCAGAGACGATGCAATTGGTGGAGCACCTGAGCGATGAGCAGCTCACCCACCTTCGACGCGGAGGTCACGATCCGCAAAAAATGTTCAATGCCTATCGAGTGGCGGTAGAAACCACAGGCAAGCCCACGGTGATTCTGGCCAAGACGGTGAAAGGCTACGGACTGGGTGAAGCGGGTGAAGGTCGTAACATTACCCACCAGCAGAAGAAGCTCAACGAAGAAGAGTTGATGAGCTTCAAGCGTCGCTTTGAGATTCCCATTCCCGATGAGGCGGTACACACCGTCTCGTTCTATCGGCCCGCCGAAGATAGCCCCGAAATCAAGTACCTTAAGGAGCGGCGCCAGGCCCTCGGAGGCACCCTCCCCCAGCGCAAAGTAGAATTTGAGCGTCTGGAGACCCCTGACCTCGACTTCTTTAAGGAGCAACTGGAAGGCTCCGGTGGCCGTGAAGTGTCCACCACCATGGCCTATGTCCGCATCCTCACGATGCTGCT
>CAZUAX010000207.1:0-4866 GCA_964618435.1 uncultured Solibacteraceae bacterium
AGCTAAGGGCATTTCCTCGCTCGACCACCCTTCTGCGCAAAGCTCCGACTACCGGTCTCGTTGTTCCGGCTCAAATGAGGCGTTCCAACCCGATCACTCATTAGTCCAGTTAACCCAAACTCATCCAACCTCTCACCCCTCTGGATCGTTCGAATAGGCGCTCCTTACGTTGCTCCGCTATTTAACATCTTCCTGGTTGCTTTTAGCCTTCAATCTGATATACTTCTCGCCGATCGAAGCTTCAGTTGGATCAATTTGAGAGGAATATCACATGGTAAGACTTTCTGTTCTCCTTCGATTCACACTAGCGTTTGTATTTGCAGCTTCTCTGCTGGCGCAGTATACCTCCCAGCAAATTACTGGCACTGTTCGTGATTCAAGCGGCGCTGTTGTTGTCGGCGCCAACGTAACTGTTGTCCAACAGGAAACTGGGCTAACACGGCAGACTACCTCTGCGGAGTCCGGCTATTATGCAATTTCAAACATTCCCATCGGGAGTTACGCCATCGACGTTGAGGCTCCTGGCTTTAAGCGCTATCGCCAAACTGGGATCAACCTGAGTGTCAACTCGAAAGTAACTATTGATGTAGAAGTTTCGATTGGCGATGTGAGCGAATCCGTTACTGTAAGCGCGGACGCCGCCATGATCGAAACCAGCACCGGGGAAGTTGGGCGTCTGATCACCGGCGAGCAGGCTACCAAAATCCAGCTCAACGGGCGTAATTTCGCGCAGTTGCTTTCCCTGCTTCCCGGCGTTTCCACCACCAACCGCTCCAGCTTCGATCTTTTCGGTGGGTTCGGCTCCAACATGAGCGCCCAGTCCATTAACGGCGGGCGAACCTATACCACTTCCTGGAATATTGATGGAGCGGACAATAAGGACAACGGCGGTGGGGGCAACAACTTCGTGAACGTGAACCCCGACGCCATCGCCGAGTTCAAGGTAATGACGGCAAATTACTCGGCCGAGTACGGCCAGAACGCGGGCGCCGTCGTAAACATTGCGCTAAAGAGTGGCACTCGCGACTTCCACGGGTCGCTTTATGAGTTCGTGCGCAACGACTCCTTCGATGCCTTCGCATTTCGCGCGGTAAATAAACAGAAATTGCGATGGAATAACTTTGGCGGCAGCATTGGGGGCCCCGTTTTTATTCCGGGCAAATTCAACACGGATCGCAGCAAGCTCTTTTTCTTTACAGGAGCGGAATTCAAGCGGCTTCGCCGCGGTTCACCGGTCCTTTGGAACATCCCGACGCTCGCGCAGCGCGCGGGCAACTTCTCGGCCCTTCCGGCAGGTCAATGGCCGCGCGACCCCCAAACAGGCGCCGCGTTCCCCAATGGAATCATTCCCCAATCTCGCATCAGCCCGAACGGGCAGGCGCTTGTGAACATGTACCCCGACCCTAACTTTGTAGGCGGCGGTGGAAACTTCAACTTCCAGCCCCCCTCGCCTCTCGATGCGGACCAGTACATCGTGAAGGGTGATTACTACATGGACAACAAGAACCAATTTGCCGTGCATTGGACCCGCGACATGTACGATTCCTTGCAGAACACCGGCAACAAGGCTCTCTTTGATCGCATCATCCCTGGCTTGAACACCAGCGCCAAGTGGACGCATATCGCGAACCCCACGACGGTGAACACCTTTCAGTTCACCTACACTGGCAACGTGATTCGGCAAGAGAATTTCCGCCCCAACCCCATACTAGGTAGCAGCTACCAGCGGAGTGACCTGGGCGTGAACTTTCCGATGCTGTTTGGTAACCAGACCGCAGTGCCCAACCTGTCCATCTCGGGTTTTAACGCGCTCAACACGCAGCCCCTTACATGGAATAACTTCAACCGGGTCTTCCAGTGGAAGAACGATTTTTCCAAGGTCATCGGCAGCAATAACCTGAAGTTCGGCATTCTTGCCATGCGCAGCCGGAAGAACCAGGACAACCAGCCCGCCATCAATGGTTCAGTGAACTTCTCACCCGGTCACCCCAACCATTCGGGCAACGCGCTCGCCGATGCCCTGCTAGGCAATTTCAACAACTACACCGAAGCATCGTCGGGCCGCGAGGGCTGGTTCCGCTTTAGCCAGTTTGAAATGTACGGACAGGACAACTGGCGCGTCAATCAGCGGTTAACCCTCGACTTCGGTCTCCGCTGGATGATTATGCAACCCCAGTACGCAGCGCTGCAGAATGCAGTGGTCTTCAACCCAAGGTTCTACGACCCTGCGTTAGCCCCCAACGTGCTGCCTAACGGCCAGTTGCAACCAGGCACCGGAGACCCCGTTAATGGCCTTGCGGTGGGCGGTTCTGAGTATCCGCAAGCCTTCCGTGACCGGTTCCCACAGCATTCAGAAGCCGTGTTCCAGCGCTTGCTCCGAGGCCTCCCCAAGGAAATATCGCAGTGGGAATCCGGCCTTCTGGCGCCCCGGTTCGGTTTTGCCTTTGACGTCACCGGCAAACAGAATACGGTGATCCGTGGCGGGTATGGAATCTTCTATGAACGCATCCAGGGCAACTTTGTCTTCGGGCGCGTCAACAACCCGCCATTCATCCAGGAATCCCAGGTGTTTTTCGCGAACATTGAGAATCCGGCTGGCGGAACCACGCGCTTGGTTCCTTCTGCCGTCAGTTCCTACGATATTGACGTCAAGATTCCTACGGTCAACAACTTCAGCCTGGGTATTCAGCACAAGCTAAGCTCCAGCATGATGGTGGACATTGCCTACGTCGGTAGCGCGGGTTGGAACCAATACCGACAGGTGAATCTGAACCAGTTGCAGGTAGGAACGCTGCAGCGAAACCCGGGCATCAACACGAATGCTCTTCGCCCATACAATGGGTTCGCGAACATCAGCCACTACATCACTGGATCGAACTTCAACTACAACTCAATGCAGGCGCAGTGGCGGAAGACTTTCAACGATGGTGGGCTCCTGAATATTGCCTACACGTGGTCAAAAGCCATTACCGATGCCAGCGACTGGGGCGAGCTGGCGATGGATAGCTATGACTTCAAGCGCGACCGCGGCTTGGCAACCTATGATCGCCGCCATATCTTCGTGTTTAGCTACATGTATCCGCTGCCCTTCTGGCAGGAGCAGAACGCTTGGTACAAGATTGCTTTCGGCGGTTGGCAACTTTCCGGTGTCACCACTCTGCAATCCGGCAGGCCATTGAATATCGGCATTCAAGGCGACGTTGCCGGGATTGGACAGGCTGGGCAGCGCCCCAACCTGGTAGGGGATCCCGAAGCCGGTGGAGGTACCGCCGACGCTTGGTTCAACAAGGCCGCCTTTGCTGTTCCAGCCGCCGGCACCTTTGGCAGCCTCGGTAGAAATGCCATTACCGGACCGGGCACCAACAACTGGGATGTTTCTCTGCAGAAGCGCTTCAACATCCGCGAATCCATGAACCTTGAGTTTCGCGCGGAGATGTATAACGCTCCCAACAACTTCTCCTATTTTGGGGTTGCCACTACGGTGGGAGCGAACAACTTCGGCCAAGTGACCAGCGCGAACGATCCACGAACTCTCCAGTTCGGTTTACGGTTCGGCTTCTGAGAATCTCCATCAGCAACAAGGGCCGGCTATCTTTGAGAGCCGGCCCTTGTTTTACTTTACGATTCCCGGCGCTTGTGGCATTTTGCCAAATCCCGATCCTCTCATGGACCGCTTAGGCAGCCAGCTTTAGATAGAGAGCTGGATCAGGTGCCCGAACCCATCCATCGTCCCATTCGAGCGGCAACTGCTCACGCGCGCCGGACGATGGAACGCCGCCGTCCTTGCTTACGCCACAGACTAACCTAACCACACCACCACTGCCCTAACCTTGGTTGCCTAACCTCGCTCGCCTACCCTTGCTTCGGTTTGGCCGCGACCTTGCCCGTAGTGGCGCCGTTTACCAGCACCTCATATTCGCCCCCAGCCCAGACCGGCAGAGTGTCTACCGCACCGCTGGTACGGTAACAGAGGACGGTCTCGCCTGCAGAGTTACGGACATCCACCACCCCGTTGGCGGGGGCGGCAAGTTTCAGTTCCCACTGGCAGGCTTGAAGTCCGTTGTCTGGTTGGGACACAACAATGGGCCAGCCGGGGAAGGGCTCCGCACCCTGGCTCCCGTAAACGACCCAGCGGGGATAGTTTTCAAGCTTATACGTGCGGGCCGTTTTATCGAACTCCACCAGGCCATATCCGGTGACACGGTCAAAAAGGGCTGCGGGCTTGAGGCCAGTATTGTAGGGGTTGGCCACGGCGTGGACGGTAATGCGGTTGCCGAAGCCATCCACAAACTCGCCCATGTTACGTACCTGGCCCGGCTTGCGATTCTTGCCGTCCACGGGAGGGAACCAGCGGCGGGGAAAGAGGTTGCTGATCGCGGGCGTACAGAGGCCGTAAACAGAGTCGTTCCAGGCATCGGCGCCATACTGCACCGTGCTCCCCAGGTGCTGGTCGCCCGACAGATGGGGCGCCAACGCCGCGCGCATCAAGCGAAGGGTGCGATTACGGGCAGTTTGGGGCCAGCCATTGGAATCGTGGTCCTGCACCGCCTTGTCGTCGGGAGCGTACCCGCCCAGCGGATACACGGGCAAACCAGGCACGCCGGAATCGCTCATGAAGCTCTTGGGCAAGGTGGCCAGGTTACAAAGGATGGAACCGGAGACCACGCACTTCATCTCCGCGCCTTCCCAGTCGCGCACCCATTCCGCGAGGAACTTCTCTTGATCCTCACCCAGAAGCTGGGCGCCTGGCGCGTCGCCTGATTTTGCAGAGTCCCAACTCGGGTTCTGCGGCCAGCCGTTGATGATTTGGGCTTCCGGCAGAAAGTCCACCGGAGCACTCTTGAACTTGCGATCTTCGAGCAGGGC
>CAZUAX010000207.1:4966-7324 GCA_964618435.1 uncultured Solibacteraceae bacterium
CTTCCGGCAGAAAGTCCACCGGAGCACTCTTGAACTTGCGATCTTCGAGCAGGGCAAAGCTGATGCCGCCTACTACCAGGTGGCCAAAGCAGACCGGTATGTTTTCCCAGATGGTGCCAGCCTGTTCCCAAACAGGCAAGTGGCTGGACTGCGTCTGATAGACCGCCTGCACCCATCGCGCCTGCATCAGGTAGCCGCCCGAATCCTGGGCGCGCTGCTGACGTTGGGCCGGCTCAATCCGTTCAGACCCTACCTGCTGGGCTAGGTCCGGATAAACAGCCTGCCTGCCTCCAGCGCCCCAAAGGTTACCGTGATAGACATCGTGGTCATCGGCCAGGCATACGCAGGGAATCTCGCGCGTAAGTTCACCCCAGGCCCAGCCGAAGAGATACCACTTCCGAAGGTAATCGACGCGGGCCGCTTCGAGGGGTTCGCGCTGAATGCCGTAGCCGGCATTGGCCTCGTAAAGCTGGTCTCCCGTGAAGAAAAGCACATCGGGATTGGCAGCCTTCAGGCTTTGCGCAATCTCCTGATGCGGGAAACCAAGATCCCACTGGCAGGTGAGTGGCGCCGCGACGACCTTCTGCTTGTCCCGCGGATCCTTGCGGATGGTGCCGGTGTAGCTATCGTCGAGGTAGCGGACTTCGAACGCATGGTCGCGCGTGTCATCCAGTTGGGGCACGGAAAATGCGGCTGTGGACGAAAATGCGTCCACATTGACGGTGGCAGCCTGTTTGCCATCGATGCGGAGTTCCGCAGTGACATCTTTCTCAACAGGCACAAACTGGGCGGTGAGCCGAAGGTGCCCCCGGTGCAACGTATATTGGGTGAACAGGATGGGTCCCCAGGCGCGCTCGGGGTAGGTGGCCACCTTGGGGCCGCTCAACTGCCAATCAGAAAACCAGAAAGCCATGCTACCGCCGCGAGTCTGGTTGGGCTTGCCAGTGTTCGGCTGGACGGGCTCCGGCATGGGAGGAATCCCAGCGGGCAGATCGCCATGGTGACAAACCAGCGCCACCCCGCCAACCAGCCATTCGGCAGGCACTTCCCGCTCCATCGAAAGGCTACCGACACTCAACTTCAGGCGGTTGCCAGTGGCTTCCAGGCGCAACGTGACATCTTCCCAGCTATCCAGCTCAGGGCCATCCCCAGGCTGCTGGATGAACAATTGACCGGTATGGGTTAGACCGGCTTCAAGGCCGAAGCCGCGGATTGCGCTGTCACGGTAATCATTGAAGTGCCCGCGCATGCCGAAACGAAAGCCCACCCACCCAGGGGTAAGTGGAGCCTCTTTGTCGAGCTTGCCCAGACGCACGCTCATTGAGAAATCGCCTGGCTCCGCCTTCAGTTCGCGCGTGAGCCAGAAGACATTGCGATCACCGCCGGAAACATGGCATTCCATGCGGTCGCCGCGTTTGCGCCAATCCTGCATGGGATTTGCCCAGTAATCCGGGCCAAGCCATACTTCTGTGCCGGCTTCACCAGCAAGTTGGCAGGCAGTCAAGGGCACCAGGGCCGGTAGGGAGGCAAGAGCCTTTATGAGGTCACGTCGTTGCATAGCGAACCACAGTGTATCGAATTGAATACGGTGCTCGCATGCGCGAATTGCCAACGACAGAGACGTGCTAAATCATCTCTTTTAATAACTCCGCTCTGGGATGCGGGATGACGACCTTATTGACGAGGAGTCCGCGAGCACCCACCACGCGTGCACCGGCGTCGATGGCGGTTTCGACATCGGCCACGGTGCCGGTGAGAGTAACGAAGGCTTTCCCCCCCAGCGCCATGGCGAGGCGGATTTCCAGGAGCTTCACGTCGGCGGCCTTTACCGCCGCATCGGCCCCTTCAATCAGCGAGGCGACGGAGAAGGATTCCAGAACGCCCAGCGCATCCAGGGGTTCGAGCTTATTGGTGCCAGCAATGGCAGGGAAAACAGCTTCGTGCAGGTTCGCAATCACGAAGGAATCGACTACGGAGAAATTGCCCGCACGTTTACCCGCGGCCACCGCAGCCTGCACCTTGGCCACGTCGCCCCGGACCATCACCATATACTTGCCCGAACAAATTGAACGCGCCAGCACAATCTGAACGCTAGCCGCTTTCAGCATGGCATCGCAGACCTGAAAGCCAGATGCAATGCTGCTGAGTTCAATCAATCCAATGGAATTTGCTGCCTGCCCGTGCGTGTTCATAGAGCTTGTCGCCACTGTATCATGGAGCCATTCCCGAGACGAAAGTGCCCGGCGTATGCAGAACGTTGCATACGCCGGGCACCGATGCTTTCTTCCTGTGACTACATCTCCAACTGTGGACGCCCGGGTTCCGGCCAGTCCAGATGGAAGAACTTGCCGCGCGGAA
>CAZUAX010000208.1:0-7199 GCA_964618435.1 uncultured Solibacteraceae bacterium
CCTACTGGTATGTATACTGGGGGCACTTGGTTTTGCTGGGAAGGTATCTCATGACTGCAGTTCCTACCACTACGCGCCGTGAAATGCTGCTTGGTTCGCTGGGGATGGGAGTGCTGCGATCGGCACCCTTAACATTATGTGCAGCCCTTGCGCTGAAGGCGGATGCGGCGCAAAGCACCGATAACGGGGAGTGGCGGAATCGTCAATCCGGGGTTGCTTATCGAAAGTTGGGTCGCACGGGCTACATGATTTCGGAAGTGGTGATGGGCGGCAACCATATCAAGCCCGATAACCACGAGCATGTGCTGATGGCAATTGACCGCGGTTTGAACTATCTGGACACCGCGCCCGCCTATGGGAATGGAGCTTCAGAGGCGGGCTACGCCCATGTGCTGAAGGCTAGGCCAAGAGACAAGTTTTTCCTCAACAGCAAGGTGAGCCTGTGGGATCTGAACCGCGCCAAGGTGTATCGGGAGATCTATGCCAGCCTGGGCGACAGTGAGAAGAAGCGCATCGACACTGCGGTGCGAGACCGACTGGAAAGCACGGGTGCGCTGCGGGCAGACTACGTGGTGAACTACTTCTCGCGCCAGCGCGGTGAGATTGAGGATGCCACGCTTGGCGATGTGATGGCGGAACGATATGCCGACAAACTGGATCGCCAAAAGCAATTCAAACAGATCATTCTGAAGAGCGTAGGGGAATCACTGAAGCGGCTGGGGACGGATTACCTGGACATCCTGATGTGTCCGCACGGCGTGTCGACGGCGTATGAGATGCGTGGGCATCCTGAAATTTTCGAGGCATTTGAAGTTCTGCGGCGCGATGGAAAGGTGAGGCACTTCGGCATCAGTTCGCACAGCGCCCCGTCAGTGGCCATCCATACTGCTATTGATATGAAGGTGTACTCGGCAGCGATGGTTGCCTACAACGTGGTGAACCAGGAGTATGTGACCCCAGCGCTGGAGCGAGCCAAGCGCGAAAACTTCGGGGTGGTGGCGATGAAGGTGGCGCGGCCTGTGTATCCAGGTGAGTACAACCAGCCAGCGAATCAGGAGCGCCTGGAAAGGCTCCATTCTTCCTTTCCCGGCCAGCTAAAGGTGCCGCATAAGGCCTATCTGTGGGCACTGCGGAACCCGAACCTAACGGCAGTGATCAGCGAAATGCAGAGTGCCGAGTTGGTGAAGGACAATTTGCCGTTAGCCGCACCAAAGCCGGCGTAGCTCTGACAGCGCTAAGCGGGTACCGGAACAGGGAGAGTCGGCAGGCGAATTTCAACAAGCAAGCCGGGATTGGCATTGCGGGCCTTGATCTCGCCGCCATGCAAATCCACGGCGCGCCGGGCAATGGATAGGCCTAACCCAGTGCCTCCCTGGCGGCGATTGCGGTCGTCTTCCACGCGGAAGAAGGGGTCAAAGATACGACCCAAGGCGTCAGAGGGGACGCCCGGCCCGAAGTCACGCACCTGAATGACCACCGAGTGGGATTCGCGCTGACACGTGATGGAGACGGACGACCCCGTGGGTGCGAAGCGAAGCGCATTACGTATGACGTTCTCCGCCGCCCGCCGCAATAGTTCGGTGTCGCCTTGCAGGAGCAGTTCGCCGGGGTGCGTAAAGGCAATCTCTACCTGACGCTCGCGCGCTTCAAAACTGCAATCGAGGACGATTTCCTGCAGGAGTGGCTGGAGGTCGAGTGCTTCCCGACACACATGGCCAGGGTCGCCCTCAGCGCGTGTAACCTCCAGCAGGCCGCCGATCAACTGGTTAAGACGCTCCGCCTCGCGGCGGATCTGGGAACGCGCTGCATCTCGCTCGCTGGGGTCTTCAAGCAGTTCCGTGGCGACGCTGAGCCTGGCGAGGGGACTTCGGAGCTCGTGAGAAATGTCGGCGAGCAGGCGTCGTTCCGCGCTCAAAAGCGTCTGGATGCGATCTGCCATTTGGTCGAAGGCACGGGCGAGGCGTCCGAATTCATCTTTCCGCTTACTGTTCAGACGAAGCTCGAGGTTGCCATCACCATACTGTTCCACCGCCCGCTGCATGGCCCGGAGAGGCCGAGAGACATACGCAGCCAAGCCAAAGCATAACAAGATCGCCGTACCGAGAATCCAGAAATTCTGAGGGGCCAGCCACCAGGTGTACTGCGGTTCATCGCGCGAAGCCATCACCAAACGGTAGTCTCCCAATTTCACCACCCGCATCGGTGGCGGGCTAGGGCGGAAGAGGAAGTGAAACCACGGGCGTGAGCCGCGATCGCCGGAGGTGGATGGCAGGTTCCGTGGCTCCCCGGTAAGGATGTCGCGGCCGTCCGCGCCAACAATGGAAACGTCATTTCGGATGGCATCGCCAAAGCGGCTGAGGTATTCGCGCAGTGCTTCGTCGCCACCGAGTTCCCTCACCTCCAGGGCCAGCCGCAGGTGAAACACCGGGAAGTTTCCACGTTGCGGGGCATCGCGAATCTGCAAGGCGGTAATCACCGAAAGACCCACGAAGATCAGGGCCAGCGTGAAGCCGAACCAGACAAGAATTTTTGCAAATAGCGAATTCATTCGGCCTCCGGGGCTAATCGGCGTCGCTGGCATCGAGACAGAACTGATACCCCACGCCGCGGACAGTCTTGATGAGAGTGCGACCGAACTCAAGCTTGCGACGGATATGGCTAATGTGAACGTTCACTGACTGATCGAAGCCGCTCGCCTTTCTGTCATAGAGGTTCTCGATGATGGCGTCTCGGGAGAGAACGCGTCCCGCGGCACGCATGAGCATCTCCAGAATGTCGAATTCAATGGTGGTGAGGTCGACTTTGCGGCCATCGACGGTTACGGCACGGGAAGAGGGGTCCAGCATGACACCGTTGACGTTTAGCCGTGCGTTTTGTGCGACGGTGCGCGGCTCCAGGCGGCGGAAGATGGCCTTGATGCGGGCTACCAGCTCATGCGGGTTAAAGGGCTTTGGAAGATAGTCGTCCGCGCCAAGCTCCAACCCTGTGATGCGGTCGATATCCTGGCCGCGCGCGGTAAGCATGATGACGGGGACCCGGCTTTTTTCGCGCAGTTTGCGAAGCACGCTGAATCCGTCGAGCGCTGGAAGCATGACGTCCAGGACAACCAGATCGTGCCTGCTTTCTAGTGCCTCGGCGAGTCCGGCTTCGCCGTCGTGCACAGCGGTTACATGAAAGTCCTCCTTCCGAAGGAAACGCGCCACCAACGCCGCCAGTTCCACATCGTCGTCGACTACCAGGATCTCCACGCCCTGAATGTATCACGCGGATCCGGGCGGGTTACATAAAGATTCGTAAAGCGCCGTTCAACATTCTTTACGTGGCGGACATGTGGATTTTAGGTTCGGCTCCTAGCCTTGAGATAGCTCTGATGAGCAAATTCTGGAGGCACTTCATGCAACGCTTCTTCTCACTGGCCATCTTCTTCTCAATTGTCCTGGCCCTGTTCGCGGCGCTACCTGCCGCTTCGCAAACCACCAAAGCTACGCTAGAGGGCAAAGTGCTGGATACGACGGAGAGCTCCATTCCCGGAGCTTCGGTAATACTGCTGCCGGTGAAGGGCCAACCGGTTGCGGCGGAGACTGATGCACTGGGTGAGTACGTCTTTCGAGACCTGACACCGGGGGAGTATCGGCTGCAAGTGACGTCGGTAGGGTTCCAGGCCATTGAGATTTCTTCGCTCCAGCTAAAGGCAGGCATAAACCAGCAGAATTTCACGATGGCCGTGTTCCTGACAAAGCAGGAGGTAACCGTGGAAGCGGACACCCTGGACTCAGTGAGCGTGGACATGGCGTCGAACGCGAGCGCCCTGGTGCTTAAGGAAGAACAACTGCGCGCTTTGTCTGATGACCCGGATGCACTGGAGAATGAACTGCAGGCGCTGGCGGGACCCTCCGCCGGACCAAACAGCGGAGCGCAGATTTTTGTGGACGGATTCAGCGGGGGGCGCATCCCGCCCAAGCAGTCAATTCGCGAAGTGCGCATCAATCGTGACCCGTACTCGGCGGAGTTTGACCGCCCAGGATTCGGGCGCATCGAGATCCTCACCAAGCCTGGTTCGGACCAGTTCCGGGGCCAGACATTCTTCAACTTCAGCGACGAGAGCGTGAATTCGCGAAATCCGTTTGCGGTAAATCGAGCCCCATATCAGGCGCGCAACTACGGCGGAAACCTGAGCGGACCAATCAGCCGAAAGGCATCGTTCTTCCTGGACTTTGAGCGGAGAGAGATTGATGACAATGCAGTGGTGAATGCAACCACGCTCGACAGCCTGTTCCAGGCGGATACGGTTCAGCAGGCATACGTAACGCCGCAACGCCGGGGCACAGGAACCGTCCGGCTTGACTATGCCCTGAACGAAAAGAACACGCTGGTGGGACGCTTCAACCTACTTCGGACGAGTTCGCGCAACAACGGCATAGGCGGATTTGCACTTCCTGAGCGTGCCAGTGATGGCCGCCAGAATGGGGAGACGCTACAGTTGACCGAAACCGCAACGCTGTCGGCCACGGCAATCAACGAGACTCGGTTTGAATATTCCCGCATGCGCAATGAGCAGGAGCCTCTCACGGTTCTGCCCGCCATCAATGTGCTGGACGCTTTCCAGAGCGGAGGAAGCACACAGGGTTTCTCGTCAAGTGGTCGCAACAGCCTGGAACTGCAAAACATGACATCGATTGTTCGCGGTACTCACTCCATCAAGTTCGGAGGACGGTTGCGGGGTAGCGACTTTAGCGACTATTCCCCAGACAATTTCCTGGGCACCTTTACCTTTGCGGGGGGCTTGGCGCCGATGCTGGACGGGCTGGGCAACCCACTGTTCGGCGCGGATGGAGCGATAACGATGACTCCGGTGACTTCTCTGGAGCGTTACCGGCGGACTCTGTATTTCCAGAGTCTGGGCTACACCCCAGAGCAGATCCGTCTGCTAGGTGGCGGAGCCAGCCAGTTTACGATGGCGGCGGGAAGCCCGGAAGCAACGGTGAGGCAATACGATATGGGGCTGTTCTTTTCCCACGATTGGAGGCTGAAGCCAAACTTCACACTCGCGTTTGGACTCCGCTACGAAAACCAGACCAACATCCGGGACCATCGCAACATCGCGCCGCGGCTGAGTTTTGCTTGGTCGCCTGATTCCAAGGGAGGCCGGAACGGCAAGACGGTGATTCGCGCTGGGGCGGGCATCTTCTATGATCGC
The DNA here is from genome assembly GCA_964618435.1 of uncultured Solibacteraceae bacterium. GTDB lineage: Bacteria > Acidobacteriota > Terriglobia > Bryobacterales > Bryobacteraceae > JACTMJ01. The sequence goes on from CAZUAX010000208.1 coordinate 5,198, forward strand.
TTTGACGATTCCTTCACGCTGAATGCCCTGCGCTTCAATGGCAGCAATCAGCAACAGTTTATCGTGCCTAATCCGAGCTTCTATCCGACGATTCCCGCGGTGGACACACTGGTGGGCAACGCGGTGCCGCAGTCATCGTACCGGGTCGATCAGAACCTGCGAGTGCCGTACATGATCCAGAACTCAGTGGGTGTTGAACGCGCGCTGCCGAAGAGCACAACGCTATCGGTGAACTGGGTAAGGACACGAGCGGTGAATGTGTTGCGGACACGTAACATCAATGCGCCTCTATCGGAAGACGGGGTGCGGCCCTTTGGCAATGAAAACCTGTTCCTGTATGAAGCAACCGGCCGGATGAACCAGCAACAGCTGATTGCCAACTTGAGCACCCGCTTCCACTCAAAGGTAATGCTGTTCGGCTTCTATTCCTGGGGCAAGGCAGACTCCGACGCTGACCGGGGAAATGGACTTCCCGCCAATCAGTACGACCTTTCGAATGAATGGGGACGCAGCATGATGGATATTCGCCATCGTGTGGTGATGGGTGGCAATGTGAGCGCCCCCTGGGGATTTACGCTGAACCCATTTGTGATGTATCGATCGGGAGTGCCCTTCAACATCACAACCGGGCGAGACAACAATGGAGACACAGTGTTTAGCGACCGGCCAGCCTTTGCCAGCGATTTGGATTTGAGCAGACCGGGCGTGGTAAACACCGCCTGGGGCGCTTTTGACCCGAACCCGTTGCCCGGCATGACGATCATCCCTCGCAACTTTGGGGAGGGCCCCAGCCAGTTCACCGTTAACCTGCGACTGAGCCGGAGCTGGAGCTTCGGCGAGCGCAAGAGCGGTGGCGAGATGCCTGAGGGGATGATGGGCGGACCCGGCGCCGGTGGACCTCCACCCATGGCGGGTGGCGGCCCTGCGGGAGGAGGACGTATGGGTGGCGGCGGCCGCATGGGCGGCCCGATGGGCGGATTTGGCGGTGGCAGCGGTAAGTATTCCCTGAACTTCTCAATTAGTGCACGGAATCTGTTCAACACCACAAACCCGGGAAATCCGGTGGGCAGCCTGTCGTCCCCTCTGTTTGGGCAATCGACATCGCTGGCAGGCTTCGGTCCCATGGGCGGAAACGCGGGCAATCGCATTGTGGAAGCATCCCTGCGCTTCACGTTCTAACACTTCCGGAAAGGTGGAAAAGATGGAGGATAACCGAATGATTCGGCCAATTCTGAAAGCAATCGCTGTGGCCAGCATGCTGAGTGTGGCACTTTGGGCGGCCCCTTTCTGGGCTACAAAGCCATACACCCAGTGGACCGAAAAGGAAGTGGAAAAGCTGCTGGGTAACTCACCCTGGGTGCAAAGTGCGGACATCAGCATGGACTTTTCCAACATGCAGCCAGGCGCATCGCGCGGACCGGGAGGCATGGGGCGACCCGGCGGTGGAATGGGTGGACCGGAAGGCGGGATGGGACGACCTGGCGGCGGTATGGGCGGACCAGACGGGAGGCAAATGCCGAGCGCATACGTAATGTGGCAGAGCGCGCTCCCAATCCGGCAGGCAATGGCGCGGGCAGCCCAACTGCGGGGAAGCCCCGCGGCGGCCGACCTGGAGAGGCAGCTGGATGAAAAGCCAAGCCACCACATCCTGGCGATGATGGGATTGCAGGGTGGACCGGGTGGCGGTCCGGGAATGATGCGTCGCTCAGGTGGCGAGGGCGGACCGACCGAGGGTCAGCGCCCCAACCCGGAGCAACTTGCCGAAATGCGCACCCGAATGGAAGCGCAAATGAAGGACAATACCACGCTGACCATCGATGGGAATCAATTTTCTCCCGAAAAGGTGGAGACCGTCTTGAGCGGCAGCGAACGCATTCTGATGTTCTATTTCCCGATGGAGGTGGAGTTTACGGCGAAGAGCAAGGCCATACAATTCCAGACGCAGATGGGACCGATGAAGGTAAGCGCGAAGTTCAAGCCGAAGGATATGCTGCCGTAGACG
>CAZUAX010000209.1:0-7131 GCA_964618435.1 uncultured Solibacteraceae bacterium
CCAGCGCATTTTCTTCGATGAATTTCCGGCGACTTTCCACGTTCTCGCCCATCAGCGTGGAGAAGATCTCCTCACACTCAATGAGGTCCTCCAGTCGCACCTGCAGCAGCGTCCGTTGCTCGGCATTCATGGTGGTTTCCCAGAGCTGCTCTGCGTTCATCTCCCCCAACCCCTTATAGCGCTGGATGGTGGCATCCCTCATGCCTTCCTTTCGGACCGTTTCCAGCAATGTGCGCCAGTCGCCGGCTTCGTCGGAGTTTTCGCCGCGCGTTACCTTGAATGGCGGGTAGTTGAGGGCAGCGATGTCCCGCGCCAGCACGCGCATTCGCCGGTATTCCGGTGTCTGCATCAGCTCCAGGTCAATATGCCGCGGTGCGTTGGTGGCGTCAAAGTAGGTAAGCCTATGGGTGGAATGCTCCTCCTCAAAGGTGAGGACACAGCGCAGACCGAGTGCCTCCAGACTTTGCTTCAGGCGGAGGAGCGCTTCCGGGACATGCTCACTGGAGCCATTGAGGTCGTCTTTCTTGTCCAAAGCCAGGCTGCTGTCGAGGAGCAACTCTACAACGCGAGGGTCGCGAAGGCGTCGTTCAAGCTTAGGCGCCAGGAGGACAAGCTCATCAAGGTTGAAGGCGAACTGCCGCATCACTCCAGGCTCAAGGACATTGCGGGAGCCATTTCCATCGCCGGTTTCCACCGTCAGGTTTTCTGTTGCACGGCGAAGGATTTCCCTTGAGAACTCCTTTTCGTCCTTGATGTAGATTTCGCTCTTGCCCTTCTTGATCTTGAAAAGCGGCGGCTGCGCGACAAACACGTGGCCGCGGGTGATTAACTCCTGCATATGCCGGAAGAAGAAGGTTAAGAGCAGGGTGCGGATATGCGAGCCGTCCACATCCGCGTCCGTCATGATGATGATTTTGTGGTAACGCAGCTTGGCTGGATTGAAATCGTCTTTGCCGATGCCCGCGCCGATAGCCGTAATCATCGCGCGGATTTCCTCATGGCCGAGCATTTTGTCGTAACGGGCCTTCTCCACGTTGAGGATCTTTCCCTTCAACGGCAGAATCGCCTGATTCTTTCGGTCGCGGCCGCTCTTGGCTGTGCCGCCGGCGGATTCACCCTCTACCAGGAACAATTCGCAGAGTTCCGGGTTCTTTTCCTGACAATCCGCCAACTTTCCAGGAAGTCCACCTGAATCCAGTGCACCCTTGCGCCTGGTGAGGTCACGAGCCTTTCGGGCTGCTTCCCTGGCCCGCGCAGCATCAATGGCTTTCGATACGATCCGTTTGGCAACGGCGGGGTTCTTGTCGAAGTACGCTGCAAGGTGATCGTTGACGAATTGCGTGACGACCCCGGCGATGTCGCTGTTGAGTTTACCCTTGGTCTGGCCCTCAAACTGGGGCTGCGGAATTTTCACGCTCACCACTGCGGTGAGCCCCTCGCGGACATCATCGCCGGTCAGGTTTTCCTTCATGTCCTTGAACAGGTTGTTCTGCTGACCGTAGGCATTGATGGTGCGTGTGAGAGCTGAGCGAAAGCCGCTAAGGTGTGTGCCACCATCGATGGTATTGATGTTGTTGGCGAAGCTGAAAATCGTGTCTGCGTACGAATCGTTGTACTGGAACGCAATTTCCATGGTCAACATCCCATTCGGGGTATCCTTCATCCCCTCCAGGTAGATGGGATTCGGGTGCAGCGCAGACTTTCCTGCATTGAGATGCTGGATGAATTCCGCAATGCCGCCCTCGTAGAAGAATTCTGTGACCTTCGGGGGATCCGGCCGTTCGTCGGTGAGGTGAATGCGCAGACCCTTGTTGAGGAAGGCCATTTCACGGAGCCGCTTGGCGAGGATATCGTAATTGAAATCCGTTGCCGTCATGATGGTGCCGTCCGGGCGAAACGTGAGTTTGGTTCCTGTCTTTCGACCCGCTTTGCCGGCAACCCGCAGGGGATAAAGGGGCAATCCCCGGGAGTATTCCTGCTCGTAGGTACTGCCGCCTCGCCAGATTTCGAGCGTCAGTGTTTCTGACAGTGCGTTCACGCAGCTCACACCAACGCCGTGAAGTCCACCAGAGACCTTGTACGAATTGGTGTCGAACTTGCCACCCGCGTGGAGCTTGGTCATCACGATTTCCGCGGCGGATATCCCAAACTCTTCTTTGATATCCACGGGGATGCCGCGCCCGTTGTCGATGACGGTGATGGAATTGTCGATGTGGATGACTACTGTGATCTCAGTGGCGAATCCAGCGAGCGCTTCGTCCACGGAGTTGTCCACGACCTCGTACACCAGATGGTGCAAACCCAGCTCTCCAGTGGAGCCAATGTACATTGCTGGTCGCTTACGTACAGCCTCCAGGCCCTCCAGGACCCGGATACTGGTGGAGTCATACAACTGGTTCTGGGCTTCGTCGTCAGGATGCGTGGTCTTACTCATAGAGGTTGTCTGTCTTCAGGCGCTTGGCAGAGCGGTATTCGCTGCTGACACTGACTTGCGGTAGGCCGCGCGTCAAATGCGCATGGGCATCACCACGTAGCGGTAATGCATCGTTGTGTCATCGTTGGCGGGCTGGAATTCGGCAGCGCTTTGCGAATCACGGAAGCAGAAGCGGATTTCGCCTCCGCTTACTGCGCGCAGAAACTCCAGCAAATACTGTGCGTTAAAGCCGATGTCGACGAGTTCGCCGTGGTAATCGGCAGGCATGGACTCTTCGCTGTCACCGGTGTCAGTGATGGAGGAATAAATCTTTAGGGTGCCATCGCTCAGGGCCAGTTTCACCGCCCGTGAACGCTCGTCGGAAAATTGGGCTACGCGCTCGAGGGCTGCCCGGATGTCGTCTTTTGGCAACACCACTTCAAATTTTTGTTCCTTGGGCAAAACCCGCTCGTAGTCCGGGAAAGAACCGCTGAGCTTTCGCGTAATCAACAGGCGGTCTCCTGCCTGAAAGAACAAATGGTTCTCGTCTGCAGCAAAGGACACTGTGGCTTCGTCAGGCAGTGAGTCTGTTAGCTTGAGCAATTCGCCCATGGCCTTACGCGGCAATAGGGCGGACTGTTGCTCAGTAAGGCCCTCCACTGGAGTCTCAGTGAGCACGTGGGCCAGACGATGACCATCCGTCGCCACCATCTTCATCGCCCCGGGCTCCAACACCAAGAGAGCTCCATTGAGAGTGAAACGGGTTTCTTCGGTAGAGATGGCAAACAGGGTCTGGGTGATCATGCCCCTTAGTCGAGAGGCCGACAGGGACAGGGAAGCTTCAGGGAGTGCGGGAAGTTCGGGGAAACTCTCTTTGGACATTCCCGCGATGCGGGTCCTTGAACGCCCACAGGTGATACTCGCCCAGTGGTTATCCAAAAACTTGATCCGGACTGGTTCATCCGGCAGAAGGCGAACGTAATCGAGCAAACGCTTCGCGGGAATCGTCCCAGAACCGGGGGTATCCACCTTTGCCGAGAAACTGCAGTGGATTCCCAGTTCGAGGTCAGTGGCGGTTAGACGAACCGTCTCCCCCTCGGCCTCAATCAGGAGATTGGCCAGGATGGGAATGGTGGTCTTTCGCTCAATCACACCCTGTGTGAAGGCGAGTTCGCGCTGGAGTTCCGCTTTGCTAACCGTGAATTCCATGGGGATCCCTTTCCGGTTTGGCGAATCGCTGTGTGCCGATAACCCGCCCTGGGGACCCTTCGCAATGCGCTTGGATCTGGTCAGCCAGAGAAGGTTGGAATTGTTGGTTTTGTACCCCTGGGGGCTTCACGACAGCGGCCTCGGTCCTAACCCTAAATTATACAAAATTTGAGTACTTGAATCGAGAATCGGGGCGTTTCAAGTGGATATTTTCCGTTTCTGAGCCCGTGGTCCCAGAGGCTTCCCATAGGCACACTTCCAGAAATCCACAATCATCTCTTAGAAAGTGAACGAAGTATTATTTAAGTGAATCAGTTAAGTTGTGGATAAGTTTGTTGATTTCAGGGTCTGATTGCACTTCTTGAGAGATTTTGTGTACCGAATGCAACACGGTGGTGTGATGCTTGCCCCCGAATGCGCGGCCTATCTCAGTGAGGGAGGCCATCGTTAACTCCTTGGCAAGATACATGGCGATCTGCCTGGGATAAGCGATGGAACGCACGTTACTGCGCTGTCGCAGTTGGTGCTGCTGTAGTTTGAAGCGACTGGCAACCGCCTTCTGGATGGAATCGATACTCACTTTGCGCTCAGTGTGTTCGTCGAAGCCAGTGAGAATCCGCTTGACCAGCGACAGGGTGATGGGAGTTTGGTGGAGCGAGGAATAGGCCAATACCTTCACCAGGGCTCCTTCCAGCTCTCGAACGTTTGATTTTGAGCGGGTAGCGATGTAGATACGCACGTCTTCCGGCAATGGCACGCCCTCTGCCTCGGCCTTCTTGTCGAGAATAGCCATCTTCGTCTCGAGGTCCGGGGGTTGCATGTCCACCATCAGTCCCCACTCAAAGCGGGACCGGAGACGCTCTACTAGGCCGGGGATCTCCTTGGGGGCAGAGTCACTGGAAATCACAATCTGTTTCTTGTGCTCATAGAGTTCATTAAACGTGTGGAAGAACTCTTCCTGTGTACGTTCCTTCCCGGCGATGATGTGGATATCGTCGATGAGAAGGACGTCGGCCGAGCGGTAGTGCGCATGAAAAGAAGGCATACGCTCCTGCTTGATGCAGGTGACCATGTCGTTCACGAAACGTTCGCTGGATGTATAAACTATTCTCGGCGAAGAATTTCCTTGTGTCAGGGCCAAGCCGATTGCGTGCATCAGGTGCGTCTTTCCCACACCTGTGCCTCCGTACAGAAAGAGCGGGTTATAGCTACCAGCGGGTTTGGTGGCGACAGCCTTGCATGCCGCATGGGCGAATTGGTTGCACGGGCCTACCACGAAGTTCGCGAAGTTATAACGCTCGATGAGGGAAGCTGTGGATTGCAGACCTACCCCATAATCGGTCCTCTGCGGCATTCTCCAAGCCAGTTGCTCACTTTGCTGGTTTGCCACATCCTGGTTTGCCCCGCGATTGCTTGATTGCCGCCCAAAGTCCCTGAAGTGAATCTCCACATGACGAAGGTCAATACCAAGCCGTCGCGCCGCAAGTGTGATGAGCTGAACGTAATCTTCCTGAAGCACCACTTTGCTGGCTTCGTCGGGTACGGACAGCTGCAAGGTTCCATTTTCCAGCAACACACCAGATACCGGAAGGATCCAGTTTACGAAGGCCTCCGCCGGAATCAGATCCTCCAGGTGCGCTCTGATTTCATCCCAGTGGCTCATCACTTCTCCCAAAGACAAGACATAGATTTCCTCAGGGTTTTCCACATGTGGAAAACTCCGGGAAGGATAAACAGTAAAGTTTCTGCTAGGATTGCCCGATCGCTTGGCTGGGGCTACGCGATTTCATGTTCTAGCTTTATCTGCTCTCGCGGTCTCTCAGTCTAGCACAGCGGACTGGCTTGGCAACTGAGAATGCCAAGGCTGCAAGTGATTGAATTTATGGAACAAAAAACGGAAAAATGTTCTTACATACCAAAACAGTACAGTCTGGTACAGAGCGTAATTTTCGTCTTTAGTTGCGCTTAGGGAACTTTGCGAATCCACCACTGTGCGTGAGTGAAACACGACTAATTTCAGAATTGAGGCACCCATTCAGCGTTCACTCGCGATCTCCGGTTGAGAGAGGGTTGAGAATGGCCTCCGGATCTTAATTAGTTCGGGATTATAGAAGAATGTTTTCCCTTAGTACCGTTACGATAGGCGCTGTGGATCCGTGGATTTCGTCGTAAGTGCTTTTCTTCAATTCAGTTACAGCTAGGTGACAATGTGGACCGATCTGGCCAGACGACGGTTGGTTTGTGGGCTTCGAAAGGTTTGCACAGTCTTTCACGGGTCGTTCAGGGACCTTCTTGTGGAAAAATCTAACTACTAGTTTATTTTTCAGGTGTTTAGGTGGTGAATGCTTTTGTGTGTTTTGTGGAAAGACTGAAAAACGGAGCCGCTACAGCGGGAAGAGAAAAAATATTTTTGCGCAACGAGAAAGAATTTTTTCGGCTGGGTTGCGGTTGCGGTGTTTCCGTAGAAAGGGACTCGCCGGACCTGCACGTCGCTTGACAAGGCGACGGAGGAGCCCGAAAATAGAGGATGAACCACTGAGCGGGAGTAACTCAGTTGGTAGAGTGCAACCTTGCCAAGGTTGATGTCGCGAGTTCAAGTCTCGTCTCCCGCTCCAATCTCTTTCCCTTCTTCAATTTCATTCCCCAGTTCTTTCAGATTGCGGGTATTTAGCGTGCGCGTACAGCCAACTGGCGACCAGCCAGAGTGCCGCGTCAGCCAGCAATGGATTCACCGATGTAGATTCTAGGCACTCGTTCCCCAATTCCACAAAGCACCGCGTATGAGATGGTACCGGCCATGCGTCCAAGTTGGATCGCAGAGATGGACTGGGTGCCATCATTGCCAAGAAGAACTGCCAGTTCCCCTGGCGAGGCGTTTTGCCCCCCAGCAAGGCGTGGGACCTGGGTGACGTCAATGATGGTTAGGTCCATGGAAACAGCGCCCAAAACGGGCGCTCTGTGGCCTCGCAACAGCACGTATGCGCGATTGCTGAGTTGATGGGGGTAGCCGTCGGCGTATCCTACGGCGAGCACGGCTATCGTGGTCTCTCTGGTTGTGCGGAATCGTGAGCCGTAGCCCACATGCACCCCGGGCGGTAGGGTTTTGGTGAGGATCACTCGGGCCTTCCATGTGAGGGCCGGTTTTACCGAGAGTCGACCACGGGTGAAAAGGTTCTTGGGTTCGGTGACATACCCATAGATGGCGTGGCCGGGACGGACAAGCTGTACCTCTGCGCGGTGGCGAGCCAAATGAAGAGAGTTTGTAGCGTCAACGTGGATAAGAAATGGTGGCAGGCCGGCCTCGTGTATGGCCTCTGCGTACCGGCTAAGTTGCTCCGCCTGTTGCTCGGTTCTGGGGCTGGTTAGGTCTGCCGCTGAGGAAAAGTGTGTCATCACTCCTTCCAGCCGGGTGTACTTCAGGCTCTGGAAGACGCGAATCACTTCCGAAATGGGCTCAAGGCTGCCCAGCCGGGAGAGGCCCGTATCGAATTTGAAGTGGAAAGGAAGCT
>CAZUAX010000210.1:0-7052 GCA_964618435.1 uncultured Solibacteraceae bacterium
TCATTTCGCTTTGGAGTCATCGCACCAACCTCACTGAGTAGGCGCCGCTGCCGGGATTGGCTCCACCAGTGGTGCCACCCAAAACCGCGGAACCTACGTATTCCGCACAGAAACTATCGCTCGGGCTCACCTTGTAGTCGTTCACCTGGCCGAGAAAGAAAGAGGCAAAGCCGATAATTCTAAAGTTGGTGTTCGGCCCCCCATTGATGGGAACCAAAACCATTCGCCTGCCGTTGCCCGTTCCACTGCTCCGGTATTCTTCATAGGTGAGCGCCGACGTGTTCGTATCCTGCCCTACCCGGGTCTGCATCGCGTCTTCTTCCGTTTGCTTGTTCCCGGTGGACATGAAAATAGGCTCCCCAACAGTATAGACCCTTGTCTCATGTTGTTCACTAGTAATAATTGCTTCACGGATCCAGGACGCGCTGCCGCTGTCGATATAACCTTGGATGGAATCGCCAGAGTCAATCTTCATCTGAACCACGTGCTCAACGTTTTCATCCCCAGGACAGGGCTTGGCGTGCTTGTTCATGTTGTTCGGCCAGCGCAGCGTGTACTTCGTTCCCTTGCTGAAACCAAAATCGTCGGCAACACTCGGAACATGAGCAAACGGGGAATAGGGGAATACTCCATTATAAAAAGTGTTCTTCTCGATCTGCCCCGCTACTGCACGCGTGTTCACAACGGCAATATTTTCGTTAGTGACCAAGGGAAGAAAGGTCATGGGAGCATTCGCGCCAGTGCTGACGCGCACGAAACCATAGCCCACGGGATCCATAGGATTGGACTCCCACGGACCATCGGCATCCGGAGCAAACTCAACGACTACGCTACCGAAAGCTGTCGTGCCGAAGAGCCAGCGGTTGGTCTCCTCAAGGGCGGCAGTGCGCGCGCGGCTGATCCCTAGGCTTGTGCCATCCAACTTCAACGCCGCAGTGAGAGCGGCGGAATCGCAGAAAGCCTGCGCCTCGCTACGGACGACAAACGCCGTACCCAAGTCAACGCCGAGGCCGACGGACGCAATCAGAAAGACCAGAAGCACTGAGAGGGTCGCCAGAACGTAGCCCGCCTGTCCGGTGCGTTGTCTTGCCGGTTTCTTTTGCAAATAAGAAATCATGCTCATTAATTACGCTCCCCACGACCTACTGCTAAGTCAGAATCCATTTCGACTGCTAGAATTGTGAATCTTTTGGAGCAGAAATTCAACCTGCTCAGTACTAGAAATCAGTTGACGGTACTAGAACTTACAGGTACACCAAGCAAAATCGACCCTAATTTATCCACAAACTAGAAAGACAAATACACCTTTCAACAATTTTCCAGAATTCTTATCGTTTAGCCACGGCTTCCAGCGCGGACAAGCTCCCAGATCAGCGGCGGAAGTGCTCGATCTCCCTTGCTCGGTCGTCCACAATATAGGTGTGGACGCGGTGTATCTGATCGTTGTGGCGCACCCAGGTGAGGAGACACTCGGCTGCGCCCGCCTACTGCTGCGCGACCCTGAGCGTTGCCATGTGATTCAGGTTGCCGGCGAGGGGCCACTGGATTCGGGAAAATACCAGCCATCCAAGGGTAGGCCAAGCAAGGACGGGCATTGCGGGGAAGACAGTGAGACCTCGTGCGCATCCAAACTAAATCTGGAAATGGATGCCGCCCTGGACGTCCTGGGATTGAGACCCAACCAGCTTACGCGCCTACGAATCCGAAATTACCAGGTGCTGTCACATTTGCACCTTGTAATACAGACAATCTCAAAGATTATCCTCACCCAGCACCCTCTGGAACTGCATACGCACCCGTTCGAAGGCGGCAACCTGGATGCGAATGCGGTGTGCTTCGCGGTGCACAAGGCACTGGACCAGTTGCGTGCCACGGGAGAAGTGTGCCCAACTTTGTATGAGTTCCCCACCTGCCGCATCCAGCAGGGGGTTCTGCACACCGCAGCGTTTACCAACCCATATCCGAGTGCGCAATTCACCATTCTGAACAACCAGGAATACGCAGCGAAACGGAAAGCTCTGTCATGTTTGCAAAGCAGGTTTAGACGCATCGAGCGCTTTGCCGGGTGTGCCGAACATTGGCGTCGAGCGGAGCGCTACGACTTCGGGGAACGACCGGACGATAGGCCTCTACTTTACGAGCTTTCGCGCAGCGGCTTCACATGGGAACATTTTGCAGCCTTTGTCGCCAGCCTGCGCGACGGCCGATTTGCTTCCTAGCAAGGCGCGGTGGGCAGCAGTTGCACTTCGATGAGGCAAAGTGAGCGGTTGCTGGCGGAGCGAACAAAAGGCGTCTCGCGGAGAGAAGTTCGGTACCGGCTTTCGGCATCAATCCTGTCCGCTAGCCCGCTATGCATCAATCCACGGCCGTCGACGGCGCCGGAATCCGGTCGAGACAGGCGTTGGGGTTACGGTGGAACTCCGCGCACGTGTACCTTGACTTGAGCGTATGTCTTTCGTGGCAATCCAGACAAGCCATGCCTTCGTAACGGCCGAGGGGCGTCTTGTCGTCATTGGTACCCGCCTGAAGGTTCGCGTAGGGAGCGTGGCATTGGTAGCACAGTGCGTTCTGGGGGGTGTCTGCAACCGGAACTGGCTGACTCCCCTGCTGCATGGCGGGCACAGGCAAAAAGCGAGCCGGGATGTGCTGCTGGCTGCGACGATCATAGAATCCAAGTGAGGGTCTCATCTTCACATTGCCGCTTTCGGTGTCCGTCGCCACCTGGCGAAAAAAGCCAGCCTTTGCTTCCGAAGCATCTAAGTGGACAGCATGGCAAGTGAGACAAGGGATGGCAGGTGCATCCGCGCTTACCTCTACAAGCTGCCAGGGACCCTGGGTGGAAACGGGGGTAACCACGCTGGAAATGTCACCATGCTGGTGCATGCCGTGACAGCGAAGACAATCGTCCATCAACTGCCTGGCGTGGTTATGGCCAGGCCGCAGGAAAATGGAGGCATAGGTTGCGCTATGGCCTCCCGAAGTCCACTCCTGGTACTCCTGCTGATGACAACTCTCGCAGCGCCTGGTTACTGCATTTACGTCGCGCGGACGCAGATGAATCCGGTCGGGAATCTCTCCAAGAAAATGGACGGCGAGGCGACGGAGGTTTCCAATGTGGAAGTCTGCGCTGAGGGTGAGGGCATCCCCATGGCAGTCCGTGCAAGCAACATCCTTATGCGTGGAGACCAGCCAGGTGTCATGATTGGGGGCAATCTCGTGGCAGCGCGCGCAGCTCTCACCACCTCCCATTTCGTAAAGAAAGCTCGCGCCGGGCAGAGCTAGTAGCGCAAACACAGCAAGGGTTGCCACCACTGCCGAAGGAAATTTGCTGGCCTGAAATACTCTCATGCACCGAACTCCGTGGTACCCGGGAACGCCAATCGTTCGTTGTTACGCTCCGCCAAAGCGTGTCCCCTTCCATTCGCGCTTAATGTGGTCGCTGGCCCAATAGGCGATAGCCATGATGGTGAGTACGGGATTGAACCCGCCGTTGGTGACGTGAACGGAACCATCTATCACGAACACGTTCTCCGCGCCGTGTACCTGGCAGAACCGATTCACCACCGACGTGGATGGATCGTTGCCCATACGGCACGTTCCAGCCTGATGCTGCCCGCCGCTAAGGCCAGGACCGGGAATGTTCAACCAGGTGCGGATTGCCCCGGCCTCCTTGAGCACAGCTTCTGCCTTGCGGGCCATGGCGGCCGCAACTTCCAGGGTGTGAGGGTGCTTGCTACCGGACATGCGAGCCACCGGAATGCCCCAATGGTCCTTCACGTTAAGGTCCACCTGCACCCGGGCATCGAAGACGGGAATTTCCTGGGTGGGTCCACGAAAGCCAATCGTGCGACGGTAGAAGTCGCGCATGAATTGCTTGTGCTCACGGCCCCACGTCCGCACTCCGGGGGGGAGTTCATTGAAGGACTGAACAGGCAGGCGAATAAACTCGTTGCAGAGCAATGCCCCGCCAGCAAGGCCGGGATTGCCGTGGTTGTAGTCGCACAGGGCGACGCTTGCACCCGGGCCAAGATCGTCATACGTATCCACGTCCATCAGGCCAGAGGCGCCGGAATAGGCATGCCCCTGCAGGTTTCGGCCCACCCAGTCGCTATGGTTGCCAATGCCATTGGGGAAAAGGCTGCTTTTCGAGTTCAGCAGCAGGCGCGCGCTCTCAATCGCGGCGCCGCTCACCACAATCAGGGCTGCCTGCACCTCCTTGCGACGCTGGTTGGCGTCGAAGTAAACGATCCCGTTAGGACGCCCGTCGCCTCCAGTGGTGATTTCGCTGACGATGGCCTCCGTTTCCAGGATGCAGTTACCCGTAGCAACGGCGACGGGGATCACCGTATTCTGTGTGCCACCCTTGGCGTTTACTTCACAGGCAAAGCCCACGCACCAACGGCAGCGCATGCAGGGCGGGCGGCCGTTATAGGGAACGCTATTCCTCAACATGGGAATGGGGAAGGGGTGCAGGCCCATGCGCTTAGCGGCCGCCTCAAGGATGCGGTGTTCCTTAGTGGCAGGCAGGGGCGGCATAGGCAGCGGCTTCTTGCGCGGACCGTGGAAAGGGTCTGCCGTCATGTCTCCGGAAACACCGATCTCGTCTTCGGCCATCTGGTAGAAGGGCTCAAGGTCGTCGTAGCTGATAGGCCAGTCATCAAGAGTGCTGCCCTCGGGGACGCCATAGGTGGACTTCATGCGAAAGTCCTTGGGCAGAAATCGCCAGGCCATCGCGCCATAGCTTTGGGTGCCACCGCCCACACAGGCCGCGTTATTGTTGTAGCCACCATCCCGGACACCAATCACACGGGATCGTCCCTGGGCATCCACCACCACGCGGGGGTTGCGCGCTTCATCCGGCCCAAACGGTACGCCCAAGGCACTGGTGCGCTGATTGGCAAGGTCGTCCTTACGGCACTCCGCGGGGCTTACCGCCTTGCCGCGCTCCAGCAGAAGAACATGCAAGCCTGCCACCGCCAGTTCCTTGGCCACAATTCCACCGCCGGCACCAGCGCCCACCACAACGGCATCGAATGTGGTCATGCGCGATGCCTCCCGACGTTGGAAGATGGCGTCTCCTCTGGTGGATCCTTGGGAAAATGGTAATCGTCTCGCCCGCGCACAGGCGGATAAGGCACGCCAAGCGCGCGCCAACTCAGGGCGTCTCGATTTCCCCCATGGCGAGGATCCCCATAGTAGCCCTGCATGGTGTGCGTGCGCACGGTGCGGAAGAATTCGCGAGGCGAGAGACCTCCCCACAGTTCAGCGGGGAGATCTCCCTTTTCCATGCGCTCCACCATGGCCTCCTGTTGCTCAAAGCGGAGTGCGGAAAACGATTTTTGTTCCAGGGCGATCGCACACTGGTCAAGAGCGTGAAGTCCCTGGCGATACGCCTGCCGGTGACCGGAATAGGCACGTGCAAGCTGGCGGTCAAGGAAGCGCATTACGTTTGCTCCCACAGCACCGGGAGTTTCGTCGTCGGGAATAATCTGGTTGAGCAGAGCAGACAGTGTCTCTGCCTCCGAAGGATTAAACAGCCGGTATTCCGGCCGAACACCGCCGCACGCGCCCAGCTTCACCAGAGCGCCCACGGAGAGTGCGGCTTGCAGCAGCTTCCGACGTTGCATAGTTACAGATCTGATTATCTGTATTTTTAAGGAGAGATTCAACCACAATCGCCCGACGCGGCAAACAACTTCAATCAGGCTGCCGTCAGCGTTAGCGAGAGTACTTGTAGATGAGATCCAGCAACTCGGCGGCCATTGCATCCGCTTGCTGCTTAGTGCCATTGCGGAAGGTGGTTGCCGCGCACTGCTGCAGGTGATTCTTCATGAGGCCACGTCCCACGGAACGCAGTGACTCCTGAGCCGCCGAGATCTGCACGAGGATCTCCGCGCAGTACCGATCCTCTTCAATCATGCGCTGCAATCCACGGATCTGCCCCTCAATCCGGCGCAGACGGCGGAGGTTGTCCGCCTTAATGTCCGGGTCAACGCCTAGCGCATGACGTGGACCCTCATCGGTCTCAGAAGCACAGGCAGCGTCACAGGCACACGCAGCGTGTGGCGAACCATCTCCCTTCGAGTTCATCCAGTTCTCCTTTGTGCGACACCCGTCATCACAAGGGGCACACGCTTTAACCGAAGACTATTAGTGACTACGCTCACTGAGCTGAAAGCCATGGCTGCGCTCGCGATCACAGGGCTCAGCAGAATGCCAAAAGCAGGGTAGAGCACACCGGCAGCCACAGGAATGCCAATCACATTGTAGATAAAGGCCCAGAAGAGATTCTGTTTCATCACGCGCATGGTGGCGCGCGAAAGAGCAATGGCAGAGGCAACGGATCCGGGATCGCTACTCATGAGAGTAACCGACGCGGCCTCACCAGCCACATCTGCCCCCCGCCCCATGGCAATGCCCACATCGGCGCCGGCAAGCGCAGGAGCGTCATTCACCCCGTCTCCCACCATTGCCACCTTTCGGCCTTCCGCTTGCAGAGCCCGGACAACATCGAGCTTCCCATCCGGAAGCACCTCTGCATGCACATGTGCGATTCCCGTTTGGCGCGCAATGGCCTCCGCGCTGGCTCTGCGGTCCCCACTGAGCAGGTGCACCTGTATGCCGATGTGCTGCAAGCTGGATACGGCGTCCCGCGACTTGGGCTTCAACGTATCCGCGATTCCGACCACCGCAACCACTTCTTCTCCCCGGGCGATCAGGATGGCCGTGTTCCCTTCCTCCCGCAGGCTCGTCGCTTGTTGTTCCGCAACCGGAATTCCGGTCACGCCCAGTTCGCGAAACCAGGCAGCGGCACCCGCACGATACAAGTGGCCCTCCGCGCTTCCTTCCACTCCTTTGCCTGGGACGCTGCGAACCTGATCCGCCCTTGGAATTGAGACACCCGCTGCGCGCGCATACCGAAGGATGGCATCCGCAAGCGGATGCGCGGACGCTTGTTCCACCGCCGCGATGGCTCCAAGCACCTCTTGTTGCGGCACTGCATTCAATTCCACCCATTCAGTAACCGTGGGTTTGCCTTCCGTGAGGGTGCC
>CAZUAX010000211.1:0-5249 GCA_964618435.1 uncultured Solibacteraceae bacterium
TGCTGATACACGTGGTCTGGAATGGCTGAATCCCAGTGACCACTGAGTTTGGCCGCCACCACGAATCCGAAAAAGAGCGCCACCACCCCAGCCGCCATCCACTCTGGACGGAAGAATCCGCGGGTACGAATCACCTGCATGCCCAGGGCGTCCTCCACAGGGCAACTGGCCACACACTCCATACAGCCCAGACACTCCGCTGACCGGATCTGGATGAGTTGATCCACGGGCAAGGCGGAAGGGCAGGCTTTTGCGCACTTGGCGCAGTCAATACACTTTTCGGGCACACGCTGGATGCGCAACGGGCTTAGCAGGCTGGCAAGCCCCATCAACGCGCCGTACGGACAAAGGTAGCGACACCAGAAGTTCGGCGTAAACACCGACATCACCGTAAGCAGGAGAATGACGATAGCGCCCGTCATTCCCAGCAGCCTGAAGAAATTGAGCATTTTGACGTCGGAAATGATGCCATAGGGCGAGTACACGAAGGCGGCTATGCCATCGGCTGATAAACTTGCCACCGCATAGAGAAAAAGACCCAACAGAATGTATTTCAGTGAGCGCAGGCCGATATCCAGCCAGCGCGGCGGAAAGAACATCCTCCGGGTGAAGCGCCTGCCGAGTTTCCACAGGTATTCGCTGAGTGTGCCCACCGGACAAAGCCAGCTACAGAAACTGCGCCGCAGCAGCAGGGACATGGTGATGAAGCACAGGATCAGCACCATGGCTGCGGGATGCAGCGAAGGCATTTCTCCGGTAAGCACCGTGTACTTCGTCTGCATCAGGCCCATAATGGGAAGCCAGCCTTCCACGCCCGCCGGCCGGCTTACGCGAAAAGGAAGCGACAGTCCCTCAAACTGGCGAACGAAGAGATAGAACTCTACGCCAATCCAGATATTCAGCAGGGCAAAACCCATTTGAACGGCAGCACGATAGCGCTGGCTTACGCGCGGATTCAGCCGCTTGAGGAATGCCTTCTTCTCTTTGTGGGGCTTGGATGCGGGCGCTTGGGGCGTTCCCATTACAGGTGCGGTGGCCATCAGACGCTTGCTCCTTCCAATTCCGTGGGGCGTTGTGGTTGGTAGACACAACGCGGATCTTCGGCCATCCAATCGCCATGGATGGCATAGGCCCGGGCGCGCGACCCGCCACAGAGGTTACGGTAGTTGCAATCTCCGCACTTGCCGCCAAGGGCATCACTATCGCGCAGTACTTGAAATAGCGGCGTATCCTGGTAAGCCTGCGCCAGCGGCGTGTGTCGGATGTTTCCCGCAGATACAGGAAGGAATCCGCTGGGAAAGACGTCGCCTGTATGCGATACAAACACCATGCCCTTCCCGTCCCGGATACCCGCGTGGCGCGAGAGGACGGAAGTTTGGCCGGCCTGACCGCTGGAGCTTTCGCCGCCCAGCCGGGCAGCCTTTTTCTGCTGCGCAAGGTAGCGACGATAGTGCGGGGCTTCCGTGGTCTTGATATCGAAGGACGCAGTCTGGCCGATCTTGTAAAGGAAGTCAAAGACCTGCTCGTACTCTTCCGCGCTCAGGTCGTCGGTTTCCACGGCGCGCCCAGTCGCCACCAGGAAAAAGACGCTCCACAACCGTGCGCCAGAGCGTTCCACCATTTCGGCAATCCAGGGAATCTGGTGCATGTTCCAGCGGGTAACGGTGGTGTTCACCTGGGTTTCCAGACGAGCAGCGCGGGCTGCCGCGAAGCCCTGCATAGTGAGGGCGTAGGAACCGGGCACACCGCGAAAGGCATCGTGGGTGGAAGCGTCAGCGCCGTCCACGCTAAGAGCGATGCGGCATACACCCGCAGCCTTGAAACCGGCGATGGCCTCGGGCGTGAGCAGGGGCGTGGCGCTAGGGGTAACGGTAGTGCGAAGTCCGATGGCGGAGCTATAGCGAAGCAGCGACATCAAGTCCGGCCGCTTCAGTGGGTCGCCGCCCGTAAAGACCATCAGCGGATGCCCGAATCCACGCACCTGGTCGAGCAGCCGGAAGCCTTCCTCTGTTGTCAATTCACCCGTGTTTCGCCCGGGTTGCGCCGTGGCGCGGCAGTGACGGCAGGCCAGGTCGCAGGCTTGGGTCACCTCCCAGATCACTAGGAACGGAGCTTTGGAAAAGTCCTTCACGCCATGATGATGGCAGGATGTGACGGATTGCCTCAGTGACTTGGGTCACGGATCTGTACTGTTTTCGGCGCTAGGCTGGATTTACGTGCGGCAATCGCTACAATTCGGATTCTGCTTCTCCGCGAAGACCTTCTACGTTGAGGACCCGCACTTTTCGGCGCTCAATCAAGAGAAAGCCTTCGGCCTGGAAGCGGCTGAGGTTACGCGACACCACTTCGCGCACGGTGCCAATCCGCATGGCGAGTTCTTCGTGGCTGAGAGGCAAGCTGAATTCGGCTTCACCGAACTCGGTGTGCCAGTCAACCAATTGGCGGGCAATCCTCTGGCGTACACTGCCAAAAGTAACCGCTTGCAAGAGCATCACCAACTGCCGCAAACGCTGGCCGGTGACGCGCAGCATTTTCATGGCGATTTCCGGATGCTCCCGGCATGCGCGGTGAAGATCCGCTTTCGGAATCACGAAGGCAGTGGTTTCGCGGACAGCAAGTACGCTGGCCGGATACGGTCCTCCGTCAAACACGGGGACCTCAGCCACGGTGGCGGGAGCGGCCTCCAATGCCAGCATGATCTCGCGTCCCGAGGCTGTCGTCTTTACAATCTTCACGATGCCCGCGCCAATCAGGTAGAGGCCCTCACAGGGCATGCCTTCCGTGAAGATCAAGCCACCGGGCTCATAGCGTCGCTCAATGGCCAGCCTGGCAAGCGTGCCGCGCTCCTCCGCGTCCAGACTCGAAAACATTGGAATCTGCGCGAGGGTCTGTTCAGCAGTACGAGGCAACCCACCGTTGAGAATTTCTGGAGGTGTCGGCATGGCGTGTCGAATCGAACCTCACTGTAACGCATGTGGCGTCTGTATTGCCATCTGCCCGGTGTGGGCAATCACCGAACTGAGTGCGGGCATATTCATTGAACCTCTCCTCTGTACGGAGTGCCTTGGCTATGCCGATGCACCCGTCTGCGTAGAGGCTTGCCCGTGTAATGCGATTTCCTTTGCGGATCTGGCGCCAACCGTCACCTACAACCTGTCCGGCCAAAGCGCCAGACAATTACCAGGAGGAATAGCATGACCAACGAATTCCAATACATTGAAGACATCCGCCAGCATACAGCCATCCCAGCGAACGGTATTCTTAGCGCGACGCTGCAAAGCGATGAACGCAGCAAAGTGGTGCAGTTTGTATTTGCGCCAGGTCAGGAACTCAGCGCGCACACTGCGCCCTACCCGGCGTTGCTTTATTTCGCTAGTGGGGAGGCGGACCTGACGCTTGGCGAAGAAAAGCGCGAAGCACGGGAAGGTACGTTCGTCCACATGGCGGCAAGACTGCCCCACGCCATCCACGCAAAAACCGAGGTTGTGATGCTGCTGGTGATGCTGCGGGGCTAAGCTACGCGGCGGATCCGCGGTAACACCGAAAAGTCGTGGGACAGCCCCAAGGCCTCTTCCTGGCAACCTGGCTTCCTGGGAACCGCCAGCGAAATCGTCGTGAGGAGTTCGGTGAACCATCTTTGCCGATTCCGGCGAACTACCGCGGCAGGTTAACGGCAAGTGGGGTTCCGGCGGGCCGCTCCCCTATAATGGAGAGCATGTCCACCGTGATGGCGCCTTTGGCGACCGCCGAACAGCTTACGAAGTACGAGGCCGTGATTGGCCTGGAAGTACACGTCCAACTTGGGACGAATTCGAAGATTTTCTCCACTGCGCCAAATTCCTTTGGCGCGGCGCCCAACACCCTGGTGACGCCACTTTGCCTCGGCATGCCCGGCACCTTACCGGTGCTGAACAAGGGCGTGGTGGAATACGCGGTCCGCGTCGGGCTGGCACTGAATTGTGCTATTCGACCGGTGTCTATTTTCGCGCGCAAGAACTATTTTTATCCTGACCTCCCCAAGGGCTACCAGATTTCGCAATACGACCAGCCAACCTGTGAGCATGGATGGATTGAAGTCCCCCTGGACGGCGGCACAAAGCGGATCGGCATCACCCGTGCGCACCTGGAAGAGGACGCCGGAAAGAGCATCCACGATGGATTTAAGGACTCATCCAAGTTCAGCTACGTGGACCTTAACCGCTGTGGCGCGCCACTGGTGGAAATCGTCAGTGAGCCGGACATTCGCAGCTCTGATGAAGCCTACGCCTATCTCACCGAACTCAAGCTGGCGCTGCAGTTTGCGGGGGTGTCCAACTGCGATATGGAAAAAGGCCAGCTTCGCTGTGATGCCAATGTAAGTGTGCGTCCGGTGGGCCAGGAAAAGTTTGGCACTAAGGCGGAGATCAAAAACCTAAACTCGTTCCGATTCGTCAAGCTGGCGCTTGAATATGAAATCTCCCGTCAAGTGGGCTTGATTGAAGCAGGCGGGCAGGTGGTGCAGGAAACACGGCTGTACAACTCGGTGACCGGCGAAACCGTTAGCATGCGTAGCAAGGAACATGCGCATGATTATCGTTACTTTCCGGAACCAGACCTGCTGCCGTTGAAAATCAGCAAGGCGTGGCTAGCGGAAATCGAGGCATCCATGCCGGAACTTCCAGCCGCCAAGCGAAAGCGCTTTGTGGAGGACTATGGCTTACGTGAGTACGACGCGCAGGTGCTGACGCTTACCAAGGAATTGAGCGACTACTTTGAAACTGCGGCGAAAGCGTCATCGAACCCCAAGACCACAGCCAATTGGGTAACGGGCGAACTGCAGGGCGCGCTGAAAACTGCGGGCAGGGACATTGCCGATAGCCCCGTAAGCGCCGTGCACCTGGGCGAATTGGTATCGCTGATTGAAAAGGGCGAGATTTCCGGCAAGCTGGCGAAGGAGATTTTCGCAAAGATGATGGAGAGCGGCGAATCCGCCCCCGTCATCATGGAGCGCGAGGGGTTGAAGCAAATCTCCGATAGTGGTGAGTTGGAACGCATCCTTGATGAGGTGCTGGCCAAAAACCCGGCACAGGTGGAGCAGTACAAAGGCGGCAAGACCGCAGTAATCGGGTTCCTGGTAGGACAGGCGATGAAGGCATCGCGCGGCCAGGCAAACCCGCAGATGGTGAATGAACTGCTTCGCAAGAAGCTGGAAGCCTGAGCCGGGAGTAGCTGATTGCGCCGAGCCCTGTTGGCCATTGCCGTGATTGCCT
>CAZUAX010000211.1:5349-6834 GCA_964618435.1 uncultured Solibacteraceae bacterium
CACTTCCGCGTGATGCCTCCCTTCTGGGTAACCACGCGGCAGATTGCCCGCCGTGGCGGAGCGACGGCAGGCATTCAACTGGCTGCCGCTGGCGAGCAGATGCTGGTGTGGCGGGTTTCCAAGGAGAGCGCGGCAGAACTTCCGTCACTACGGCCAGGCTGCGTGATGGAAGAGGCTGGCGGCGTACGCTTCGACACGCTTCGACAGGAGACCTTCCGCGAACAGCAGGACGAGCGTACGGCAGCCCGGCTGTTCTTTGAAGCTACCAGCCACGCCCTCACCGGCGGATATGGAGAACGCCTCGCGCTGCGCTTCCGTTGCGCGGATGATGTTCCCCAGTCAGGAAGCGTCACATTGCGTGGGGGTTCCGGCGAACGCTCTGAGCAGCTTGGCCTGATGCCTCCCCTGGAGACCGAATTTGAGGTGCAGCAGTTGCCTGGCGGCATCGTGGCCGTGCGTTTCAATCTGTTTGTGATGACCCTGCTGCCGCGTATCCGCGGAGTGATCCAGCAGGCGGCGGCCGATGGCGCACAAGGGATTATTTTCGATGTGCGCGGCAACCCTGGGGGCATCGGGGCCATGGCGAACGGGCTTGCCGGTTACCTTGTGCGTGAACGCGCCAGCCTGGGTGCCATGAAGCTGCGCGGCACTGAGCTGAAGTTCCTTGCCTTTCCCCAGGATGGTGCATTTCTAGGCCCGGTGGCGGTGCTTATCGACGGCAACTCCGCCTCCACTTCCGAGATCTTTGCCGCAGGCTTGCAGGAATTGGGCCGGGCCGTGGTGGTAGGGGAACGCAGTATGGGAGCGGCGTTGCCCTCGTTCTTCACGGAACTCCCACGTGGCGCGATGCTGCAATACGCCGTGGCGGATTTCCTAACGCCAAAGGGTGTGCGCATCGAAGGACAAGGCGTAACGCCCGATATCCCGGCGTCGCACGACGCAGCCAGCCTGCTTGCCGGCAAGGATGCGCAACTGGAAGCCGCGCGGCAGGCGCTCTCCAGGAAGGCCCGTGACGGCGGTATTGTGGTAACAGGTTTCTGATTGTCCGCGTCGATCTCTGGGAGGTTCCTCGCATGTCTGCATGTTCTCTGTTCCCCGTTCGCCTATTCCGCGGGATGGCGGCGCTCAATCTGCCTGCAACAGTCTGCCTGCTATGGATTGCTGCCGCTTCGGCGGCGGGGCAATCCCTGTCGCCCGCCCAGAGCGAAGCCCGGGCTGACGCCATTATCGAGAAGTTCCTGAAGGTAAGTGGCGAACTTGCCGCGATGGACCAAATGAAGAGTCGCCGGGACCGGGGCAAGATCACCCTGCCCGGCATTGGCATCTCTGGCGATGTGGAAGTGCTGGCCAAGGCTCCCAATAAGACCCGCATGACGATGACCATTGCTGGCGTAGGGCAGATCATTGAAGCATTCGATGGCGTCACCGCTTGGGTGCAGGATCCCATCCAGGGCTACCGCGAAAAATCGGACCTGGAATTGAGCG
>CAZUAX010000212.1:0-1953 GCA_964618435.1 uncultured Solibacteraceae bacterium
TGGCCGGGATCTCCTGGAACGATACTTGCCAAGCGTCATTGAAGCCTGCAACCTCGCGGCTGGCGACGAGATCATTGTGGTGGATAACGCCTCCACGGATGGCAGCACCACA
The DNA here is from genome assembly GCA_964618435.1 of uncultured Solibacteraceae bacterium. Lineage (GTDB taxonomy): Bacteria > Acidobacteriota > Terriglobia > Bryobacterales > Bryobacteraceae > JACTMJ01. The sequence goes on from CAZUAX010000212.1 coordinate 113, forward strand.
TGGCTTCGGACGAATGCCCTGCCCGTACGCGTGCTCGCGCTTGAGTCGAACCTGGGCTTTGGTGGAGGATCCAATGCGGGAATCCACGCGGCTGTCAATCCGATTATTGTGCTCCTAAACTCCGATATGCGGGTGAAACCAGACTTTCTGGCACCCCTCATCGAACCCCTCCGCGAGGCAGATGTATTCGCCGTCGCTGCACAGATTCTCTTTACGGATCCCAACAAGCGTCGTGAGGAGAGCGGGCTTACCCACGCCGTGATGGACCGTGGACATCTTGTTTTAGGGCATGACGTAGACAATATCTCCGACTTCTTGCAGCCTTGCTTCTACCCAGGAGGTGGCTCCTCCGCGTTCAACCGGCAAATGCTTCTGGAGTTGGGTGGCTTTGATCATATCTACAGACCTTTTTATCTGGAAGACACAGATCTTGGATTCGAGGCGTGGCGACGCGGGTGGAGGGTCCTGTTCCAACCAGCCAGTGTTGTCTACCACGAGCACCGGGGAACCATCGGCAAGCACTTCACTGCGGACTTCATCAATGGAGTCGTTGCCAAAAACCGGTTGCTTTTCGAATGGAAGCATCTCCATTCCCCAACTCTGCTGACTCGGTCAGTGGGAGCGGTAATAGTGGACCTTCTGCTCTCCGCCATCCTGCCGGCAACTGCGCACCGCCGTGTGAACTATGCCGCGCTCCTAAGAGTCTTACGGCAACTTCCGGAATTGCTCACGGCACGTTACCGCTCCGCGCAGGCCGCACGGCTCACAGATTCGCTGGCCCTTTCCTTGCACAGGCCAGACATCTATCACGACTACTACAAGCGACACGCTACCCCCGACGCGAAGCTCAGTGTCCTGTTTGTCTCCCCGTACCCGCTCTATCCCGCAAGACACGGTGGCGCAGTGCTGATCACGCAAACGCTGGGCTACCTGCGAACCCTTTGCGATATTCACCTGGTAGTGGTGCTGGAAGAGGAGGAGGAGCGTGCATCGCATCTCGAGCATGCCGCTGATTTCTCCTCCATGCACCTGGTGCTCCGCCATCATGCACGCGGTTCAGGGCGTTTCAGCGCTCAGCCCAAGGCGAGCCGTGAATTTCACCTGCCAGAACTACACCGGTTGCTGCCGAGACTGATTCATCATCACCAAATCGATGTGGTTCAACTGGAATATACACAAATGGCCCAATATGCCTACCGGTACCGCAACATCCTTACTGCGCTTTTTGAGCACGATGTGTACTTCCAGACAGTGGCCCGGCGCATCTTCACTCGGGGAGCCACCGCGGGAGTTAGGACAGTTCTCGAATATCTGCGCGCTTTGCGTTTTGAGCTGAACGCGCTCCAAAACGTCGACTACATCCAGGTCTGCACTCCAGACAACGCGCAGCTCATTCGCGAATATCTGCCCGCCACCGACACCCGCCTTGATGCCAACCTGCGCGCTGGAATCCAACTCAGCGCCTATCCTTTCTCGACAAACTCCCGGAAACCCAGCACACTTTTGTTCGTCGGCAACTTCCGTCACACACCTAACAAGGAAGGTTTACTTTGGCTGATGAGCCAAGTGATGCCGCATGTCCTCCGCGCCTGTCCAGAGGTCTCCTTGAGAATTGTGGGAGCGAACTGCAATCAGCTTCCCCTACCAGAACCAGTCCCTGAATGGCTTGACATAGTGGGAGAGGTGCCAGAGGTCCAACCGCACCTGAATGAGTGCACGCTCTTTGTGTGTCCCGTGCTTACCGGCTCTGGCGTGAGGGTAAAACTCCTCGAAGCGTATGCCTCTGGCATTCCTGTGGTGTCTACCAGCGTGGGGGCAGAAGGTCTAAGCGAACACAACGG
>CAZUAX010000212.1:2053-6616 GCA_964618435.1 uncultured Solibacteraceae bacterium
AGGGGCTAATGCCCTTGTTCGGATCTCAACTTCGCGTCGTCATCCATCCATTTCTTCATGCGCTTCACGATATCGCCGGCGCTTCTGTGCAGCATGAGTTCCCGGGTGTCCTGACGTGGAAGAAAGGTACTCCAAACTACCGTGGAATCTGCGCGGCGCACCAGAAACACGGTACCGCTAGCACGCGAAAACGAAGATGCTCGTGGGGGCTGCATCCGCACCACCGTCGCCAGAGAAGACTTTTCTTCGCCTGACTCTTTATCGGAATCGGTCTTCGAAGTCTCCTCTTCCTCCGCAGGAGGCGGGTACAGCCGCCGCATCGTCTCCTCAAAACCCGGTCCAACTCCTTCGGTAATCACATAATCCGCTTGCTGCGGGTCAGTGACCACCGTCAATACTCCTGACTCAGTCAGTCGATTGGCCAGATGAAGGTCGAAACCACTCTGCATGCGAAGCAGGTAAACTTTCGCACTCATCTCCGGCGGGTCCGCCGCAAAAAGCGGTGCGGCCACCACGCAAAGGCCTAGGAACAAATGACGAAGCGCTGAACTCGTGAGCATAATGTATCTTCAGAGACGCGACAGAACGGGAAAAAGCCGGAGTCTGCGCGGGTGGCGGACCCATTTGTTTGAACGACGTACCACTATCATCATCCCCAACTATAACGGGGCGCGCCACCTTCCGCGATTGTGGCAGTCGTTGTCCGCGCAAACCCGACCTCCTGCCAGAACCCTGTTGGTCGACAATGGGTCCACCGATAACAGCACAGAACATCTGCCTGATTTCGTCGAACTACTTGCCCTGCCCCATAACTATGGCTTCGCCGCAGCGGTGAACCGGGGCATCGAAGCGACTCGCACGGAATATGTCGCCATCCTGAATAACGACGTCGTGCTCGACGCAGATTGGCTTGCCTATCTGGAGGATAGCCTCAGCGGCACCCCGCATCAATTCGCCACACCCCTTCTCTTGTCGGCTGATAACCCGGAACGCATCGATGGTGCCTTCGACCTCTTTACCCGCTCCGGATGCGCGGAGCGGATGCTTCACGGCAGCACGATCAGCCACCCCTTCGCCAGCGAGCAGCAAGACATCCAGTTTCCCCCAATGACTGCTGCACTGTTCCGCCGTCAGGCATTCGATGCGGTTGGGCTCCTCAACGAAAGCTTTGGCAGCTACTACGAGGACGTGGAGTGGGGTCTTCGTGCATCGGCAGCAGGCCAAGGCGGCTGTTTTGTGCCAACCGCTCGAGCACTTCACGCCGGCAGCGCAACGTACGGAGCATGGAGTTCCCGCTCCACATACCTCATTTCGAGAAACCAACTGCTGCTCGTGGCCGGAAACTACCCTCGCAACCTGATACGGGAATGGTGGTGGCCTATTGTCTGCGGAAACGCACTGTTTCTGCTGCTAGCCGCACGACGTGGCAAGGCATTCGCTGCTCTCCGCGGTAAGGCTGCCGCACTCTTGCAATGGCGAACCATAAGACGACGCAACTTTCCGCCACAGGAGACAGGAGCGTCTCGCCAGGCCCCACAACATCTCCCCACGCGGAACGTCGCAAAGCTTAGGGACGCTATCCTCGAGAGTGAACACGCTTGGCGTAACCTGTCTGGAAACGAAGGCACAAGTCTGTTCTGGAAACTCTACTTCCAACTGTGCCCCATACCAGAGTCAACGCCAGCCAGGCACTCACCAATATCATGACCACCCTGCCAACATCATGAATTCTGCACCGCAACCCAAACCTCAAATCCGCATCCCAAACCGGATTGGCGTGGTGATTATTACCTACCAGTCGCAATCAGAAATTGCCACTTGCCTGAAGTCTCTTGCTGGATATGACTGCGATGTAGTGGTTGTGGACAATGGGTCCTGCGACGAAACGGTGAACATTGCCCGGGCGTTTCCGGTAGAACTGTTAGCCAACAAAGAAAACCGTGGTTTTGCCGCCGCCGCCAACCAGGGATTTGCGGCACTCGACAACGACTGGATTCTGCTACTGAATCCGGACGTGAGCGTTACCGCAGGATTTGCCTCCCTGTTCAACCGTGAATGCCCTGGCGACACGGGTGTGGTCACCGGAATGCTCTCCGAACCGGATGGCACACCGCAATCCCAGTTTCAGTTTCGGCGCTTTCCCTCACCCCTCACCCTTCTGTTTGAGACGATAGGGCTGAATCGGATCTATCCCGGAAACCCCATAAACCGCCGATATCGCTACCACGACCGGCATTGGGAAGAAACTCATCTCGTGGAGCAGCCCGCGGGAGCGTTCCTGTTAATTCTTCGCCGGGCATGGCAAGCAGTTGGAAGATTTGATGAATTGTTTTATCCTCTTTGGTTTGAGGATGTTGACTTCTGTCTGCGTCTTTGGCAAGACGGTTGGAAGATTCTCTACCTGCCTGTACATCTCGGATACCACACAGGAGCTCACTCGATTCGCCATTTGGAACCCGGTTTCCGTCAGCTATACTGGTACCGAAGTTTATTACGGTACGCTGAAAAACATTTCTCTGTAGTCTGGGTTCGGATTCTTGCACTATCTGTAGGCGTTGCGTTGGGTGGAAAATCACTCATGATGGCACTTCAACTGGGGCATCGAGGGCAGCGGCAAGCCGTCTGGCCCGCGATGAAAATGGCCCTCCAAACATTGATCCATGGGAGGCATCCGATAGCGGACAGGGCCCGGTGATCTGATCCGGCGCGATGTCAACTTCTCCGGACCCCACACTTCACCCATGATCAACCAGCATCCAGACCGGGATTTCGTATCCATCACACTGGTGACTTACAACAGCGGTAGATTTATCAAACGCTGTTTAGAGTCCGTGCTTGACCAACGATACGAAGCCAAGGAAATTATCGTCGTCGATAATGCTTCCACGGACGGGACCATAGACATCCTCGAACAGTTTGCTGACCGTTGCACCATCATCCTCAACGACGAGAACGCTGGCTTTGCAGCCGCCCAAAATCAGGCGATCCGCTTGGCGCAGGGTGATTGGGTACTCACTCTCAACCCGGATGTACTTCTGCTGCCAGATTTCATTCAGGCCCTGGTTGAGGCAGGAAATGTGGATCCGAAGGTGGGCGCTGTTTGCGGCAAGTTACTGGCAATCCGGGCCACCTTCGACTTTCCAGACCAGCCCTTGGTAGATTCCACCGGAATCTACTTCACACCTATGTTGCGCCATCTCGACAGAGGCAGCCAGGAAGTAGATAACGGGCATTTCACGCGGACGGAGTACGTCTTTGGGGCAACTGCGGCCGCGGCGCTATACCGCCGGGCCATGATCGACGACATCAGCCTGGACGGCGAGTTTTTCGATCACGACTTCTTTGTGTATCGCGAAGACGCCGATGTGGCCTGGCGGGCGCAGTTGGCTGGGTGGAAGTGCCTTTACACTCCGATCGCACGCGGTTACCACGTGCGCAATGTCCTTCCTGGCAACCGCCGCGCTCTGCCTGCCGAGATCAACATGCACTCGGTAAAGAACCGCTTCCTGATGCGGGTGAAGAATATCTCCTTTCCGCTTTATCGAAAGTTTTTCTGGTCGATTCTTTGGCGCGATCTCGTCGTGATTGCCTGTTGCCTCATTTGGGAACATTCCTCCTTGAAGGCCTTTCTGTTTCTTGCCCGGAACTGGACCGCAACGATGCGAAAGCGTCGCAAAATCCGGGCGATCACCCGCGTCTCCGACGTTTACATGGAAAGCTGGTTTTCCTATCAGCCCGTGTCCAAACCGGCCCCGGTGGCCATGCAACGCGTCCCCGCTCGGCGCAAACCAAAGGTATCTCGCTCGTAGCATTCCATGCGCATCGCCATTCTCGGCACCCGTGGCATTCCCGCCAATTACGGTGGTTACGAGACTTTTGCCGAAGAACTCGCCTGGCGACTGGCGGAGACCGGACATCAGGTTACGGTCTACTGTCGCCAGAAGCATTCCTCATCCCTCTATCGCGGTGTGCATCTGGTAAGCCTGCCCACACTGCGCCATAAGTATCTGGACACGCTCGCCCACAGTGCGATCAGTACCCTTCATCTGCTTTTTCACCGTCAGGATGTGGTGCTCTACTGCAACGCCGCCAATGCCATCTTCACCATCCTGCCGCGGATCACAGGCATCCCCGTTGCCTTGAATGTGGATGGCATTGAGCGCCACCGTAAGAAGTGGAACGCATTTGCTCGCGCCTGGTACCGGCTTTCCGAGTTCTTGGCCACCCGCTTCCCTACCGTGATGGTTACGGACGCGCGCAAGATCGCGGCCTACTATCAGGAATCCTACGGACATCCATCCGTGTGTATCCCTTATGGGGCGCCACTGGAGCGTGACAGCAGAACCGACGCCCTAGAGCAATTGGGCGTGGAGCCGAATCGCTACCTGCTCTACGTCACTCGCTTTGAGCCGGAGAACAACCCTCTTCTCGTGCGGGAAGCCTTTGAAACCCTCGCCACTGATCTTCACCTCGTCCTGGTGGGCGATGCCCCCTACGCCGACAGCTACATTGCACAGATTCGCAATACGCGCGATCCCCGTGTACACCTTCCCGGTGCAATTT
>CAZUAX010000213.1:0-2643 GCA_964618435.1 uncultured Solibacteraceae bacterium
GTCTGCTGGAGAAGGGCTTTGCCATCGCCACGGGCGATCGCCACTGGCAGTATCACTCCATCCACCCCACAGGTGTACACGAGTTCGGAAGCGGCGCTCTCGTCCGTCAGAACTCACGCGTGGGACGCAAGCCCGGCGACCCCAACTCCACAGACCCCCAAGCCCTCATCCAGCAGCCATTCACCAACAGCAAGCCCACCGGAGGGTTCCTGCTGGTACGCACCCAGCCTGGCGAATCGACCCGTCGCTCCGCCCTTGAGTTCCTCTTCATCGACGATGAAGGCAACGAACTCTACAGGCACCGGATGGAGCGCTAGGGGTATCGGTGAGGAGTAGACGACAGGACATCTAGACTGGCTAAGGCGCGAAATCAGGTGTCTTCTAGAGGTTTCGCAGGAAGTGCGCCACGATGTGGTAGCCCACCACGAACTTAAACGGCGATTCGCCCAGCGTGTAGTGCCCGCAAGGCAGTACCTTCACCTTGCGCGCAGGAAGGTGCCTGCCAATCTCGTTCACGATATATTCCGAGAACTCCGGCAGAAACGTGGTGTCGTACTTTGTATAGATGAACAGAGGGTTCTTTGGCAGGGACCCATACTGCTGCAGGTAGTGTACTGGACTGATAGCGTCCCAGCATTCGCGCAGCTCGTCCAGCGAAATCACGCCTTCCAGGCCCTTCCTCACGTGCGCGGTGGAAAGCCCCGTCCACACCACATCGGCAAAGAAGGCGCTGCAATGGTTGAACACGTTCACCTTCAGGCGCTCGTCGTGAGCGCTTGCCAGGAAGGCGTAGCAGGAGCCCAAACTGGTGCCCAGAATCCCAATCCGTTCATAACCCTGCTGCTGCATCCAATCCACGCAACTGCGGCTATCCACCACCGCCTGCCGCGTAGCGTCCAGAGTCCGCCCAATGTTCGAGGACACGGCGTAATCTGCCCGGTGCAGTTCAGCGGGCATGCGCCAGTCATGGTAGGGAAGGCTCAGCCGCAGCGCGGAAATACCGAAGCGCTGCAGCCCTTGGCATAGCGCCAGATGCTGGGTGGCCGTGCTGTTCCAGTGGGGAAGCACCAGCACGGCGCGCCGCGGATGAGAACCGTCTTTCTTCACTGCGGGAAACCACTGGCCGTGTACTGTGTTGTTGGCAGGGTGCGGGGTGGTGACCGCCGAAGTAAATAGCAGGCGATTGCCTTCCAATCGGTAATCAGAAGGCACATCGTAGCTGAAGAATTCCTGGCTGCGGGCAATTGCCATCCGATTAGCCTGGCGCAGGTACTCCAACTCGCCTTGGCCGTTCAGGTGATCATGCCCGTTCGTCGGCCAGGACTGCAGCCATTCCGTGCCCCATTCAAACGGTCGCACCACTCGGTCTGTGGACCGGGTACAAAGATACTCCTCGCGCTTCTCAATCCAGTTGGAATACAGACGGTGAATCATACAGGGTGCTTCGGCGCCAGAAAAACTGGCTGGTGGCGGTCCCGCAAGCGCCAGAGACCGGAAGCACAAATGCTTAGCGAAGGGTTCGCCTGCAATTAGCCGCTTCATATAAACTGTAGCAGAAAGCCTATTGCCCGCTGGCTATGCGTTGCTGGGGAAGCATGTTTCTGTAACCGATCGGAAGTGGCGAAAGTCCTCTTTGGCAACCCCGGCGCAACTGCTGCGCACGCAATCATTTTGAAGGAGTCAGTACCCATGCGTAAATTGCTGCTGATGGCCGCCGCCATCACCTTGTTTACCGGCGCCCTGTTTGTGTCGCCACTCGCCGCCCAGGATGACGGCTGGATCCGCATCTTCAACGGACAGAACCTCGATGGCTGGGAAGCCAATGAAAAGCCCGAGAACTGGACCGTGGAAAACGGCATCCTGGTTGGCCGCGGCACCCGCAGCCACCTGTTCTATAAGAAAGAGCAGTTCCGGAACCTCCACTTCAAAGCCACGGTGAAGCTCAACAATAAGGGCAACTCCGGCATGTATTTCCGCGCTGAGTTCGGTCCGGGCTGGCCTAAGGGCTACGAAGCGCAGGTAGAGAACTCCTCCGGCGACCCCAAGAAGACCGGCAGCCTCTACAACTTCGCCAACTTCTATGAGCAGATCATCCCCGACGATACCTGGTGGACCCAGGAAATCATTGCCCGCGGCAACCACATCATCATCAAGGTTAACGACCGTGTCATCACGGACTTCATCGACGAAAAGAACTCCTTCATGAACGGCTACGTGGCCCTGCAACAGCACGACCCCGGCAGCGTGGTGATGTACAAGGACATCATGGTGAAGAAGCTCGATTAGGCGCATCTTTCACTGGGAACGCAGCCTCTTGGTATCAGTTGGCCGGAAAAGTCCGGTAAACTGATACCGGGAGGCTTTCTTTATGATGCCAGTGAGCCCTAGCAGCGTGGCGGAAGTGATGGGCGGTGAAAAGGTGCTTGGCGGCGTCGTCTCCACTCTTGCCGACATGGAAAAGCTTCTGCGCGGGGGCTTGCCGAAAGCGGCCCTGCGTAATGTCGCCTACCGGGTGCTTGCCTCGCCCCGCGAGGCGCGAGCGATCATGTATTCGGTGGTGCCGGAAAGCACCTATAAGCGGCGCACCCGGCTCTCAGTGGATGAGAGTGAACGTGCGGAACGGCTGGCCCGCGTCGTCGCCCT
>CAZUAX010000213.1:2743-6543 GCA_964618435.1 uncultured Solibacteraceae bacterium
TCCGGGGAAGGCGCTGCGCTGGTAGGAGGCCGCTGGAATTCCCGCGGGAAGCGCGTCGTCTACACCGCCGAACACTTCTCCCTGGCTATCCTCGAATACCTGGTGAACGCGCAAAGCCACGATGTTCCCACAAACTACGGCCGGGTGGAGGTTGCCCTGCCCGCCGGCACCAGCGCGGAACGGATCGATGCCCGCAGGTCTCGGCTGTCTCCATTCTCAACCCTGGATGCAACACGCGCTCGGGGCGACCAATGGCTTTCCCGCAAGCAATCCCTCGTGCTTTTCGTACCCGCACAGCCCGTCCGGGGGCTGGAATACAACGTGCTCATCAACCCACTCCACCCGGAGTTCGCGCAACTCACATGCTCCCCTCCCGAACCAATCTCCTGGGATCTCCGCCTCTTTCCACAGGCCGCTGCCGCCACAAAGTAGCCAATCCGGTTTGCTATTCTCCAAGTCTGGGAAGGCAAACGGACACACCCTCCACCGAAGAGGTCGCGCCTCAGGATCTCGGGCAACGTCTCAAAGGTGGGGCCAAGGGCTACTGCTTTCCTTCTGCTCTAACCCGTCTACATGACCTTCACCATCCGGCGCGTTTACCGCACCACCTGGATACGCCCCGGCTTGCGCATGGCGGGCTACCTCGCATATCGAGAGCTGATGGATTCGGCTGTCGTCCTTGTGGCAATCGTCCTGGCGGCGCGCTAAGAGGGTAGTTCCGGGCCATTGCTAAACTGAAGGCTTATGTCCACGCAGGCGCCGGCAAACCCTCTCTCCTCCATCGCGTTCGAAATTCCCTTCCGGGCGATTCGAGCTGATCACGTGCAACCAGGTGTGCTGGAGGCATTGGCCCAGGCAAAACAACGTGTAGACACCATCGCTGCGCTTGAGGAGACGCCCACCTACGCCAACACCCTGTTTGCGCTGGAAACCGCAACCGAAGAGTTGGAATACGCCATGGGCATCGTAGGCCATCTGGAAAGCGTAGCCACCGAACCTGCGCTACGCGAAGCCTACAACGCGGTGCAGGGCCCCGTGGCGAAGTTCTATTCCAGCATCCCTTTGAATACCAGGCTCTACGCCCGCATCCACGCCTTCTCCTTCACCGACGAAGCCAAGTCCCTGGACACCATTCGCGCCCGATTTCTGAAGAAAACCCTTGACGACTTCCGGCGGCACGGCGCCGATCTCCCCCCCGCAGGAAAGCAGCGTCTCTCGGAAATCAACGTCACGCTCACCCAGGTCACCACCAAATTTGCCCAAAACGTGCTCGATCACCTGAAGGAATTCGAATGGGTGGTCACGGATGAAGCCGCGCTCGCTGGCCTTCCCGAAAGCGCCATCGCCTCTGCCCGCCAGAGCGCACAAGCCAAGGGCATCGAAGGCTGGCGCTTCACCCTGCAGCAGCCCAGCTACCTCGCCGTGATGACCTACCTCAACGATGGCTCCGTACGGGAACGGTTTTACCGTGCCTACAGCCAGATTGCGGTGGAGCCGCGCTTCGGCAACTTCTCGCTCATCGAACAAATCGTGCAACTGCGCCTGGAGAAAGCCAGCCTGCTGGGCTATTCCCACTTTGCTGACCTCGTGCTGGAAGATCGCATGGCGCAGCAAGGGCAAAAGGCCATGCAGTTTCTCGAACAACTGGAAGGCCGTAGCCTGCCCGCCTTTGAGCGTGAGCGCGCCGAACTCCAGGCCTTCCGCCAGGAACTGGAGGGAAGCGAAGCCCCGGCCATCCAGCCCTGGGACGTGGGCTACTACACCGAGAAGCTTCGGAAATCGCGCTTCGACTTCGACGAGGAAGCACTGCGTCCCTATTTCGCCCTACCCGCTGTGCTGCATGGGATGTTCACCCTGGTGGAGCGTCTCTTCGGCATTCGTGTGGAGGAGTGCGAAAACCGGGAGGTCTGGGACCCCTCCGTGCGCTATTACCTCATCCGCGATGAGGACGGCACCATGCTTGGGGCTTTCTACGCAGATTGGTATCCGCGGGAGAACAAGCGCGGCGGCGCGTGGATGAATAGCCTCATCACCGGTGGACCCAAGCCGGACGGTTTCCACCCGCACCTTGGGCTAATGTGCGGAAATATGACGCCACCATTGGGGGAAAAGCCCGCCCTGCTCACTCATCGTGAGGTGGAAACGATCTTCCATGAGTTCGGCCACCTCCTGCACCACTGCCTCAGCAAGGTGCCCGTGCGCAGCCTCTCCGGCACCAATGTTGCATGGGATTTCGTAGAACTGCCCTCCCAGATAATGGAGAACTGGTGCTGGGAACGCGAAAGCCTTCACCTCTTCGCCCGTCACTACGAAACCGGTGAACTGCTGCCCGACGAACTCCTCGAAAAGATGCGTCGCGCTCGCACTTTTCGCGCCGCTACCCAGCAGATGCGACAGCTAAGCTTTGGAGTAGTGGACTTGCAACTGCACGCCAGCAGCAAGGTGCCCGCAGATGGGCACTTGCAGCGCTGGGCACGGAACCTGATGGCCCGCTACTCCCCCGCGCCCCTGCCCGAAGACTACGGCATGCTGGCGAGCTTCCTTCACCTCTTCTCAGACCCTGTAGGCTATGCAGCCGGCTACTACTCCTACAAGTGGGCGGAGGTTCTGGACGCCGACGCCTTTGGCCGATTCCTGCAAGACGGCATCTTCAACCAACAAACCGGTCTCGCTTTCCGCCACCATATCCTGGAACAGGGCAACAGCGCAGACCCTGCCGTACTCTATCGCAATTTCCTTGGACGGGACCCCGACGTGAACGTTGCTGCGTCGCCAGGGATTAGTCGACAACTCAGTTAACAAAATGCGCTCTGGTACTTAGAGTTTACAATCGTGTACCTCTAAATGTGTGATCCTAAATGAACGTAGTGTGCAGAACGCGCCCTCGACCTTCGTTCTGGGACTGTCAGCACCCATTATAGAGATCATATTTTTACTTCTATGTGCCTGAATAGAAAGATATTCTTTGTCATTCTCTTCATCCTCTGCCTGGCAGCCTCGCCCGCCGCTGCAGGGTACCTGGGCGGTACTTCCACAATGGGAGGCTCGACGCTTAATTGGGAGGCACGTCGCAATATCACCTCCACATTAGCTCTGGACGACCCGCTCTATGGTTCCATTCACGGTACGCCGATTCCCTTCTATTCCGGCGTAGCCGGCTTGCTGATCAGCCGTACGGGAGGCACTTCCATCTGCACCGGTAGCCTCCTGGGCGATGGCATTCACGTGCTTACCGCCGCCCACTGTCTTGCCGACGAAACCGGAACTCTGGATGCCAGCAGCGTGCAGGCAGTATTCTTTCCAAACGATGGCGGCTCAATTGCCGCCAACACCAACACGTTTTTCGTACATCCCAACTACACGGGCGCAGTGTTCGACGATCACGACATCGCACTGGTTCGCCTTGATAGCCCGATGGGGTTGAATCTTGACCGCTTCGAACTCTTCGACGGAACCGCCGTGGGGCAAAGCTTTGAGGTGGTTGGCTTCGGCCAGCGAGGGCAGGGAGATTCCGGGGCCACTGAACCATCAGGTACTCGTGTTCGCGGCTTCAACCAGTTTGACGCACCCGGTGCCGCACTGCTGCCGTTGCTTGGCTTCGGCGGGGCCGATAACGTTCTGCTCTTCGACTTCGACAACGGGCTGGCCGCCAACGACGCCTTCGGCTTCTGGCTGGGCCTCAACGGGCTGGGACTGGGCATCTTTGAATCCAGCACCGCTCCCGGCGACTCGGGCGGACCCAACTTCATTGGCAACCGCATCGCCGGCGTCAACTCTTTTGGGCTCACCTTTAGCCTTCC
>CAZUAX010000214.1:0-6445 GCA_964618435.1 uncultured Solibacteraceae bacterium
TTTTTAGTTAATTTATTACTATTTTTACTGAAATGCAAACTAAAGGCAAAACGTTGTGCCTCATTGTAAAAAAGCCGACCGCACATTCAAGCACATTTGGTTTTTGCCAACACGCAAAGACCGAACGAAAAACCAAATGAGCTTGAATTTTGCCAACGTTCGACAGAATAAAATTTGTACCTTTGCATTTATATAAAAATGAAAAGATTTTACTACATAGCATTTTTAATACTCACAGGTTTCTTTCTGACACCTGTGCAGTCCTATGCTTGTGGAACAGAATCTGAAAAAATTGAAACTTCCTGCGACAAACAATCGGACTCTGATGTAGGGAAAGAAAATTGTTGCGACACAGAAAAAGAACTGTGTGGTGCACACGGAAAAGATTGTGACGGAAAATGTGGGGATTCAAATTGCCATTGTCCATCAAGTAGTATAAGCTTTACAATTCCTTTTTTTGCTCAACTTTCACAAATGAAAATAATAGTGAGCAAACCAAAATTTTACTATCAAGAAGCCTATTACTCATCGGGCTTTCTTTCTATTTGGCTACCGCCAAAAATAGGCTAATTTTCTGCCTTGACAGCCATAGGTTTGTCCAAGCGAAAGCATAATATCTTTTTCGCAATTAATTATTTTCAAGAACTAAAATTTTAAAAAATGAAATCAATAAAAATATTGATGGCAATTACTGTATTGCTATCGTACACAGCGTGTAACGCTCAAATCAAAAACGCTACTACCGAAAGCGTAAAAATTTACGGTAATTGTGGAATGTGTGAAAGCACAATTGAAAAAGCAGGAAATGTCAAAAAAATAGTCCAAGTAGATTGGAATAAAGACACCAAAATGGCTACCCTAACCTATGATGCAAATAAGACCAATCAAGAAGAAATCTTGAAACGTATTGCATTGGCAGGTTATGACAGCGACCTATTTCTTGCACCTTATGATGTGTACAATAGTCTTCCAGGATGTTGCCAATACGACCGTGTTAAAAAAACGGAAATGGCTAAAACAGAAGTTATCAAAGACCATTCTATGCACTATCACACCGAAATAACTGACAAAACAAAAGAAGCAAGGCAAGAAGTAAATCAACTGAAAGCAGTTTTTGATAATTACTTTGCTTTGAAAGATGCTTTGGTAAAAACTGACGGAAATTTGGCTTCTACCAAAGCCACAGAATTACTTGCTTCAATAAAAGCAGTAGAAATGAGTAAACTTACAACCGAAGAACATTCGGTTTGGATGAAAGTAATGAAAGATTTGGTGTTTGATACTGAACACATTGAAGAAACCAAAGATGCAGAACACCAACGAGACCATTTCAATACATTATCTGACAATGTGTACCAATTACTGAAAGTTTCCAGCTATAAACAGCCTGTTTATTACCAACATTGCCCAATGGCAAATGGTGGTAAAGGTGCCAATTGGTTAAGCAAGGAAAATGCGGTTAAAAATCCTTATTACGGTTCGCAAATGTTGAGTTGTGGTAAAACGGTAGAAACTATTGAATAAACCAAAATGGTGCAGCCTTTCCGCTACACCATTTTATAAATTAAAAATAATGACACATATATATAAAGTAACGGGAATGACCTGCAACGGTTGCCGCAACCACGTAGAAGAAACACTTTCAAAATTGCAAGGTGTTTCAAAAGCAACTGTCAATTTGGAAAAAGCAGAAGCTACTATCGAAATGGAAGAACACATTCCAATAGAAATCTTTCAAAAAGCCTTAAAAAAAGATGGTGGCAGATACAGTATTCATAAACAAGGAGAACATCATCAACATTCCGAAGATAAAAAAGAAAAGCAAATCAAAGGAAAAGGCACAGGTACTTTTTACTGCCCGATGCATTGCGAAGGTGAAAAAACTTATAACCAAGCAGGCGATTGTCCTGTTTGTGGAATGGACTTGGTGGAAGAACAAGGCCTATCCACTTCCAATTCTGAACAATGGACGTGTCCAATGCACCCTGAAATTGTAAAAGATGATTCAGGTTCTTGCCCCATTTGTGGAATGGATTTAGTGCCAATAAAAGCCGATAGTTCGGCAGAAGAGAAAACCTATAAAAAACTGTCAAAGAAGTTTTGGATAGCTACCGCATTCACCTTGCCTATTTTCTTAATAGCAATGAGCGAAATGATTCCGAACAATCCATTATATAAATTAATAGCACAAAAACAGTGGAATTGGATTCAGTTTATTTTATCCCTTCCCGTGGTGTTTTATGCGACTTGGATGTTTTTTGAACGTGCGTACAAAAGCATCAAAACGTGGAACCTCAATATGTTTACGCTTATTGGAATTGGTGCGGGAGTCGCTTGGTTATTCAGTGTTGTCGGTATGCTTTTCCCTGATGTTTTTCCAGCTCAGTTTAAAACAGAATCGGGAGCTGTTCACGTTTATTTTGAAGCCGCAACCGTTATTTTGACATTGGTGCTGATGGGGCAACTTTTAGAAGCTCGTGCACACAGCAGAACCACATCTGCAGTTAAAGAATTGTTGAAATTAGCACCCAACAAAGCCATAAAAATAGTGGATGGCGAAGATGTTGAAGTCACTATTGATAAAATAGAATTAAATGATATTCTCAAAGTAAAGCCAGGTGAAAAAATTCCTGTGGACGGTGAAATAACCGAAGGAGATACCACCATTGACGAATCAATGATTACAGGAGAGCCAATTCCTGTAAATAAAACGGTGGGTGATAAAGCAAGTAGCGGAACTATCAATGGTAATCAAACCTTTTTGATGAAAGCCGAAAAAGTAGGTAGCGACACCTTGCTTTCCCAAATCATTCATATGGTCAATAATGCCAGTAGAAGTCGTGCACCTATTCAGAATTTAGCCGACAAAGTATCGGGGTATTTTGTGCCTGTGGTAGTCATTATATCTTTAATAACTTTTGCCGTTTGGGCCATTTGGGGTCCAGAGCCTGCTTATGTATATGCCTTGGTTAATGCAATAGCAGTCTTAATCATTGCGTGTCCGTGTGCTTTGGGCTTGGCAACACCAATGTCTGTTATGGTTGGCGTTGGCAAAGGAGCACAAAATGGTGTGTTAATCAAAAATGCCGAAGCTCTTGAAAAATTGGGCAAGGTAGATACATTAATCATTGACAAAACAGGAACAATTACCGAAGGCAAACCAACCGTAGAAAAAATAGGTACTTTTAACAATGGTTTCAGCGAAAACGAAGTGCTTCAATACATTGTTTCCTTAAACCACAATAGTGAACATCCATTAGCCGAAGCAACGGTAAAATATGGTCAGGAACAAAAAGCTCAAATCATTCAATCGAATAATTTTAATGCCGTAACAGGAAAAGGGGTTGAAGCAAATATTAATGATAAAACCGTAGCCTTAGGAAATCCCAAAATGATGGAATATGCCAATGCCAAAATCACTTCTGAAATGGAAACTGAAGCTAAAAACTTTCAAAAGCAAGGTAAAACGGTTTCGTATTTAGTCATAGATAAAACGGTGGTTGGTTATGTTGTGATAGGCGACAAAATAAAAGAAACAAGTGCCAAAGCCATTAAAGCACTTCAAGAAAAAGGCATTGCAGTCATAATGCTAACAGGTGATAATTACGATACCGCACAAGCAGTAGCATCAGTATTAAAACTTGCCGATTTTAAAGCAAGTATGTTACCCGAAGACAAACTTAATGAAGTTGAAAAACTTCAAAAGAAAGGCAATGTCGTTGCAATGGCAGGAGATGGCATTAATGATGCACCCGCATTAGCGAAGAGTGATGTGGGAATTGCAATGGGAACAGGCACAGATGTAGCCATTGAAAGTGCAATGATAACCTTGGTAAAAGGCGACTTACACGGTATCGTAAAAGCCAGAAATTTAAGTGATGCTGTGATGAAGAACATTAAACAAAATTTATTTTTTGCATTGATTTATAACACATTAGGCGTACCAATCGCAGCTGGTGTTTTATTTCCTGTATTCGGAATATTACTCTCGCCAATGATAGCTGCCTTAGCTATGAGTTTCAGCTCGGTTTCTGTAATAGCAAATGCGTTGCGATTAAGAACAAAAACAATTTAAAATGAAAATATTAAAATGGATAATGAAAAAACTCTTTATAAAAAACTGTTGCCGTTAGTAATATTACTAATAGCAACTTCAACAGTATTCGCCCAAAAAGTGGTGCGATATGACTTGTATGTAACAGATACTCTTGTCAATTTTTCAGGAATAGAAAAACGAGCTATTGCGGTAAATGGACAAATTCCTATGCCAACTTTGACTTTTACCGAAGGCGACACAGCAGAAATTTATGTGCACAACAAGCTCAAAGAAAGTACCTCATTGCATTGGCACGGTTTATATCTGCCCAACAAAGAAGATGGTGTTCCCTTTTTGACCCAAATGCCCATTGAACCAAACACCACTCACATTTATCGATTTCCAATTATTCAAAATGGCACGCATTGGTATCATAGTCATAGCGGTTTACAAGAGCAAATAGGAATGTATGGCTCACTTATCTTACTGAAAAAACCAAAAGACCCAACATTCAGAAAAGGAATTGACGATTTGCCAGCCGTTCCCATTATTTTAAGTGAATGGACAGATTACAAACCTGAAAATGTACATCGAATGTTGCACAATGCTTCGGATTGGTTTGCTATCAAAAAAGGAACAACCCAAAGTTATGCAGAAGCTATAAAAGAAGGGCATTTTAAAACCAAATTGACCAACGAATGGAAAAGAATGTTGGCAATGGATGTGAGTGATGTTTATTATGATAAATTTTTGATAAATGGAAAAAATGAAAGTCAACTTTCGCAATTCAAAGCAGGTGATAAAGTGCGTTTACGGATTTCAAACGGTGGAGCATCATCCTATTTTTGGCTTACTTATGCAGGTGGAAAAATAACGGTTGTTGCCAATGATGGCAATGATGTAGAGTCTGTTGAAGTGGATAGATTAATTATTGGAGTTTCTGAAACCTATGATGTTATCATAACAATTCCAGCAGAAAACACGGCTTTTGAATTTCTCACCACACCCGAAGACCGTACCAAATCAGCATCTATTTATATCGGTTCAGGTATCAAACAGTTGGTAAGTCCATTACCAAAATTGAAATATTTTGAAGGAATGAAAATGATGAACGATATGATGAAAATGGACGGTACAATGAACGATATGGGAATGGATATGAGCCTTCAAAAAATGGATATGAACACTGTAATGTATCCAGAAATCACAGGCGATAAAAAGCAAAAGAAAATGCCTGAAATGAAAATGGACAGTACAGACCATTCTAATCACGGAAGCCATACGACAAAAAATTCAGACATAATAACGCTTAATTATGCAATGCTAAAATCACCTACAAAAACGACACTTTCAGCAGATGCACCTGTTAGAGAATTGAGATTCGAATTAACAGGAAATATGAACCGCTATGTGTGGAGTTTGGACAACAAAGTACTTTCGGAAACGGATAAAATTTTAATAAAGAAAGGCGAAATAGTACGAATTACGCTTTACAATAACTCTATGATGCGTCACCCAATGCACTTGCACGGACACGATTTTAGGTTAATCAACGGACAAGGCGACTATGCACCACTTAAAAACGTATTAGACATTATGCCAATGGAAACCGATGTGATTGAGTTTGAAGCCAATTTGGAAGGCGATTGGTTTTTTCATTGTCATATTCTATACCATATGATGGCAGGAATGAACCGAGTATTTAGCTACGAAAAACAAGAGCCAAATCCTCTATTGCCCAACAAAAAATGGGCATACAAAAAATTACAAAGAGAAAGCAACCAAAATCATTTTATGGCTCAAAATGACTTTGCCACCAATGGAAATGATGGTATGGCAATGTTACAAAACACTCGTTGGAGTTTTGGGACAGAGTGGCGTTTGGGTTACAGCGATATGCACGGTTACGAAAGTGAAACGCATATTGGAAGATACATAGGAAGAAATCAATGGTTAATGCCTTTTGTAGGTTTTGATTGGCGGTATAGAAAATTAGGAATTGATGAACAGGAAAAAAATCTATTTGGTCAAAAAAATACCAAAGACAACCGAACACAATTTAGCGTAGGACTTGCTTACACCTTGCCAATGCTTGTCATCCTTCAAACAGAAGTCTATCACGATGGAAATGTAAGAATACAATTAAGACGTGAAGATATTCCGATTTCCAAAAGATTTAGGGCATCTTTTATGGTTAATACCGAAAAAGAGTATATGGTTGGACTGAATTACATTGCAGGTAAGAATTTAGGATTCAGAACACATTATGACAGCGATATGGGATTTGGAGTTGGACTGACTTTGAATTATTAAAGCCAACGCTAAAAGCCATACACATTTGCAATTCGCACCAGCCAATGCTCAGCCAAAAATTGCAAAAGAGTATGTCTTTGCCAACGCTGACTGACA
>CAZUAX010000215.1:0-6424 GCA_964618435.1 uncultured Solibacteraceae bacterium
CCACCTTCGATGCGATAGCATGCGGTTGCAATGCGTATCGTCATCATCGGTGGCACTGGCCACATCGGAAGCTACTTGACACCGCGGCTGGTGGCCGCTGGCCACGACGTAGTCTGCATTAGTCGTGGCATGCGTGCGCCGTACCAGCCTCACCCAGCCTGGACAAAAGTGGAGCACTGCTATGTCGATCGTCCCGTGGAGGAAGCTGCCGGGTCCTTTGGCCGGCGCGTGGCGGAGTACAACCCTGCCGTGGTGGTGGACCTCACCTGTTTCCAGCGCGAAAGTGCCGTCCAGTTGGTGGAGGCGCTGCGCGGCCGCGTGGAGCACTTTCTGCATTGCGGCACCATTTGGGTGCATGGCCATAGTGTGCAAGTTCCTACCACCGAGGAGGAGCCCCGCGCACCCTTCGGCGATTACGGTATCCAGAAGGCTGCAATTGAAGAGTACTTGCTACAGGAAGCACGTGAGCATTCCTTTCCAGCCACTATTCTCCATCCTGGCCACATCGTGGGGCCTGGCTGGAATCCCTTGAATCCGGTGGGCCATTTTCACCCCCGGGTCTTCCGCGAACTTGCCGCGGGGCAGGAAGTCGTATTGCCAAATCTCGGAATGGAAACCGTGCATCACGTCCACGCTGCGGATGTCGCTACTGTCTTCCTGGCGGCAATGACGCACCGCGATTCCGCCATTGGGGAGAGCTTCCACGTCGTCTCTGGTGCAGCGCTCACTTTGCGCGGCTACGCGGAGCGCATGGCGCAGTGGTTTGGGCGCGAAGCGAATCTTCGCTTCCTTCCGTGGGAAGAGTGGTGCGCCACCGTCTCCGAAGATGAAGCCGCCGCCACCTGGGATCACATTGCGCATTCGCCCAACTGCAGCATTGCGAAGGCCCAGCGGCTGCTGGGTTACGCTCCACGCTACACCTCGTTGGAAGCAGTTCAGGAGTCCGTTGCGTGGATGCGGGAACACGTCTGGCTGGAAACGCGCCGTTGAGCAAGTCATATTGATCTGGACTTCGTTTCCTGTGCCATGCGTCCTTAGCAAGCTGGCTACTTGAACTGCGTGCTAACCTAAGCCACGGTGAATATGATTGGCCCTACTGCAACACTGCTTGTGAACTGCCCGGACCGGCGTGGGCTGGTAGCCTCAGTCTCCGGATTCCTCTACCGGTTGGGCGCCAACATCCTGCATGCTGACCAGCACCAGGATAATGAGCTTGGCCTGTTCTTCATGCGTGTGGAGTGGTCGCTTGAGGGCATCGCGCTCACTGGCGAGGCCTTTGCCGAAGCCTTTGCTCGCGAAGTGGCTGAACCCTTCGGCATGCAGTGGCGTGTGGAGTCTTCCGTCCGCCGTCCGCGGGTCGGAGTCTTCGTCTCGAAGTATGATCACTGCCTGCTCGACCTCCTGCACCGTCAGCGCAGCGGCGAATTGTCCTGCGATATCCCCATCGTGATCGGAAATCACGATGACTGCCGCAGTTTGGCCGAATACTACGGTGCCGCCTTCCACCACATTCCAGTAACGGCTGAGACAAAGCGGGTTGCCGAGCAACAGCAGGCGGAGTTACTCGAACAAAGCGGCATCGATCTGGTGGTGCTTGCCCGCTATATGCAGGTGCTTTCGCCCTTGTTGCTGGGACGCTTTCCCGGACGCATCATCAATGTTCATCACTCTTTTTTGCCTGCATTCGTCGGCGCAAAGCCCTACCATGCAGCATTCCAACGCGGAGTGAAACTGATTGGCGCCACCAGCCACTATGTGACTGAGGAACTGGATGAAGGCCCTATTATTGAGCAGGACGTGGTGCGCATTTCGCATCGCGACCAACTGCAGGATCTGATTCAGAAAGGCCGGGATCTGGAGCGGGTGGTGCTCTCGCGCGCCGTACGCTGGCACCTGGAGAATCGCATCCTCCTATATGGCCGAAAGACGGTTGTCTTCGACTAGCCGGCAGTATCCGGTACTACGCGTAAGCGCATATTCCGAAACTCGGTGTCGCCACCGTGGTTCTGGACAAAGAGATAGCCGCAGCGGGGACGGCCGCGCGTGTCTTCACTGCTGTTCTGATCGTAGTCCTGCACCAGAACGTCGTTGATCCAGCCTCGAATACGAGTGCCCACGGCAAGAACCCGTACTTGATTCCATTGGTCCGGGAGCAGGCTCGCTCTGGCAATCGGAGGGGTGACGCTATAGAGGGCGCCCGTAGCGGAAATGGGGTCCTGCACCTCCCGCCACATTAGTTGCAACTCATAGCCCGTGTGGGCGGGAGTCTGGTTCTCGTAGATGGGCGCACGGAAGCAGATTCCGTTGTTGCAGTTAGCCGGGGCACGCACTTCGAAGCGAAGATCGAAGTCACAAAACGAATTGGTGTAGCGCAGGAAACCGACATTTCCGGCTGAGCCATCACAGCTCAGGACCCCATCCTTGAGGCGGAAGGTGCTCAGGCGTTCTTGTGCAGCCCGCTCGCGCAATCGTGGGTGAAATTCTTCCACCCAATCGCGCAGATCGGGTGCGCCCAGAAGGTCGAGTTCTTCCGGGCCGCGGGGTTGCCCACTGCCCGCGAGCGGAAGGCTCGCGGGCAAGAGGGCGAGTAGTGTGGCCCGGCGGGATACCAGCATTGGCCTAGTTCTTTCCTGACGCGGCAATTTGGCGCAGCACATAGGGCAGAATGCCACCGTTGCGGTAGTATTCCACTTCTACAGGCGTGTCCACCCGAATGAGGACATCGAACTGCTTCACGCTTCCGTCGGCAGCGGTAGCGGTTACCTTTGCTCGCTTGGATCCGCTGATGCCCTCCACCACATTTTCGATGGCGAAAGCCTCGGTGCCAGTCAGGCCGAGCGACTGGCGACTGTCGCCTTCAAGGAATTGCAGCGGAAGTACGCCCATGCCCACAAGGTTTGAGCGGTGAATGCGCTCAAAGCTCTCGGCAATTACTGCCTTCACCCCAAGCAGGTTTACGCCTTTGGCCGCCCAATCCCGGGATGAACCTGAACCGTATTCCTTGCCGGCGATGATCATCAGCGGGGTGCCTTCCTCCTGATACTTCACGGAAGCGTCGTAGATCCACATCTGTTCGTCCGACGGCTGGAAGCGAGTGACGCCACCCTCAGTCCCTGGAGCCAACTCATTGCGCAGGCGGATGTTGGCGAGCGTGCCGCGCACCATTACCTCATGGTTGCCCCGCCGGGAACCGTAGGAGTTGAAGTCGCCCGGAGCGACACCGAGGCTCATCAGGTACTTGCCAGCAGGGCTATCTTTGGCGATATTGCCTGCCGGGGAAATGTGGTCGGTGGTAACGGAATCGCCCAACATCGCCAACACGCGCATGCCTGCAAAATCGTGGATGGCGGTTTCCGTGTCCACCATGTTTTCAAAATAGGGTGGCTTCTTCACGTAGGTGGACGTATCGTCCCATGCGTAGGCATCACCTTCGGGCACAGGGATCCCGTTCCACGCCGCGTCGCCCTCAAAAACGTTGGCGTATTCTTTGGCGAACATATCGGAGTTTACGCAGGCAGCCATGGTCTGGTTGATCTCCGCTGTCGTCGGCCAGATGTCGCGCAGGTAAACGTCATTACCGTCGGAGCCCTTGCCGATGGGGTCATTTGCCAAGTCCAAATCAATCCTGCCGGCCAACGCATAGGCCACTACGAGCGGCGGTGAAGCCAGGTAGTTGGCCTTCACCTGTGGGTTCACCCGGCCTTCAAAATTGCGGTTACCGGAAAGCACGCTAACCACGGTGAGCGAATTTTCCGCAACGGCCTTCGATACTGCATCGGGAAGCGGACCGCTGTTCCCAATACAGGTGGTGCAGCCATAGCCCACCAAATTGAAGCCCAGTGTGTTTAGCGGCTCGGTGAGCCCCGCTTCGTCCAGATACGCCGTCACCACCTTCGACCCAGGGGCAAGGCTGGTCTTCACATGCGCCGGTACGCGCAAGCCCTTTTCCGCAGCCTTCTTCGCAACAAGTCCGGCGCCAATCATCACACTTGGGTTTGAAGTATTGGTGCAGGAAGTGATGGCTGCAATCACCACGGATCCGTCGCCCACTTCCGCTTCCTTGCCGTCCATGGCAATATCCACGGATTTCGGTTCCTTATCAAAAAACTGCTTGAAGTTAGCGGCAACGTTCGGCAGTTCGATGCGATCTTGAGGGCGTTTGGGCCCAGCCAGTGAGGGCACCACTGTTGCCAGATCGAGTTCCAGAGTATCGGTGAAGATGGGGTCTGGGGTTGAGGCCGTACGGAAGAGGCCCTGTTGCTTGCAGTAGGCTTCCACCAGGGCCACCAGTGCGTCGCCTCGGTTGGTCATGCGCAGGTAATTCAGAGTTTCATCGTCCACGGGGAAGAAGCCCATCGTGGCTCCATACTCGGGGGCCATATTGGCGATGGTTGCCCGGTCAGCCAGGCTCAACGCTCCGCAGCCAGCGCCGAAGAACTCCACAAACTTGCCCACCACGCCTTTCTTCCGAAGCATCTGCGTGACCGTAAGCACCAGATCCGTGGCCGTTGCGCCCTCAGGCAGCGTTCCGTGCAGCTTAAAGCCCACCACTTCCGGCAACAGCATGGAAATTGGCTGGCCCAGCATACATGCCTCGGCTTCAATGCCGCCCACGCCCCATCCCATCACGCCAAGTCCGTTAATCATGGTGGTGTGTGAGTCCGTGCCCACCAGGCTGTCTGGATACACGGTGGCGCTGCCATTGTTGCCATGCGTGAACACCACGCTCGCCAGGTACTCGAGGTTCACCTGATGGACAATACCTGTGTCGGGTGGCACCACGCGGAAGTTGTCGAACGCAGATTGTCCCCAGCGGAGGAAAGCATAGCGCTCCCGATTGCGTTCAAAAGTGATCAACGCGTTCTGCAGAAAGGCATCACTTGTGCCATAAACATCCACCTGCACGGAATGGTCAATCACCAAGTCGGCGGGCAAGAGCGGGTTTGCGCGGCCAGGGTCAGCCCCGAGGCTCTTCAGCGCATCCCGCATCGCCGCCATGTCCACGATAGCGGGTACCCCGGTGAAATCCTGGAGTAGCACGCGTGCGGGCATGAAGCTGATCTCGCGCGCATCCTTCCCGCCGGCCCACGAGGCTACATACGGGATATCCTCCTTGCGCACATTTAGCCCGTCTTCCTTGCGAAGCAGGTTTTCCAGTAGGATCTTGATGGAGAAGGGCAGCCGGTCAACGTGGCCTACGCCCATTTTTTGGAGTGCTTCCAGGTGATAGAACCGGTAGCTGAGTGGGCCAACCTGCAGGGTGCTGGCGGCGCCGAAGGAGTTGGTGCTTGAGGGATTGGATGTTGCCATGGTCAGTTTCCATTTTAGGGGATTGCGAGGCTCAAGCCGGGACCCTCCCCATTTCCGGGTATCTGTTTCCGTTTGCAGGTACTGGAAGGAATGCAAAATCGAAGGCCAGTGACAACCACGCTCGCCTGCATCTACTGCGTTCCTTAGTTGATGACGGCTTAATAATCAAATTTTCGGCACCTTCGCGCGATGAGTGGCGGATGTCCGTAAGCACGTTAAGGTAATGGAGAATCGACAGTAAGGAGACCCATGCAGCGACGGCAGTTTCTCAGCAGTATCACGGCAGCAGGAGTCTTCTCGCCCACAGGCCGCGGACAAGGGCGCCGTCCGCCGAACATTGTTTTCCTGATGGCGGATGACATGGGTTACGCCGACCTTGGCTGTTATGGGTCCGCGGATATTCGCACGCCCGCCATTGATAGCATGGCCCGGGACGGTTTGCGCTTTACCGATTGCTACGCAAATGCCGCAGTGTGTACGCCCACTCGTGTGGGTTTTCTCACCGGATGTTACCAGCACCGTTTCGGCAAGGACCTTGAATGGGCACTGGGCCCCGCCAACAACAAGACGGCTGGTCTGCTGCCAAAGGATACCGTGTTGCCGGGCGCATTGAAGCAGGCGGGCTACCGCTGTGGCATGTTTGGCAAGTGGCACGTCGGCTGGAAGCCCGAATGCCGTCCGGGCCGACACGGCTTCGATGAGTGGCTGGGAATCCTGCTGGGTAACGTGGATATGTATACCCACCGCTACCATGATGGATCGAAAGATCTCTGGGAGAACGACCAGCCGGTCGAGCGGCAGGGCTATCTCACCGAATTACTCGCCGAAGCGGCCGTGCGCTTTGTGGAAAAAAACGCCGACAGGACCTTTTTCCTTTATGTTCCATTCAATGCCGTCCATTGGCCTTTCCAGCCGCCCGGCAAGCCGGGGCGGTTGGCCACCAGTGAAAACTGGCGCGATGGCACCCGTAGTGACTACATCGCCATGACCGAGAGTATGGATGCCGCTGTTGGCCAGATCCTGGACGCACTTCGTCGCAAGGGTGTGGACGACAACACCCTGGTGGTGTTTACCAACGACAATGGCGGAGAGCGCCTGTCGGAAAGCGGTCCAC
>CAZUAX010000216.1:0-6404 GCA_964618435.1 uncultured Solibacteraceae bacterium
CCACTATCTAATTGCCCATTGGAATTGGAAAAGCGCATTCACCAGCGCCGTTGTGCGCGGGCTCCTGTTCTTTTTCACCAATCTTTCCGCAGGGTTCTCCGCTGCTTCCTGGGCGCTCCTTCTGCAGTTTGCCTATAGGGCTGCTACCTCCGGGTTCTGGGGGGCTTTTACGCAGGCCCTCCGCTCTGCCCGTCCCTACTGGTTGGCAGCGCTTACTGTGGGAGTAGGGCTGACGGGATTTGCCCATGCGTTGGAGTTCCTGGTGGCCTGGCTGGGAAGCACGGCGGAATTGAAGCGAAGCATTATCGTTTCCCTTAGTTTCACGGTTATTTCCAACCTGTTCAACCTTTACGTGATGCAGCGCAACGCGTTGGTTGTCGGCAAAGACGGCGATTCGTTAGTTAGGGATATGGCCAGAATGCCGCGTCTAATTGCGGGCTTCATTGCCTGGCCCTTTCTGAGCCTTGCCCGCTCCTTGCGCGCCCCTCGCAGGTAAATATGCCTACAGCCTGTTTACCCGCAGTTCGTACAATAGGGGAATGGCAAAAACCATTGTGATTCTGGCTGAACAGATGTACCAGGAAATGGAAATCTGGTATCCCCTTTACCGGCTTCGGGAGGCTGGCTACACCGTAATGGTCGCTGGCCCGGAGGCTGGGAAGACCTACCCCAGCAAGCTTGGCTATCCCTGCAAGAGTGATATCTCCTACGCGGATCTGGATGCCAACAACTATGATGGCGTAGTGATTCCTGGAGGAATGGCTCCGGACTACATCCGTCGTGACGATAGAGCGAACCGTTTCGTGAAGCAGATCGACGAACAGGGGAAACTGATTGCCTCCATCTGCCACGGTCCCTGGGTGCTCTGTTCCGCTTACGGCATGCTGCGCGGCCGCAAGGCCACGTGTTTCTTTGCCATCAAAGACGACGTCATTAACGCGGGCGCTGACTACACCGACGCGGAAGTGGTAGTGGACCGCAATCTCGTCACCTCTCGCAAGCCGGACGACCTTCCTGCCTTCATGCAGGCGACGCTCGACGTTCTTTCGCGGCAGGGCTAGCCTTCCACGGCTGATTGCAGCACCGGTGGCTGCCTGGATTCAGAGAACGTAAGCTGCTGTTTCCAAAGAAAGCGGATCCGAAACGCAGTCTGTCCAGACGCTTTTAGCCTTCAACAGAACGAGGATTGCCTATCCTGGCCGCGGTCAGGGTGGCAATCCCATGTTCTAACGGAGTGGCGCATCCGGTTCACTTTCGTCAGAATAGAGAGGTGGCCAAGACGTACCCCCTAACACCGAAGTCCGTTCCTCCGGTGGAAACCAAATTCCGTCGCATTGCGACGCAGATCCCGGTGCCCGAATCGATTCCTGTTCTCAAGAAACTAGCGGAGTATGAACCGCTGGCGATGCAGGGTCAGCCTCCTGTGCTTTGGGATCGTGCCGTGGGCTTTCAGGTTTTTGATGGCTACGGCAACCGCTGGATTGACTGGTCCTCCGGCGTGCTGATTACCAATGCCGGCCATGGTCATCCAAAGGTGATTCGGGCCATCCAGGACGCGGCAGGCAAGGAACTTCTTACCACCTACGCCTTCCCCAGTGACTTGCGCGCGCAATTCGTTGAGCGCCTTAGCCATCTGCTTCCCGAGAAGTTGAAGAAAATCTTTCTGCTCACCACCGGGTCAGAAGCCGTGGAATGTGCCATTAAGCTGTGCCGCACCCATGGCAGCCGCGTGGGCGGTACCAGAAAGAACGTGATTGTTTCTTTCGAGAAGGCCTTTCATGGCCGCACATTGGGCAGCCAGCAGGCCGGCGGCATCCCTGCGCTGAAGGATTGGATCATTAATTTTGACCCTGGTTTCGTGCAGGTTCCTTTCCCCGATGGCTACCGCACCGAGGACACGTCTTTCGAGTTCTTCCTGCGCTGTCTCGAAGAAAAGGGTATTGAGCCGCAGGATGTCTGTGGCGTGGTCTTCGAGCTTTATCAGGGTGGCAGCGCCGCCTTTGCGCCCGATGAGTATATCCGCAAGATGCGTGCCTGGTGCGACGAACATCAGGTGCTCATGGTGGCCGATGAAGTGCAAGCAGGTTTCGGCCGCACAGGTACTCTTTGGGGCTACGAACAATATGAGGGCATCGTCCCGGACCTCGTCACCTGGGGCAAGGGCATCTCGAGTTCCCTCCCGATCGCCGCGGTCGCGGGCAGTGCCGAACTCATGGACATGCATCCTCCGGGAAGCATGAGTTCCACCCATACCGGCAACCCCGTTTGCTGTGCCGCGGCACTTGCCTCCCTTGAGGTCATTCTTGAGGAAGGCTTGGTGGAGAACTGTAGCAAAGTGGGCGGCCTCATGCAGCAGCGCCTGCGCGAGATCGCGTCTCGCCACCCGGAGATTGGTGATGTACAGGGCCGTGGTCTGGTAGCAGGCATGGCCTGCGTGGTGCCCGGCACGAAAGAACCCGATGCCGAACTTGCTTGGGAAACCGTGCGTGCCTGCGTGGAGCGCGGCTTGCTCTTGTTCTCCCCGGTGGGCTTTGGCGGTGCTACCGTCAAGATCTGCCCGCCGCTCTGCATTTCCGAGGAAGCCATAGAGGAATCCTGTGCGGTGTTGGAGGAGGCTCTGCGGGCTGTTCTTGAGCAGCGTGCGATGACCGCTTCTGCGGAGGCGCTCGTCTAGTATGGCCCAACCGAAAGTTGCGGTGGTGGGTGGTGGCATGATCACCCACGACCAGATTCTGCCCTCCCTTTATGAACTCCAGCGCCTTCGGGAAGTGGGTGATGTGCTGGTTTGCGCCCAGCATGGACGTACCTTGCATGAGCTGGCTGCGTCGGAGACGATCCGGAAGGCGTTCCCCCAATCCTCCTTCGAAGCCTGGCCGTCCATGGATAGTGATCCGGACACGAAGCATCCCGGGCTTTATCGCGATATGTTTGCCACGCTCCCGGCGGGCAGCATAGCCATCATCGCATTGCCAGACCAGTTGCACTTTGAGGCCGTAATGGCTGCCCTTCAGCACGATCTTCACGTGATCTGCGTGAAACCGCTCGTGTTGCGGCATGCAGATGCCGTTGCCATCGAAAACGAGGCCCGGTCACGGGGCCTCTTTGTGGGTGTTGAGTACCACAAACGTTTTGACGATCGCAGCCTCATCGCCCGCCGTCGGTTTCGTGCCGGGATGTTCGGCGACCTTCGTCTGGGAACGGCCTGCCTGATGGAGAAGTGGTACTACCGCCACTCGAAATTCCAGAATTGGTTCCACTCAGAGTATTCGGACGCGTTCACCTATATCGGCTGCCACTATGTGGATCTTGTCCATTTCATTACGGGATTGCTGCCCAAGGCGGTGAGTGTCTATGGGCTGAAGGACCGCTTTCCGAATGGCACCGAGGGCTATTTGTGGACCGACGCTCGTGTGATCTGGGAAAACGGGGCTTGCCTTAACGTGCAGAACTCGTTGAGTTTTCCCGACGCGGGGCCAGGGTCCAATACTCAGGGACTGGTGCTCTATTTCAGCGACGCCCAAAAGGATTGCGGCGGCTATCTGGAACACGATGACCAGTACCGCGGTATGCGCTACGTCTATACCGAGCCGCCTAAAGGTCCTGGATCCACTGCTTATCATGAGCCCAGTACCGAGTATTTTCAGTATCTCGATATTGGGCAGGACACCCTACTTCCTACTGGCTACGGCTACCGCAGTATCGCCCGTCTGGTGGAAGCCTGCAAAGAAGTGGAAGCTCCTGCCACGGATGGACCACGCGACGCCTCTCTTGCGCAGCGCCAGCAACGGATTGCCGAAATCGACGCTACGGGAGTCCTGGCAACTCCCGCCAATAGCGCCTTCAATGAACTGGTGGTGGAGGCGGGTAGGATGTCGCTGCTTTCCGGTGGACGCGAGGTGGAGATTCAGTACGGTCCTCCCGCTTCCGTCACTCCAAAGTCCTATGCTTGAGCGGGAATGTGGACACGCAACGGATACCTTTTGCGGTTTTCATCTTATTTGGCCGCTATACGTTAGAATGACGAGAGGTTTCGCAGAAACGGATCGCGCTCCGCACGCTGCTCTCAGTGACGGAATCGCTGCCTCCTCTGCTACGCAGGTACTCAGTTGAAAGCATCATGAGCGGATCTTCGGAACAGCCCAACTGCGCGTTGCACCTGGAGCTTGCCTCCAATCTCGACAGCGTCGACCAAGCCGAGGAAAAGGCCCTCGAAATTGCCGCGCAGTGTGGTGTGAGCGAAGACGAACTCCACCGGGTGGGAATGTCCGTACGGGAAGCCATGGTGAACGCGGTGGTTCACGGCAATAAGTACAACCGCAACAAGAAGGTGCTGTTTCGCGTGGAAACCTCTCCCAGTAACATGGTTGTCATCATTGGGGACGAGGGGAGCGGTTTCAACCCAGATCAGGTGCCGGACCCAAATGAGGGAGACAACATTCTCCGGCAATCCGGGCGGGGCATTATGTTGATCCGCGCCTTCATGGATGAGTATGTGGTCACTCCCCGGAGTGGTGGCGGCACCGAAGTGAAGTTGGTGAAGAAGATCGCGCAGGCCGGTTGAGTTTCAGGCCGGTTGAGTTTCAGGCCGGCCAGGTTGCGGCACCCGGTTGGCGCAAGGATTCTTAGGAGGAGTAAGCATGAGTGTATCGGTGACGACCCGGCAAGTTGGGGATGTCTCCGTGTTGGATGTGGCAGGGCGGATCACCTTGGGTGAGGGGTCCAGCACTCTGCGTGAATCCCTGCGCGCCGTCACCAGCATGCGCGACGCAAAAATCCTGCTGAATCTGGAAGAGGTCACCTACATCGATAGTTCCGGCATTGGGGAACTCGTATCCGGCTTCACCAATCTCCAGGAGCAAGGCGGCCAACTCAAGTTATTGAAACTCACCAAGCGCGTACGTGATCTTTTGCAGATCACAAAACTCTACACGGTGTTTGAAGTTTTTGACGACGAGGCTACCGCCATCCGCAGTTTCCACTAGGTGGTTTTTCTGTGTCCGCGGGGAGCCGAAAAATCCCCCGAGGCTCCCGTCGCTCTGCGCTCTCTTCTGTCTCCAGTTCCCTGGTCTGTTACGATACGGCCATGCATCTACCACGCTGCCTTGCTCTACTGCTGGGAACTCTGCTCTGGCTGCCCTGTGTGTCGGCGCAGGAGCTCTTGATCTATTTCCTGGATGTCGATGGCGGGCAGGCCACGCTGGTGGTGGTGGATGGGAAAGCGTCCATGCTGGTAGATGCCGGCTGGCCTGGCTTTGAAGGACGGGATACCGAAAAGATCCTTGCGGCAGCAAAGGACGCAGGCGTTACCCGGCTCGATATCATGCTCACCACGCACTACCACACCGATCACGTGGGCGGAGTTCCTCAACTGGCGGCACGAATCCCTATCGGCAAGTATGTTGATCACGGGCCTGTGTTGGAGAAGAGTGAAAATGCCACCAGGTTGTATCAGCGCTATCTGGAAGTGCGGCAGAAGGGCGAACACCAAAGGGTGAGTGCCGGGGATTCCTTCCGGTTGGGTGATGCCACAATCCGTGTGGTGAGTGCGCGGAAAGAACTGGCTCCACGTCCGCTGCAAGCCAGGTATGCAACGGGTGAGCCAGCGGCATGCAAGGATGCCAGCAGCATGGCCGGTGATGGCAGTGAAAACGAAATGTCCATTGGTACCGTGCTGGAATATGGGCGCTTCCGCTTCCTGAACCTCGCGGATCTTCTTTGGAACGAAGAGCAGGCACTGGTGTGTCCCGTGAACAAGATTGGTGATGTCGACCTGATGCTAACCACTCACCATGGCTTCAAGACATCCAACAATCCAGTGCTTGTGCGCGTCGTAAAGCCCCGCGTGGTAGTGATGAACAATGGCGCCAAGAAGGGTGGTGACCCGGAGCGATGGAAAGCCATTAAGGCCTTGCGGGATAACGGACCCTTCTTCTGGCAAACCCAGAAGAGTGTGCTGGATGAAGGTTCCCACAACGTGCCTGATGAGTACATCGCGAGTCTGGAGCCGCAGGACAAGCCCGTATGGATAAAGGTAGCTGCGCGTAAAGATGGCTCATTTCAGGTAAGCAACAGCCGCAATGCGAAGACAATCTACTACCGCAAGCCCTAGCCGGGCAGAGCGGCAGCCCACGCATGAGCATCCCCAGCGTTCCGTATTTCCTGTTTCTAGGCTTGGTATTCCTGGCCTATTGGCCCCTTTCCCGGTTTCGCGCCTTGTCGCTGGGCGTGATTTTGTTCGCGAACTACTTCTTTTACGCCCGCTATGATCTCGCGTACCTCTTCCTGATTCCAGCGGCATCCAGCGCAGATTTCCTTATAGGCCTTGGCCTTGATCGCTGGCGACTGCCCTGGTTGCGCCGTCTGCTGGTAAGCCTGAGTCTGCTCATCAATCTGGGCATGCTGGC
>CAZUAX010000217.1:0-94 GCA_964618435.1 uncultured Solibacteraceae bacterium
CCGATATCGGTGCGCGTGAAGGTGCGAATGTCCGCCGCGCCGAACACGGTATCGAAGCCCAAATCGGCCTGAAAGTTCCGGGCAAAGCGGTAAC
>CAZUAX010000217.1:104-6283 GCA_964618435.1 uncultured Solibacteraceae bacterium
GTACAATTCATGACGACCCGCCTCGCCAAACGGCAGAATTACCCGCCCGCCCATCGGCAAAAAATACTGGCGGTCGTTGATTTCCAGGGTTCCGATATCGGTGCGCGTGAAGGTGCGAATGTCCGCCGCGCCGAACACGGTATCAAAGCCCAAATCGGCCTGAAAGTTCCTCGCAAAGCGGTAACCAAAGTTAATGTTCAGCACCGGGGCTGCGGTGAACGCTTCATCCAGGTCCTGCTGCGGCAGGGCCATCCCGCCACCGGCGGTGAAATTGTATTTGCCGTAGTAGTCCTGTGCGGGAAGCAGGGCGGCTGTGCACACCAGAACCGCGAAGAGTGCTGCTTGTCGGAACAGAAGGAATGCGGCGGTACCGGGGCGAAGGTTTCCTGGATTCAGTGTCATACCTTTACTGATACCTACGTACGGGGCAACGATTTCTGATTCAAGAAATTCGCAGCAACTTCGGAAATCCCTGCTTTCGCCCAAAGGTGGCTTTGCCGGGGCTATTTCGGCGATTTCTTCTTGTCGAACAGCGGTTGCCGCAGCAGAAGGATGCTTCCCAGGAAGGCCAGCAGGGCGGCCAGCGAGAAGTAAATGGCAAACTCGAATTCTCCAGGACCGCCAAACCGGTAGTTGGTAAGGAAATAGCCATTTACCAGAAGGTAGAGCATCACCAGCGTCCAAATCATGTAGAGGAAACGCTGGGCACCATTGAAGGCCAGGATCACGAAGAGCAACCCTCCCAGGCCAAGAGCCAGCAATGAGCCTACCAATTCATTGTCTGTCCAAGGCGCCATGCCCAGTTGCAACCCAGCGCCGCTGGAGGCGTATCCCACAATGGACAATCCCAAAAGAAACAGGGAAAAGAGCAAGTGAAAAAGCAGGGAGTAGATGCGAATTACAAACGAAACTACCTTCACGGGAAGCCTCCGGAATAGTGACAAGCAATCATCTTATCAGGGGTTTAGCGCCAATGGGAAAAACCCCGCACATTTTTTCACGAGATTGGGCAAAACACCAGCCCCTCGCCTCCATCGCTGCTGCTACGTTAGCAAGCCTTGTGAGGATGGATCAGGAACTTCGTCAGATGGTCATCGATAGGAATCCGCCATCTACCCGCAACACGGTGCCGGTAACAAAAGACGAGGCCTTCTCCGACGCCAGGTATACCGCCGCTCCCACCAATTCGCTTGCGTCGCCGAACCGGTTCATGGGTGTATGCCGGAAAATGGACGCAACCCGGTCTTCCGTAAGAATCTTGCGGTTCTGCTCCGCGGGAAAGAATCCCGGCAGAATTGCGTTGACGCGCACCCGCTGCGGCGCCCATTCCCGTGCCAGGAACTGGGTGATCTGGTTTACCCCACCCTTGGTGACGCCATAGGTGAAAACTTTGGAAAGCGGCGGCCCAGAGGAAGCAGACGAGATATTGATGACAGACCCGCCTTTCCCGCTATCCACCATTACCTTCCCGAAGACCTGGCAGGCCAGGAAGACACCTTTCAGGTTGATATCCACGATGCGCTGCCATTCGTCCTCGGTGATGTCGAAGAACGGAGTAGCAGAATTTACCCCCGCCCCATTCACCAGGATGTCGATACCGCCAAAGGCCTCCAAAATCTGCTGGCAACTGGCTTCCAGGGCTGCCTTGCTGGCGGTATCGGCGCTCAGGCCAAGAGCCTGGCGCCCCAATGCCCGCACTTCTTCTGCACGCGCATCCGCCTTTTCCTGGCTGCGACCAAGAATGGCCACATTCGCGCCCGCACCGGCCAGACCAAGAGCGATCTCACCCGCCAGTACGCCGCCGCCGCCAATCACAACGGCAGACTTTCCTTCCAGCGAAAACATATCCAGAAACGACATCCAACCTCCTCAAACCGCTGCGGCTTCAGATCACCCGCACCTGGGTTCCTTCATCCGCAAGCGAACTCAAACATTTGGCACTCCAACCAATGCGGTTCCCCGTTAGATGGTTTTGGTGACCTTGCTAAGCGTGCGTGGGGCATCGGGGTCAAGGCCCTTATGCTCTGCCAGACAGGCAGCAAACATTTGCGCCGGCACAATGTAGGGAATAGGCGTAAACAGGTCGTCGGGCAATGCGGAATCGTGCACGATATCGCCCAGCACCAGTTTCCGCTCGGCCACAGAGGCCATGGCGGCATTGGAGGCGTCGGTAATCACCAGCGTTTCCGCATGCAGGGAACGTGCCTTTTCCAGAAGGCCGGTGGCGCTTTCGCCCGCCACGCCAGGAGGCGCAAACAGAAACACCGGGAAGTCACGCTCCAGCATGGCGATAGGCCCATGGTGGAAGTCTGCAATGGAAAAGCGCTCTGCAATTACGTAGCAGGTTTCCATCATCTTCAAGGCGAACTCGAAGACATTTGCATAGTTGATGCCGCGGCCCACTACTACCGCATGTTGCATAAAGCGATACCGAATTGCCGCGTCATACACCTGTTCGTAGAGGCCCAGTGCGCTCTCCGCGCTCGCTGGAATCCGGCGCAGGTGATCCAACGAAATCGGGGCACCCAGTGCGTAGGCCAGCAGGTAGAATGCCATCAATTGCCCGGTATAGGTCTTGGTGGCCGCCACGCTTAGTTCCCGGCCAGCGCGCACCAGGATCGTATCCTGCGCGAGCTTGGCCATGGTGCTTTCCGCCTCATTGGTGATCGCCACGGTCTGCGCGCCCGCCTTGGCGGCCGACTCCAGCACCAGATTGATGTCTGTGGATTCCCCGGATTGAGAAACCGCCACCACCAGCGCATCCCGGAGGTGCAGTTCGGCCCGGTACAAGGTGTAAATGGAAGGCGCAGCCAGGGAAACGGGGATACCTGTTGTGATTTCAATCAGATACCTGGCAAACTGGGCGGCATTATCGGAAGTTCCGCGGGCGGCCAGCACGATATAGCGCGGGCGTTTCGCCGTTAGGCGCTTGCGTAGCGCCTCAATGGAAGGGGTTTCCGCCTGAAGCGTGCGCTCAAGCGCCGCCGGTTGTTGGCGGATTTCTTCTAGCATTTTGGACATAACTCTTGAGGATATCAGAGGGGCGCCAAAAACCGTGTTGCGGTTCCGCTATAGAGCGGAACGGAACTGTTCCGCTGTGCCCCGCTTTGCACAACCCTCGGTGTCAGCAGAATCAATAATTCTACGTCTTCCCGCTGTGTGGTGGTCTGTCGGAACAGGGCTCCGATGCCGGGAAGCCGCCCCAGTCCGGCAAGCCCGCTCAGGTTGATGGCCTCATCTCGGTTCATGAGCCCAGCGATCACTACGGTCTGCCCAGCCTCCAGCCTCACGCGGGTAATCATTTCCCGATTACTGAACACGGGAATTCCGTTCACTGACTCGCCAGTGAGCAGTTCCACCGTGGTTTCCAGGTCCAGCGTCACCTGGTTACGCCACACATAGGGCTTGGCCTTCAGCGCGAAGCCTAGCTGCCGGAATTGCACCTGCGGGAAGAACGTCGTGCTGCCAGGCTGCTCGGTAGGCGCGGTGAGGAAACTCTGCTGCACCACAGGATACTGCTGGCCAAGATTTAAGGTCACTTCACGCCCGGAACTCGAGCGCATCTCCGCCCGATAGTGCGTCTGCGATTCTGAGCGGCTCATAAATGCGACAGCCTCTACCGCGCTCAGTCCAATGCCAACCACAGGGTTTGCGCCGAAGCCGAGATAGCTGAGCGCGGCAGACGCCTGAACGCGATTGTTCATCCATGTCGTGAACAGGACGGCGGGGAAGTTCGTGGGCCAGTTGATGCCATAGCGGTTCAGCGACCGGCGGTTCACTTCGCGCAACTCTACTTCCAGCACGATGTCTTGTGGAGCGTGCATCAATTCCTGGGCAAGCGTTTGGGCCAGCAGCACGCGCGCGTAGCGATCGCGGACAAGCAGAAGCCGGCGAGCGCCATCCACCATCAACGCTCGGATCTCAAGCGCCTGTCGCAGCGCGTTGGCGATCTCCTGCGCATCTTCGGTCTGGATGCTCATGGGAATCGGGATGGCCACGGCGGCGGTGGGCTCCAGGCGGGTTTGCGTGTTCTGGTCGTTGGGGGCCACCAGCAACAGACGCTCAGTTACGGGGAAGGCCAGCGTGTTGGTAGTAAGCTCCAGCGCGCGAATGGCGTCCCGATAGGATGCCCCATCCAGCACCAGGTCCAATGGCTGCGCGTCTCGGACTGCTTCATCGAACACAACGTCCAAGCCGTAGAGCCCCAGGGTTTCCTCCCACAACTTGCGAAGAGGGGCCTTCTGGTTCAATTGCACCATGTCGCCGCGGGCCGCTAATTGGAGCGGTGGCAGGGGCTGGAGGGTTTCCTTCAGGTCATCCTCCGTGATGATGTCGCTAAGCAATTCTTCGTCAAGCGATTCATTGCCGCCATCGGAGGCACCGTCGCCGGGCATCGCGGGCGCGGCCAGCAGGTTGCGGCGGGCAGCAGTACTTAGCATTGCCTGGCTCTGCGCGGCAAAACTCGAATACGGTTGCAGCCGCGCCGCTTCGGCATACAGCGTGTGCGCCCGCACATAGTCCCCATTGCGGGCCGCCTGCGCAGCCTGACGCGCAAGCCTGTTGGCATCGGCGCCGCAGAGCAACGCGGAGGCAAGCAACATCAAGACAATCAGGCGCATAAGCAAAAATCAGGCGTGACATTCAGGTGACGTCGCGGCAGGGCATTTCGTGCAGTGAAATGTTTTCGTTTGCCAATTCCCTAGCCAACCCGCCACCATAGACGGAATGAGGGCTATTCCGTCCAACAGGCATTCGCGGCAAGCCTGGCTTCGTTTTTTCGCGGGTGCCGTGCTGTGCTTTGCCATCGCGACGCTGGGTCTTCCAGATGTTGCTCGGGCTCAGGTTTGGGATACCATTCCACCCGCCGACATGCAGGCTATCGGTCTGGATGCGTTTACCGACTCCGAAATTGATCTTCCCTATTACGTGGCGCATTTCCACAAAATCGCCACCGCGGTGGAACCCGAGGACCCTCATCGCGGATTTATTCGGGCGTCCGTGTGGCGCGAGGCAAAGGACAACCAGCCTCACAATGCCCGAGTGATGGAGAATCTCCTCTCCATTGCCTACTTCTACAGCCAGAAGCGTTCATGGAACCCTTGGTATGGCAGCCAGCAGCTTCGCCACCGCCTGGAGGCGGCACTTTCTTACTGGATGCAGATGCAGGGTCCGGATGGAGCGTTCAGCGAACACGGCGAGCAACAATGGAGCCTTTCGGCAACATCATCGGCAGCGAAGTACATGGGGGAGACTCTGCATTACCTCGCCGAAGGTCCGCCCATCAATGAAGACCTCTTACGGCAGGTGGCCCAGGCGCAGCGCAAGGCGGTGCTTGCCGTGCTGTACAAGGCTGAGTTTTACGAGCAGGGTAAACGATCCGCAAGCGAGTACAGCGGCGTATGGGCGGGGGCGTTGGCCTATCTTGCGCTTTATCCAGACCAGGAAATGCGTGCCACTTTGGAAACCCGTATGCGCTCCAGCATGCGCGACTTTCAAAGCCCGCTTGGTTATTTCTACAATGCGGGCGGACCCGATATGGGCGAAGCCCTTCGAACCCACTTCAGCAACCTGCGCATGGCTTGGCACTACGCGCAGGGCACGGGGCTGGAGCCCCTGTTTGTGGACATGATGAAGGAGTACTACGTCTGGCTGGTATGGAACGTCTCCATCGAAAGAGATCGTAATGGGTACTATCTGAACGCGGCCATCAACACCCAAGGCTCCCGTAGTTTTCTGTCGATGGACGACGGAATGCCGTATAACAACGGGCTGCCCCTTGCCGAGACCGTCAGGCTTGGTCGCGCCTTTCAGCTAGATGAATCCGCCCGCGCCAAATGGGCCAGCGACCAGCGAAAGATTCTTGCCGCGCGTTGGCCGAATCTGCCGGAGTTAGAGGTGGGCAACCCCAACGCTTATAGCCCGGAAGCCTTCCTCCACCGGCGGCACCGCCTGGGCGTCGTGAGCCAGGAACTCCATCGCGAGGCCCTGTCCGCACTGCCTTGCGCGGATAGCCACCCCTTCAACCACATCAAGCAGGACAGCCAAACGAACTCGCTCTACTACTATGCCAATCGCCCTGGCAACTACTATGTGATCTTTGCTGGTGGCGAGAGCGTCCATCCGCAACAGTCGCTGGGAATCACGCTCATACGCTCCCATGGCGATGGTACCGTGCTCCT